>NZ_LVLC01000030.1 GCF_002092855.1 Campylobacter concisus
ATTTGTTTGTTACTTTAAAATTTTAAAGTATGTATTTTTATTATTAGGTTTAAGGGTTTAGTTTTTGAAGTATAAATTTGGAGAGTTTTTGCTCTCCATTATAATTAAGCATTAAATTATGTGAACTTTTACACAATATCTGTTAATAAGCCGCGATAAGCTCTATTTCCACAAGTGCGTCTTTTGGCAAGGTCTTAATAGCTACTGTACTTCTGGCAGGATAAGGCTCTTTAAAAAATTTAGCATACACAGTATTTACTTTAGCAAAATCTCCCATATCTGCTAGAAATATTGTGGTCTTTACAGCATTATCAAAAGTAAGCCCTGCCTCAGCCAAGATATTTTTTAAATTTTCAAGTGATTGCTCAGCTTGGGCCTCTACACTACTACCTGCAAACTCACCCGCTGGTGTGACACCAAGCTGACCCGAGATAAATAAAAATCCATTTGCGCTAATAGCTTGAGAATATGGCCCAATCGCTTGTGGAGCATTTTTTGTTAAGATTTGTTTTTTCATATTTTCTCCTTTTGAAATTTTTTAAAATCCTACTATAAATTTTCTAAATTTTTAGTCTCCAAAAGCTATAATGGGCAAAATTTCAAAAGGATGAAGATGCAAAATATACTCGCACCAAATGAGTTTTTAGATGATTATGTACTCGGTGCTGAGTTGGCTAAAAACGCCGGCATCTCATCAAATGCTTATCTTTTTTGGAAAAATGTCATAAGTGCTAAATTTGAAAACTCAAGAATAGTTTTTCTTAGAAAAAATAGCATTCCAGTCAAATTTCAAAACATTATAAAAACCTGCACACCTTTAAATGGACTTATTCCAACGGGCGTATTTTGCTCTTTTACCTCGCTTGCTCCTTCTCATCTTGTAGCAAAAAATGGCTCTAAGATCTACGAGCTCTTTAAATTTCATGAGATTTGCGGCATCAAATTTATAGACTTGAAGAAATTTTATGATGATTTTAATCTTAGCTATTCTTATAGAATTTACATTGAAAAGTGTAAATTTTTCTCACCTGCTCCATTTGAAAAACGCATAAAATTAACTGAAACGATGTGTCTTGGATATTATTAAAGTCCGCTAGCTAGCTTGCTAGCGGGATAAATTTATATCTTTTTGTAAGGAGCTTGGCCAACTTCGTAGAAGTTATTGCCCTCGCAGTCAATGGCAACTATTGCTGGGAAATCCTCAACTGTAAGCCTAGCAACTGCCTCTGGTCCTAGTTCTGGATAAGCTAGCACTTCATATTTTTTGATACTTTGGCTAATGAGCGCTCCGATACCACCGATAGCAACCATATAAACACAGCATGATTTTTTCATAGCCTCGACTACTGCGTCACTCCTGTAGCCTTTACCGATCATACCATTTATACCAACTTCATTTATCATAGTTGGGGTGTATTTATCCATTCTACCACTTGTTGTTGGGCCTGCTGCGCCGATAGCTTGATTTGGCTTGGCTGGAGTTGGTCCGACATAGTAGATAGTCTCACCCTTTAGCTCAACTGGTAGCTTTTCACCACGTGCCAATGTTTCAGTAAGTGCCTTATGTGCAGCGTCACGAGCTGCTATGATAGTGCCTGATATTAGGACATTATCCCCTGCTTTTAGGCTCTTTACCACCTCTTTATCAAATGGTGCTGTTATTCTTTTTACTTCTGACATTTTCTCTCCTTAAAGCTCGGCATCTGCGTGGCGTGCAGCGTGGCAGTTGATGTTTATAGCAACAGGAAGACCTGCTATGTGGGTTGGATACCACTCGACATTTACTTTAACAGCAGTGGTGTCACCACCAAGTCCTTGAGGACCAACACCAGTTTTGCAAGCAAGCTCTAGTAGCTCATCTTCTAATTTGGCATATCTTGGATCAGAATTTTTACTATCGACTGAACGAACTGCTGCTTCTTTTGCCAAAAGTGCTGCCTTATCCATCGTACCGCCTATGCCAACGCCTATTGTTAGTGGAGGACAGGCATTTGGTCCAGCGTATTTTACAGCCTCTAAAAAGACTTTTTTTACACCCTCTATACCATCAGCTGGTACAAGCATTTTTAAAACTGATTTATTCTCACTACCAAAACCTTTTGGAGCTACTTTTATCTTTAGCTTATCTCCTGGTACGATTCTAGTGTGGATGACGGCTGGAGTGTTATTTGTGGTATTTTTTCTCTCAAAAAGTGGCTCAGCAACGACTGACTTTCTTAAATAGCCTTCAATGTAGCCTTCCGCAATACCCTCATTTATCGCATCTTCAATATATCCACCCTCAATATGCACATCTTGGCCGATCTGCACAAAAACAACCGTCATACCGGTGTCTTGGCAGATAGGTGCAACGCCCTCTTCCGCAAGCTTAGCGTTTTGTAAAATTTTGCCCAAAATGTCTTTGCCTAGTGACGAGCTTTCGCTACTTTGAGCCTTTGTAAAAGCAGCCTTTAAATCTGGCGTCACGACATAACAGGCCTGTTTGCAAAGCTTGGCAACGACTTCTCTTATATCTTTTACATTTATTATTCTCATCTTTACTCCTCGTAAAAAACAATTTTTAATTATATTAACTATATTTAAAATTTAAGATTAAATTTTACTGCTGGATATCTACTCGAAAAATTTATATGAGTTTATTTACTTGACTACAACTAGAAGACTTGTCTAAAACAAATTTAATAAAATAAGCGATGGCGAAAATTGAGTCTAGAGCATCACAATATTGATAGAAATTTACATAACATGGCTTATTTAAGCCATAAATATATAAATTTAAGACTGAATGCTCTCCTCTTCATTTTTTATCTTTTTTCTAACTTTTACACGTGAGATACTGGCTCCATCCATCTTTCTTACTTCGTAGTAGCAGTTTTCATCCTCGATCTTATCACCTACAACTGGCAAGCGACCAATTAGATTGAATACATATCCACCGATCGTTACTTGATCTGTCTCTTCGTCAAAGCTTATGCCAAGAACCTCTTCAACACTCTCTAGATCATATCTGCCTTGAAATTCGTAAATATTGTCATTTATCTTTTTATAGTGCTGATCAACTTCATCGTGCTCGTCATTAAAATCACCAAGCACCTCTTCCATTATATCTTCCATCGTAAGAAGTCCGGCTGTGCCGCCATACTCATCGACTACGAGTGCTGCTGAAATTTGCTCTTTATTCATCATTACAAGCACCTTTGAGATAGAAAGGCTCTCAGGCACGATGACAAATTTACGAACAATTGAGTCAAAACTCTTCTCTTTATCTTTGCTAAAGTGGAGCTGCAAAATATCTCTAATATGTATCATGCCCAAAATAATATCTTTTGAGCCGTCTATATAAGGAAAGCGAGTATATTTTGATTCAAATACAACTTGCAAATTCTCTTCAAAGCTCTTTTGTTTATTTATGCAGATCATATCGCGCCTTGGCGTCATGATCTCTTTTGCAACTGTGTCACTAAAATCAACTGCATTTTTAATGATCTCAGTCTCAAAACTATCAAGCACGCCGCCCTTTAAGCTCTCGCCAACGATGATTTTTATCTCTTCTTCAGAGTGGGCTAGTTCATTCTCTTTAGCTGGCTGGATGCCTAAAATTTTAAGTCCAATGGTCGCTAAAATATCAAAAAGCTTAATTACAGGAGAAAATAGTACCCAGAAAAAGTGAAGTGGACGAGCGATTTTTAACACTGAAGTCTCGGCCTTTGCGATAGCAACTGACTTTGGCACAAGCTCACCCATTACAACGTGAAGTAACGTAATAAGCGTAAATGCGATCGCAAAACCAACCGTATGAACTAAGATATCACTAAAGTTGAAGAAATTTTTAAGTGGAGCTTCTATAAGTCTTGCAACCGCTGGTTCACCGATCCAACCAAGAGCAAGTGAGCTTAGTGTGATGCCAAGCTGAGTGGCACTAAGATAAGTATCAAGCTTGTTTGACATCTCAAAAGCAAGCTGAGCATTTGGCTTTTTCTCCTTGATAAGCTCTTCAAGTCTAGACTTACGAACTTTAACAAGAGAAAATTCTGATAAAACAAAAAAGGCATTTAGTAAAATGAATACAATGGCAAGTATTACCATTAAAAGCGAATTATCGCTACTGGGGTTCAATTATGATCCTTAAGAGTTAAAAATTTTTGCCTGATTATAGCGAATTTATATTTAGCGGTCAAATTAATCGCGCTCAAAAGTAACAACATTTCTTAAATTTAAGATTTATAAAAAGTTCTTAAATCATATTTTGATAACATTATTTTCATCACTAAATTTATGGATTTTACAATGAGCAAAAAGAATTTTTCATCGCGTTGGGCATTTATATTGGCCTGTGTTGGATCAGCAGTTGGCATGGCAAATGTCTGGGGCTTTCCTTATAAACTTGGCACAAATGGCGGTGCAGCGTTTTTACTCATCTATGTTTTTTTCATAGCTCTTTTTTCATATGTTGGTCTAAGTGCGGAGTATGCGATCGGCAGACGCGCAAAAACTGGTACGCTTGGATCATATAAATATGCTTGGCAAAGTAGAAATTTAGGCGTATTTGGCAGTATTATTGGCTGGCTTCCGCTTGCTGGCTCACTTTGTATAGCCATCGGCTACGCAGTCATCATCGCCTACGTACTAAAAGCCCTTACTCAGGCGCTTACTGGCTCATTTATGAGCGTTGATACGAATGTTTGGTTTAACTCATTTGCACTTCAAGATTACTCAGTCTTGCCTTATCATTTTATCATCGTTGTTGGCACGCTTCTTACACTATTTTTTGGAGCAAAAAGTATCGAAAAAACAAATAAAATAATGATGCCACTCTTTTTCGTATTGTTTAGTATCTTGGCTATAAATGTCGCGATGCTACCAAATGCGTTTGATGGGTATAAATTCCTTTTTATCCCTGACTTTAGTAAGCTTGCAGACCCAATGGTATGGGTTTCTGCTATGGGTCAAGCCTTTTTCTCGCTCTCTATCACAGGATCTGGCATGATAGTTTATGGAGCGTACCTTTCAAAAGACGAAGATATCGTTGAAAGTGCTAAAACAACGGCCTTTTTTGATACTATTGCAGCTCTTGTGGCCGCTCTTGTTATGATCCCAGCGGTATTTGCCTATGCTATGGATCCAGCCGAAGGTCCAAAGCTACTTTTCGTAACGCTTCCAAAAATTTTACAAAATATGATCGGCGGACAAATTTTTGCCATTATTTTATTTACAGCTGTTATCTTTGGTGGTATCACATCGCTTCAAAATATGTTTGAAGTAGTCGCCGAGTCACTAATGCATAAATTTCCGCTCCTTAGTAGATTTTGGACGCTCACGCTACTTTGTGCAGTTTGCTTTGGCATAGGAGCATTTATGGAGCCTATTAGCAGTTGGGGGCCTTGGATGGACTTTGTGTCGATCTATATCATTCCAATCGGCGCGGTAATCGGTGCTATTTCTTGGTTCTGGATTATTAAAAAAGATGAAATTTTAGACGAGATAAATTCTGGAGCAAATAGATCTTATGGTAATTTCTGGTATTTTGTAGGCAAATTTATCTACGTCCCGCTAACATTTTTACTTTGTATTATTGCTGTAAGCAAGGGAATTTCTTTTTAAATTTAGCTCGTCAAAAAATGAGCTAAATTTAAAAATTTTTGAAGTTATCTTAGTTTTTTTGTGCCAATATAAGTGGCAAAAATTTCTTGTGAGCCATCTTTTTTAAATAAAATAACATCGTATTGCTCGGCTTTACTGCCTTGCTCCATACCTTGGCTCTCCATCGGCATGCCAGGCACTGCGATACCAACTACATCTTTTGGCTTAAGCTCTAGTAGGCGCTTTACCTCATCGGCTGGGACATGACCTTCTATAATATATCCATCGATGATTGCTGTATGGCAGCTTGAAAGCTCTAGCGGCACGTTAAATTCTTTCTTAACTTTAGCTATATCATCTACTTTTATGACCTCTTCGCTAAATCCAGCCTTCTGCATCGCCTCACCCCAGCTAGTACAACATCCACAAGTTGGGCTTTTATAGACCTTCATATCAGCCGCGAACACAAGTGTTGCAAAAAAGCCAAGAGCCAAAAATGCTAATTTTTTCATCATTTTCCTTTACGTAAAATTTGCAAAATGATATAGCTCACATTTAAATTTTATATAAATGCTTAATATTGCTTGCTATAATTCGCCAAAATTTATAAAAGGCACTTTATGTTTTCATCATTTTTTAAAGATAAAAAATGGGCACTTTGGGCTTATGGCGGAGCGATATTTATCATCTTACTTCTTGTCTATCAAACACACCTAAATGTCCGTATAAACGAGTGGTATAAAAATTTCTACGACATCGTACAAAACTCAAAAGATCATGATGTAAGTGAGTTTTGGCGAGAAATTTTTAACTTTATAAAAATCGCTATGCCTTACGTCGTGACTTACACTGTGATCTCATTTTTTGCTAGCCACTGGGTCTTTCGCTGGAGAGAGGCGATGACATTTAGATATCTAAAATTTTGGCAAAACTGCAAAAGCGACATCGAAGGCAGTTCGCAGCGTATTCAAGAAGATGTCTACCGCTTTGCTAAAATAATGGAAAGCCTTGGCGTGCAGGTTTTAAGGGCGATCATGACGCTAATTGCCTTTATACCAGTGCTTTGGGAGCTAAGCAAGAGCGTGAGTTTACCTTACATCAAAGATATCGAAGGCTCGCTTGTTTATATTGCTTTAATAATTAGCATCGGTGGTCTTATTATTTCGTGGTTTGTGGGCATTAAACTCCCACATATCGAGTATAACAACCAAAAAGCAGAAGCGGCGTTTAGAAAAGAGCTAGTTTATGGCGAAGATGATAAGTCTAAATTTTGCCAGCCAAACGTCATGTTAGAGCTTTTTACGGGAGTAAAGTTAAATTATTACAAACTATTTTTGCACTATGGCTACTTTAACCTTTGGCTCATCTCTTTTTCACAAATTCTTGTCATCGTGCCTTATATTATCATGGGAAATGGCCTATTTAGCGGTGTTATAACGCTTGGTGTACTTATACAAGCTAGCAACGCTTTTTCTCAAGTTAGAGAGAGCTTTAGCGTCTTTATCGACAACTGGACGACAATAACAGAGCTAAGATCTGTAAATAAACGTTTGAGAGAGTTTGAGAGAAATATAAACTACAAAGCGTAGGGGTTAAATTTACATACCAAATAAACTCTAGTAAATTTTAAAATTTCATTAGCGAGTAATTTTGGCTCTAAAATTTGAGCTAAGCTATAAGCGAAGCCAAATTTTAGTAGTCAATTCTTGCGAGTGAATGAGATTTTAAAATTTGCAAAATAGCTTTATTAAATTCGTAAATTTCTTTTTATTTAAAAGGGAGACAAGGGGACTTGAATTACGAAGCCGTCCCCTTATCCCCCTTTTTAAATCCCCTAAACCCCTCGCACGTTAGGAGTGGCATGCAATCGTGCTGGCGCACTGCATGCGTTTTATTTTAGAAAATTTCTGACAAATTTTAAAATTTCATGAACGAGTAATTTCGGCTCTAAAATTTGAGCTAAGCTATAAGCGAAGCCAAATTTTAGTAGTCAATTCTTGCGAGTGAATGAGATTTTAAAATTTGCAAAAAAGCAAATTACTATTTTTGATATCACAAAAATTAAATTTCTCTCATCGTTTAACAATGTATATCCAACTCAGGCTATAATACGCAAAATTTTAGTCCAAAAAGAATAAAAATGAAAAAATTTTTACTTACATTGTTAGCGACTAGTTTGCTCTTTACTGGCTGCTCAAGCGTTACAAAAGCGGGCGTTGTTGGTGCTGATCGTAAGCAATTTATGTTAGTCTCATCAGAAGCTATGGAGCAAAGCTCAGCCCAAGCCTATGTCAAGACGCTAACAGCTGCTAGAAGCAAAGGCGAGCTAAATGTTGATCCGATCCTTACAAAAAGAGTTCAAGATATCGCTAAAAGACTCATCGCCCAAACTGGTGTTTTTAGAGATGACGCTCTAAAATGGAAGTGGCAAGTAAATGTCATTAATGAAGATACGCTAAATGCTTGGTGTATGCCAGGTGGCAGGATAGTCGTTTATAGTGGCATCATAAAAAGGCTAAATTTAACAGATGCGCAGCTAGCTGCGGTCATGGGGCACGAGATCGCACACGCTCTTAGGGAGCACAGCAGAGAACAAGCAAGTGCTGATCAGATGAAAAGCATAGGCATCTTTGCAATAGCCACAGCTACTGGCCTTGGCGATCTTGGAGCTAATGCTCTAAATTTAGCTAGCGAATACACCATATCTCTGCCGTTTTCTCGCTCGCATGAGACTGAAGCCGATCACATCGGTACTGAGCTAATGGCAAGAGCCGGATACGATCCAAAAGAAGCAGTCGAAGTCTGGGTAAAAATGAGCAAGATAAGTGGTGGAAAGGTGCCTGAAATTTTAAGCACTCACCCATCAAACGAGAGCAGGATAAAAGATCTAAAAGAGATCGCAGCAAAGCTTGAGCCGATCTATCAAGCAGCCAAAAAAGGCTAGGCTTCAAAAAATTTGAGCGATCTTGAAATAGTTGCTCAAATTTATAACTAGTACATTTTAAAAAACTACGACTGCTGATATTCGGCTAGTTAGCAAGAGTCTTGGTTTAAAGCCCATAACAACTCTCACCTAATCTTTGTCTATAAAGAAAATGGTGAAATTTTAGGCTACTGCTCACTAAGTGACTTTAATCCTAAAATCGCTTACGATATAAGCGTAGAGATAAGCATCTATGTCGCTAAAAAGACTCTTGACATGGGTATTGGTAAGCAGCTTTTAAGTCAAAGTCTAGATGAGGCAAAGAGGCTAAATTTAAAAAATTATCACTCTAATATTTAGTGAAAACAAAGCAAGTCCTAAGATGTTTTTAGAATTTAGCTTTGAAAAATGGAGTGAACTGCCTGGCATTTGCCTGATGGATAATGAGTACAAAAATGTCGTTATCTTGGGGCTAAACTTTAAAAACCAAGCATTAAGCAAATAAAGATATAATCACCTTCATCTTGGGTAGATGTCCGAGCGGTTTAAGGAGCACGCCTGGAACGCGTGTGTGGGGCAACTCACCGAGAGTTCGAATCTCTCTCTACCCGCCACCATATCAAGAAACACACAGAATTAATAAGCAAATTACAGCAACAAAATTTCGATTTTAACAATAATTTAAAGCATTATCTCATAAACTTATGGCAATAAAAAGAAACAAAAAGCAAGTAACAGTAAAGACTTTTTAGCTGATTTTTGGCTGATTGCCTTTAAAAAAAGTAGCTAAAAAAATAAAAATAGTCAGCCAAAGGGGTATAAAATGCCTAAACTATCACGCCAACTCACGATCACGCAGTTTAAAAATCTCAAAGCAAAAGAGAAGCCATATTTTGTCAGCGACGGCGATAATTTGCTAATTAAAATAATGCCAAACGGCACAAAATTTTTCATATATGAGTTTCGAGAAAATGGTAAGCGCCACCGCCTAACACTGGGCAAATATGATGAAATAAGCCTAAGCGAAGCAAGAGATAAAAGAAACGAGCTAAGATTAAAACTCAATCAAGGCGAGAGCCTAACACAAACAGCAGAAAAAACAAAATTTAAAGCAGTATTTGAAGCGTGGTATAAAACAAAAAGTAAGTTGAGTGAGAAGCAGCAGTTTTGGATGAAAAGGCGGTTTGAAACATTGCTATTGCCAAAGCTTGGCGAAATGGATATAAAAGATATAAGCAGAAAAGACATAATATTTGCCATTAGCCCACTACTCGAGGATGAAAAACTAGAAACAGCCGATAGAGTGCTAAGCATATTAAATGGCTTTTTCAAATATGCTCTATTACACGAGTATGTAGATCACAACATAATAGCGGATATTGACAAAAAAACTCTACTAGGGCGTAGAGAAGTGAAACATTTTGCATACTTAAAAAATGATGATGAGATAAGAGCCGTATTAATGGCGATAAGAGATTATTTTGGAGACATAAGAGTAAAAACGTGTGCGATATTTCAACTATATACCGCGGTAAGAGGGCAAAACGCTAGGAATGCCAAGTGGTCGCAGATAGATTTTGAAAATTGCCTTTGGCGTATCCCAGCAGACGAGATGAAAATGGCAAAGCCCCACGAAGTGTTTTTAAGCAAAAGTGTAATCAACCTATTAAAAACATATCGTGAGTGCCTGCCGTTAAAAAGTGAGTTAATTTTTCCGTCCATAAAATCAAACGTCGCTCCGCTAAGCGATAATACTATCCGCATAATGCTTAGAAATTTAGGCTTTAACAAAGAGATGGTAACGCCACACGGCTTTAGGGCTACATTTAGCACAGTCGCCAACGAAAATATAGATAAGCACGGCTGTAATAGTGATGTTATCGAGCTTTGCCTCGCACACGTTGAGAGTAACAAGGTTAAAGAGGCATACAATCACGCCAAAAACCTAAAAGCAAGAGCTAAGCTTATGCAGTGGTGGAGTGATTATTTAGATAGCTTGGGTGGCTTTGCCTGATTTGTAGGCACGTATAGATTTTAGGGAGTAATAAATTACTCTGGAGTTTATTTTGTTAGCGATTATTGCACCTTGTTTTACTTTGTCATAAAGCGATCGTGCAGATATGCCTAGCTCTTTTAAGGCTTCATCGCGAGTAATAAATGTATCGCTCATTTCCTCTCCTTAATATAATCTTTCAAATCTCGCAAAGCGTTCCGTAAATAGCGGACGTCGCATTTAAATAAAAGAGCTTGTATTTGCTCAACTAAATTTATCTTTTCATTGTGTGTCTCGCAAAACGCTTCCAGGCTTGCAAGGGCTGCTAAGTGTTTTTCTCTTTCTGGGCTACTCATCTAATAGCTCCTTGTTCTCATAAATATTGCCTATAATAGAGGCTTCTTGATTAGAGACAAAAAGGTCAAATTCTTCTGTGCCTTCTATGACACACCTAAACATTGCCATATCGTCAGCATAATAAACTTTAGCAATTATATTGTTTTCCCAAGTGAGAATGTCTCCATCGCAAATTTCTTCGCCATATTTGTCTTCTAGCCCAGTATATTGCATTAACACTAGATTATCAAGCCAATTATAATGTCGGCCTGCTATCTTACTATACATCCTCACCCATCCCTCTACAAAATCAATTTCTAAAACAGGAAACATTTTTTCGACTTCCTTGTCCCACGCTCTGTATCTAACCTTTCTCATTTGTTATCCTTTAATTTTTTGTATGCTTCAAGTAGCCTTTCTCGCTCATCTTGTTTGAGGTAAAAGTAATTGTAAAGCGAAAAATTTATCCAAGTTGGCTGGATGTCAAATTTTAAAAGTAATTTATTGAGACGCTGCAGATTTTTGTAGTCGTCTTTTTTAAATTCCCAATTGTGGCCCAAAAACCACTCTAAAAGCTCCATTAGTTTTTCTTTATCTGTTTTTTGCCAAAACATATTATCCTCTTTAAATATTCTCGATATAAAAATAAGCCAGTGTTTGGCTATCCTCTGCCTCTTTGCGGTATTTCGTATCACAACTCTTGTTTGATATGTAGGCGATTTTCTCTTTATTCGCCGCATAAAAATCAGCCAGTATCGGAGTCAGTCTTTGCCCTTTGCTCGATGCTTAGCTTTCTAGCATAAGTTTGGGGTATGATACCACTAGACCGAATAATCGATCTCAAAAACTACCCATTTGCCATCTTTGCGCTCATGGGCGATATACCCGTAATAGTCGCCCTCGCACATCCCACCCCTCTGCCACACCAAGCAATCGTCTTGGCGCTCAAAAAGATACTCTCTGCCGAACAAATCGCAGTCCAATAAGTCGCAAGTGTAAAATTCTTTGCCGTCTTTCTCAACCTTCTCAAATTTTACTAACCCATAATAAATAGCTTCATCTCTACCTATCATATCTGTTAAATCTTCAATAGAGTATTCACTCATACCGCAATGATTTTTGAGTAGATCACTAAAATTCTTTCTTGTTTTTCGCCTAATTTTTTCAGATATTCCAAAAAACATTATTTTTTTTCCTTTTTAATAATTTACTCGTCAAACAAAATTAACCAACAAAAAGCCCAAAATATCGGCTCTTACATGGCTGTATTAAGCTTATATTAAGCTAACTATCAAACATCAGTCAAACAATTAAAATGGTATTGTTTCATCGCCGTTATCGTATTTGTCGTCATCCACGTCTATTTCTGGCGCGTCGTAGCTTTCAGGCGGTTTTTGCTGTTGCTGTTTTTTAGGCGCTCCTTGCTGCGGGCGCTGATTTGAATACCCGCCTTGTTGATAGCCTTGATTGTTTTGTTTTGCGTCACCTAGCATCTCCATATTTTCGACGGCTACCGTATGCTTGCTTCTATTTTGTCCGTTATTGTCCGTCCATTGGTCGAATTTTAATCGCCCCTCGATCAAGAGCTTTGAGCCCTTGCTGAGGTATTGATTGGCTATCTCCGCTTGTTTTCCGAAAAATACAATGTCAACAAAGCATGTCTCTTCACGTTTTTCGCCGTTTAGTGTATATTTGCGAGTTACGGCGATACCACAACTACCTATCGCCGCGCCACCTTGGGTGTATCTAAGTTCGATGTCTCGCGTGAGATGCCCCACTAAAACTATTTTGTTAAACATCTTTTAGCCTTTCGTCTATTTGCCCTTATTCTTTGGTTTCTATCGTAAGCGCCTTTTGTGCGTCTGGTTTTTGAGTGTGGCATGTGGGCTTCGCTCTTTTTTGTTTGTGGCGCACCTTGAAAATCATCTGCACCGTTTAGCCCCGCGAATAATGCACTTAAAATCCCTAATGCTTTCATTTTTAGTTCCTTAATTTTTCTATTAAATTGTCTATGCTGCTTGGGTCGTTTAGATAGGCAGTAGCATCATCAATACTTAACCTCTCAACTAATTTTTCAGCCTCTGTTTCACTAGCGCCTCGTTTTATTAGCTCACTTTGTAGTAGATCGAGTGGCATTGGCTCAACTGTCAAATTTTCTTTTACAGTTGCGATTTCAACTTCAAGGGGTGCAGCTTCGATGTATTCGGTTTTCTCAGTTTGTGAATTTTTTGCACCAACTGAGCTGTTCGGTTTTTCCGAACTACTTAAAAGATCGTTTAGATTTTGAGTATTAGGCGTTTGCAATTTTTGCGGCCGCTTATCGTCTTTGTCCTCGTTTTCACCGACTTCATCGACGGAGTAAAGCCCCGAAATGTCAAAAGCCTTTCGTAAGGCTTGGCTTTCGGCGACTTTTTTTAACATCGTTTCGGGTTTCTCGCGCCAAAATTTTGTTATCTCGCCTTTCCCCGTCCTTTGGACGTATTCGCCATAACTTACCTCGGCGCAAAACGGACGCTCGTTATCCGTGCGATACACTCGCGCCGTCGCAACCAGTTCATTTTTATTCATCCATTCGCCGTCTTGCAAAACGGCTTTTTGCTTTATGCCGCACTCGCTTTCGATACCCGCAAATTTACCGCTTCTATGCGCTAGGGTTAAAAAGCTGTCGCGCCCGGCTAGCGGCTCTATTTTGGATATTCTTTGCCCGTTTATATTGGTGACGCGCTCGACGAAATAAATTTGCTTTAAAATGGGATTTAAATTAAAAGTCTCGGCGACTTTCATACAATAAATCATATCCATATCGGTAGCGTTTGGCGGGAAAAACTGCGCCTTGATAATTTTTTTCTCGTCTTGGCTTAGCCAGTTGCTTTTCGTTATCTGCTCTGCTTGCGGTTTAGTTTGTTGTAGTTGGTTCATTTGTTATCCTTTTATGCTGCTATCTTAAAAGCATTTACTATTTTTACACTTAGTGCGACTTGCCCTTTAGCTGTTATCCTAGTTGTGAATTTTTCTTTATTGCCTTTTGGTGTCACTATGATTTGCGGGATAACTTCAAAATATCCAGCCTCTACCCATTTTTGGTAAGGCAAGTTATCGTTCATTAGATATTTTTCATCTCTTAGCCATTTAAAAACTCTATTACGTCCAACTCTTACCTCGCTATCGCAAAGAGTTTTTACAAAGTCGCCGATTAATGCACTTGTAGCACTAGCCTCGACGGCTTCAGCAAAAATAAGCTTTGGCATATCGGCAAGGCGTTGCGCTTCTAGTGCTTCGATTTTGTCCACTTGGGCTATCGCTAGCTCTAAAGCCTCTTTATAGTTACGCGGAACGTTAAACGGATTTTTTAGTTTTTGCTCCATTAAGTTAAATGCTTTGATAAACTTAACTTTCCATTGATAGGCACGCTCGCCCGTAAAGCCCATAACAAGTAATGAAAAGCCGTCGCGGGTCATCTTATACATCGGTAATTTACGCCCAGTGCTATCTGAGTATTCACTCACCCAAAAATTAGGGGCAGTGAATTCATCTTGTGGCAGCTCCCTTATTTTAGCTATAATATGGTCGTGTCTTTTTTCAAAGACATCTGCAATTTGTAGAGAAGTAGTCCAGATTTGACCGTCGGCTACTTCCAACTTGATCTCTTGGTCGTTTATGATTAGATTTTCCATCATTTATCCTTTTCTTTGGGTTGAAGTATGTTTAAAATTTTGGCTCTCATCGCGTTGTGATTTTTCGATAGCGCGTCTAAAGCGCAGAATAAATCATAAGCGCAGTCAAGCACCTTGTAGCTCACTTCCTCGTCGGTATCCGTCGGCTCTATTTGGTAAAGTGCTAGATACTGGACGAATTTCTGTTTAGTTTGTTGCATTGTGTCCCCTTAAGTATTTATTTGTATTCTTTTGAAATACATAGCCGAATAATACTATTTTTATAATGTATTGTCAAGTATTCTTTTGTATGCTTCAAAATAGCTTTTATTTTTGATATACTGCTAAAAAAGTACAAAGGGGTACATAATGTCTGATAAAAAAGAGATAAAACTAGACATTGATCTGCTAAGGCAAAGCAAAAAAGAAAGGGGCAATGCGGAAACAGAGGTGGTGCAAGAGCAAAGCCAAAATAAAACCGAAATAATATCCATCAGGCTTGATCCGCTAACAAAAGAGAAACTAGCTTATATTTGCGATTTGGAGTATCGCCCCGTAGCTTTACAAATCCGCAAAATAATAGAGGATTTTATAAGGCGCTACGAAAAAGAAAACGGGTTGGAACACGATATTAAATATCCGGGCAACGAGATTGTTTTTTAGATTTTAGATAATCTGTTAAAATTTTGCGTAAGTGCATAGCCAAAGGGCGGTACTCTTTTTGTGCGTCGTCCTTTAGTTTTTGTAGCGTTTTATCGTCTAGGCGTATGCTAACGATATTGGTTTGCTTGTCTTTCATCTTTAATCCTTTCAAATTTATGCTATCTGTTCGTAAAATTTCCACGCTGGCAAGCTCAAAGTTTGCACCGCCTCTATCTTGTCGCCATCTTTTTTTGCATAGCCCCACCACTCGTCACGTTCTTTGCAATATTTGTAAAGCTCTAGTAACTCAAGATATGCCTTGCGACCTTGTTCTATTGCTGCTGCATCAAGTTCGTAAAAACCTACAAAATAAGGGGACTTTGTTTCAACGGCGATAAATAAGAAATAATTTACTTCTTTGCCTAAACTCCTTAAAATATCGCTGTAAAACGCTGCTTGCACGTGGTAATTAAAACTAGCGACCGATCTAGCAAAGCCAGTGGCCGAAGCGTCTGAGGTTGTTTTTAGATCGATCACTGCACCCATTTTCTCATTATAAAAATCAGGGCGACATTTGACTGCTACACCGTTTATCTCACTAAAATAGCTTTGTTCGGCTAGCCCATCTTTTAAAAATATAGCTGTTTCACGCATAGAATTAACCGAGTTTGCTATTTCTACGGCTGAGCCAAAAATATCAAGATCAAGCGAGGTTTTATCGCCTAAATTTTCTAAAAAATTGTTGTAGATCGCTTTGCCCTCTTTGGTGCGTTTATCAACATCAGGCTCTACGCTAAACTCATTTGAAAAATCTTTTGGCTCTAATACTAACTTATGCACCGCAGAGCCTAAGAGCAAAGCTTTTGTAGGCTCACTCCTAAGCTCATTTTTCATTTTGAAGTGTAAAGGGCTACGTGCTAGTAGGTCGAGGTCGCTCTTTGATATTTCAGGGCGTGCGTGATATTCTTTATTGCTAATATTTTTGTTGTCTTCTGATATTTCATCAAAACTAATTTCAAACATTTAACACCTCGATTTTGCTTAAATTCGTTATGCCCGCCGCAGCTAGCATCTCTTTGATTTTATCCGTTAGCTTGTCGTGCGGGGCATTTGCTGGAGCTTTAACCTCAAACTCAGCGCGGATAGTGTAGATAGCCTTGCCGTTTTCGGCTTCGCGTGGTTTTTGCAAAATTTCACGTTGGACGTCATAAAAAGATTGTGATGGTGGGGTTGCTTGCTCGGCTTTTGCGCGCTCAATAGCTTCTTGTTTTTCTCTTTCGGCTCTTGCTAGTAGTTCAGCCTCTCTTTGCGCTGCTTTTGCTTCTAGCTCCGCTTTTTCTATCGCTGCTCGCTCCTCTGCTTCACGTCTTGCTTGAGCTGCTATTTCGGCATCTCTAGCCGCTTTTTCTTGCTCTGCGATCTTGGCCTGCAAGATTTCGTTTTCAAGGGCTTGTATTTTAGCCTCTATTGCGTCTTTTGTGGCTTTTGCTAGAGTGCCAGCAGGTGTTACCGCGTTTAATTTAATTAGATCGGATGTATTTATTCTTTCAAAATTTAGCCCCTTTTCATCGCAGAGGCTTTTTGTATATTCTGCTATCCTTGCTGCAATTATCTCAAGCTTAGCATTTTCAAAATTTGCCACGCCATCTGCTATCTTTTGACGGCCGTCCGTGATGATAGCTTCGATCTCTTTTTTTTCGGCTTTTAGTTGATTTACTGGGGCTGAAATTTTATCAATATAAAATTTATATCGCTCACCAATCTCTGTTTTAACCTTATTAAAATTTGCCATTACCTTTTTGGCTTCAGGGATGTTTTCCTCGGTTACATTGATAGAATATTTCTCTACCTGCCTGCTAGCTTCAGCTTTTAGTTCCTCAAAATTAGTAGTCAATTTTTGACTATCTGCTGTTTGTGCCTCATAAGTTACAATTAATTCCATTTTTATCCTTTTGTTATTATTTTTTAACGTATTTATTATCTATGTTAAAAATTTCTCAATTTTTTAACAATGGGTTAAGCCCATAATTTTTGGGCTATTTCTAATTTTGCTGTTAGCTCTTTAACAGCTTTTGTCGCATAAGTTAGGCTGTAACTATGTTCGCGTTTTATCGTGCCATTTTTTAGCCCTTGTTGGCGCGCCTTGGCTTTTTCTAGCTGTGCCGTAAAATATTCTAGGCTTTCAGGCATTGATAAATTTATCTCCTCTACCTTAGCTTCCCAATATTCAGCTTTGCGTGTTTTTTCGTCTGCTATTTTTTGCTCTCTTACAGCATTCCCAATCCTATTCCAGTTGCGCTCAATTAAGGCTCTATGTCTATGCTCACTATGGTGTCCGATCTTGATCGGCTCGGCTAGTCTTAGAAACTCTGCCCCCTCTTGGCTTTTTTCGTGCCACTCATGGCTTTTACTCTCGTGTAAGTTTTGTGAACTTCTATATTTTTCGGCTTTTATTTCAGCGTAACTTGCTTCCTCTAGCCTAACTATCGAATAATAAAATTTTCCGTTTTTCTCAGCTACTAGGTTATAAACCTCGCACTCAACTTCTTTGCCATATTGTGTTTCAAGTGTTATAAACTCACCTTTTTCGTGTTTTTCCTCACACTCTGCCACCCATACATTAGGGCAGTATTTTTTAAAATTTGCCATTATTTAATCCTTTTATAATCTCTAAAAACTCACCTACTGTCATATTTGGCTTGCCATAGAACTTAACAAGCCTCTTTAGTGTGGAGTATCGCATCTCTTTGGGCCTCCTCTCGTAGTTTTTTAAGTGTTTGTTGGTAAGTAGCCGTATAACTTAAAACTGCATCGTTGCTCATTTCAGCTTCAACGCATAGCACATAGACAAGCGCTGCGTAGGCAAAAAAGTCTTTTTTACAATGCTCGATAAGCAGATCAATTATTTCGCCACTATTTTCGCCAAGTGCATTTTTAAACGTGTAGCGATGACGGCTATATACAGCTTTAATGTCAGTTATTAGCTCGTCGTATTCTTTGTTTAAATTTATGTGTGCCACGTCGCTCTCGGCATATACTAGGTCGTAGTTCAAACTCATTTTTAACCCCTTTTGATATTTAGATAGGCGATATTCTTTATCTCGCCACCATTGCTGAAAATTATGTGAAAAAATCTAATTATCTTTTTCATTTTTAAGCTCCTTTTTCTAATAGAAACCTTGCTCGCCACCGCCGACTAGATGTTAGAAATCAATTTATACTTAAAGGAAAATTTGTATATGAAAATATTAGTGGGCTTTCGCCTACTCCAAGCAAGCAAGGCTTTTATTAGAAAAATTATGAGATTAGATTAAGTGAAAGGGAGAAAATTTTATTTACGGCTTGTTTGATAAACTCATCTTTGCCAGTTTGTACGGCTGCCTTTAGGTTATCACCTAGGCTCTTGCCGTCTACGCTTTGCGGAGTTTGTTTTAGTATCTCTAGCCCTTTGGCTGTTAAGATCACATTTGAAACCATTTTGTGAGATGAAAAAGAGTTATCTAAATTTACAAAGCCGTTTTCTTTTAGCCATAAACAAGTGTAATAAACGATAGCTACATGTTTATTTACTTCATCTACATGTATATCGTTTTTTACTATATCCGCCGCTTTTATATCTTTTGGCAACGGAAACTCGTCAATAAGCTCCGAAAAAATAATGCCTGCATAATAATCAAATAACTCTATATTTTTCATCTCGTAATTATAACTCACTTTGTTTTAGTGTTTTTCGTTTTATTCATAACCCTGTGAAAAACTATCCTAAATCAGGGCTAATACCGAATAGCGACGTTTCGGCTCGCTATATCCGCTTCAGATTTAAACGTGATTAACCTGCAACTCGCAGGAGGCTCACTCTGTCAGCTTTCGCTTGAAGCCTATCTACTTTTTGTTTCGATGAAAGAAGTATAGTATAACTATCCTTAAATTTATATAAAATAGAATAGTATAACTATACTTTTTAAAATATATTTTTGTAGTATAATTTCTATTAAATTTTTTAAGGGGATTACATGAAAAAAATATTAGTTTTATTGCTGTTTGCAACACAAATAGCACTATTTGGGGCAGGCAGTGATTCGACAAATAAAGAACTTCACGGCGTAGTTGAAAACATACAGATAATATTGGGGGTTGTTTTATTTTTTTTAATTCTAAAAATTTTATTTAAAAAGAAAGCAACAAGTATAGCGGATCAGACAAATAGTAATGACGGGGGAGATTATATTTGCACCACTTGCCATTCAAGAACAGGTGCGCATTTTAAAAGAAAGTATTCGATGGGATGGTTTTGGGTAATTTTTATATTTATTAGTATGGGATTGGGTTTGATTGTTTATTTTCTAATAGGAAAAAAAGAAAATGTTTGTCCAGTGTGTGGAGCTAAAACTCTTGTGCCAATTAACACCCCAATAGGACAACAAATATTAAAAAACAATACCAACAATTTATCTTAATTTTCGCCACTCCCACGGCGGAGCAGGATCGCTACTCTGCCAAAGCCCATGTTTATTCTCACGAGCCAGCTTTTCTTGATTTACATATATTCTCGAGTATTTTACATAAGCCCAAGCATAGCCATTTAGTACCATTTGAGCGTTTATATCTTGCCCTTTATAGTAAATAGTGCCTAGCGTGCGTTTGTATCTATCTTTGCCTTTTGGCTCTACTTCTACAACTTGCCCTGCGATTAGGCTAGCTAAAAATTGCCTTGATTTTTGTCCATAGTCTTGCTTTTTCTCTGGAGCGTCAATGCCGTATAGTCTGACCTTTGTTTGCTCTTTGCCGCTTAGCACAGTGATCGTGTCGCCGTCAGATATTTTTATGACTTTAGCAGGGAAGGCAAAGAGAGATAAAGGGATAAAAACAAAGAGGATAAAACGGATCACTGCTTTTTGACAAAGTATATTAAAAATCTATATGCGTCGTAAGTTTTAAAAATTGCAACAAGAAACAACAAAAAAGATATAACGCAAATAACTGTTTTGATGGTATCACTCATAAAATCTGGGCGAATAAACCAAAGCAAGCATATAACAACACCACTAATAAAATTCCAACATATAGAGCTATTATATCGCCTTATAACGCTATCAATAAGCCCAGTTTCTCGAAACTCTGCTATTCGCCCAGTGCTAATAGTTTGCAATATAGTAATAGCAGCAATAACAAAGGCTAGCATGGTAAAGCTTATAGTAAAAAGTTTATCTAAATTAGAATAAATAAAATCTACATCTATCATCTTGATAAATCCATTATTTCTTGTATATGTTTTTCATAAACGTCTTTTATGACGACAAGCATGTCTTCAGGTGCAACACGCTTTTTATTTTCCCTTACGCTCATAGATACCGTATAAAACTCATCTAGCAAATCAATTAAAACACCACTTTTTAAATAAGAGTTTGATGTCTTTATTCGCATTCTACTATAATTTTCTTTATTCCCCAACAATTTTTTAAAAACATCGGCGCCAAATAAACCTCTGCCTTTTTTGGCTGTTATTTTTATCTCGATTCGCCCCAGATCGTCATCGTCTATTTTTAATATTCCTTTATCGTCAAGACCGAGTTCTTGCAGGATTTTTATCGATGGGTTAGCTAGTGCGATGTCGTATGCTTTTATGATGTCGGAATTTAATATTTTTTCGTAGCCATTGCGTGATATAATAGGTTTTAGGGTAAAGAAGTCGTCTTTAAATTTGCCTTTTAAAAGTTCTTTTACATAGGTTTCAAATGCGCTCGTACTAAACCCTCCCGTCGTCTTCTGATAAATAATAACGCCGTTTTTAAAATCCCAAAATAGATAGTTCTGCTCTATGATATATTCTGTTTCGTTTAGCTCGATTTCTCTTGTTTTCCCAGTCACCTCGTCTTTAATGATAGGATTAAAGTCTTTTCTAAATTTTTGAAATATAAAAATATTTTTTTCACCATTAACACTATCTAAAAACCCTTTATTTTCGTTGATAGCGATTAGCCCATCTTGTAAAGATAGTCCATTAGAAAAATATTTTTCTAGGCTGTAATCAAACAAATTTTTATCAATATCCCCAACTACCTTGTAAAAATAAAATTTTATATCCATATTAAAAGCCTTTTATCTAAAATTATCATCCATAATTTTTTCTGCATCATAATAGCTAAGCCTATCCTCAGAATAAAACATATACATATCACA
This sequence comes from Campylobacter concisus, assembly GCF_002092855.1. Classification (NCBI taxonomy): domain Bacteria; kingdom Pseudomonadati; phylum Campylobacterota; class Epsilonproteobacteria; order Campylobacterales; family Campylobacteraceae; genus Campylobacter; species Campylobacter concisus. The sequence continues at coordinate 21,308 of NZ_LVLC01000030.1, forward strand.
ATATTCGTTATGATAAAATTTCCCAATTTTTGCAACTTTGATTATGGGTAAATTAAATTTGGCACAGAGACTATTAAATTTAAGAGTGTTGGCTGTAGCTCTATGATATATAAAAAAATAGCCATTTTCGACCAACTCATTATATTTCTCTTTAAATTCTTTTTCTGTCATTTTTACTCTCTAATGTTTTTGAGTAACTCCCAACTACACGTCTACTTTATCCCATAATCCTCAAACGTTAGCCCTTTATACACTTCGCAATGGACTTTTAAATTCGTTTAGAGTTTATTGCATAACAACCGACAACACGCCCTAAAATTTCGACGTTTAACTCTTCCTCAATAATTATTGGCTCGTAGTCCTTATTATCACTTATTAACGCCAATGTAGGACGTTTTTTTATTCTTTTTATAAATATTTCGTTTTCATATTTGCAAACATAAATAGCGCCCTCTATTTGGTTTATGTCATCACAAAAAACAACCAAGTCACTTTCTTTAATAGTCGGCTCCATTGAGTTACCGAAACAAGGAACAATGCCTAGTTTTGCGTGAGGGCTAACGTTAAACATAATTTTTAAATCGTTTGGATTAAAAGGCAGCAATTCAGGTTCGCCAAAATCGTCGTTCTCAGCGCCCCGACCTGCAGAAACTACTCCGTCTTTATAAAACGGAACATAGACGGTATCGCTATTGTTTTTTTCATCTTTGGCTTCTTTATCTGGCGGGACGATCTGAAATAAGTCTTGTAAAATTAAGTCGTTTGTTGGAATGCCTAATAGCTCGCACATTGCTTGTGCTTTTTCTATTTCGGGCTTGTTTTTGTCGTCTTTAAACCAAAATTTTATACCGCTTTCTGATATTTCATACCCGGCTTTTGTAAGTATCTCTGCTAATTTTGCATAAGATATTTTCTTTTCCTTTAGAACTTTTTTTAATAGTGGTTTATTGAGTTTGTATTCCATGCTATCCTCCAAAGTAAAATGTATAGTAATTATATCCTTTTTTTAAAATAATTTAATATAGCAATACTATACTATTAATAACTTTTTAAGAATAGTATAGCTATACTTTCATTATGACAACTAAAGAATTTACACAAATATTAAGAAAACATTACAGTAAAGAGGTTTCTGTCAAGGGAATAAGGTATGGCTATTTTAGCCCTAAGAGAGAAAAAATAACAGCTATGTATGTCGAGGATGGCATAGAACCGACTTTTTGGGAGGAAGTAAAAAACGGCTGGTATAGAACTCAAAGGCTAAAAGAAAAATCTCAAAAGGCTAAAAAATGATCGAAATTTTAAAGACTAGCATAACGCTTTTCGTCGGCGGGTTTATCTTAGCTGGCGTGTTTACGGTGGCAGTCAATGCTTGTAAATTTATTTTAAGGGGCAGGAGATGAAAAAAACGCAAGAACAACTAGAGAAAGAGCTTGCAAAGAGAAAATTTCAAAAGAAATTTCGTAAGTCATTAAAAAAGATGATGAAAGAGCTGGATAAGTTTGAGATGGACGACCAAGCTAAGATCGCAAAAATGATTAACGCTTACGTTAGTCTTTTTTAGTGTCTTTATTGAGTTTTTCTAGCGTTGGGGCTATCTCTTGAGCTATTTTATTAAAAATTTCAGAGACATCCCCTCCAAGCAAGTCATTCTTTTTCTCGCCGCTTGTATATCTTTTGTTTGATATGGCGAGTTTTGTAAGTTCTAAAACTATCTCTTTATCTGTCATATAAGTCCTTTTTGTGGATTTCTTGGCTTGGTCGCTTAGAAATTTTAAAAGGGCTTATATGAAAGATAACTTAAGGAGCGTGCAATGGTCGCGAATAACAGCCTAGAAGCATACAACAAATTAAAGCCTGAGCTAAGCGGCAAACGTAGAGCCGTTTATGAAATGTTTTGTGAACACAAAGAGGGTGCGACAAGACAAGAAATAGCACGCTGGTATAACGTAGCGATAAATAGCGTCTGCGGACGTGTAAATGAGCTAGTAGAGCGTGGCTATTTAATCGAAATCGGATCAAAAAAGACGTGATAAGCGGATGTAGCACGTCAATACTAAAACCAACTGAAAGGATAGCGTAATGAATACTCCATTATATCTTTTGGTGGCTCTTTGTGTTATGGCGATACTTGACACATTTATTGAAATTTGGAAAGGGCTAAGATGAGTGACACAAAAATAAAAGATATGTTTTTTGTTATCCCCGCCAAATGGGTTTTTGATAACGATTTTAAAGGTGGGGAGTTTAGGCTACTCCTTTATATTTTTTCTATTGCAGACAATGAGGGTGGAATTAACAAAACCATAGGGATGCTCGCTAGCGCAATACAAGAAAAAGAGAGCGTTATTTCAAAATATTTAAAACAATTATCGGAGCTTAACTATATTTCGGTTGCTCCTGAAAGAGCAAACTCATACGACCTTTACAGAAAAATTAAAATTTTAAAACTTTTTGAGGATTAAAAAATGAGTAAAACATATTATTGGCTAAAGCTAAAAAAAGATTTTTTCGACGATCCTAAAATTTTAAAAATAAGGAGCGTAGCTGGTGGAGATACTTACACCTGCATCTATCTTAAGCTTTTATTAAAAAGCCTAGATAATGACGGTGTTATATTTTTTGATGGTATAGAGCCGACGATAGAAGCCGAGATCGCACTAAAAATAAGGGAGCAAGAGATAAATGTCAAAGCCGCTATGGCTATCTTTGAGAGCTTGGGATTGTTGCAAAAAGGCGAAGGCGAAGATGTGAGACTCCCCGAAGCAGCAAGCCTAAGTGGCAAAGAATGCGACAGCGCAAAGAGAGTTAGGGAATTTAGAGCTAAACAAAAAGAGGTTAAAGCGTTACATTGTAACAGCGCGGTAACGAGCGGTAACGAAAACGTAACCCTAGAGAAAGAGTTAGAGAAAGAGAAAGAGTTAGAGACAGAAGAAGCTAACGCTTCTACGTGTGCGCATGCGTGCGAGAGCGAGAAAAAACCAGCTAAACGATTTCAAAAACCAACGCTAGATGAACTAATCGCCTACAAGCAAAAAGCAAATTTAGCCCTAGTTGATTGTGAAGTCTTTTTTGACTTCTACGAAAGCAAAGGCTGGGTAGTTGGCAAAAATCCGATGAAAGACTGGCAAGCTACCATGAGAAACTGGGATCGCACAGAAAGAGAACGAGGGGGCAAGTGTAAAAACACACCAACCAATACAAGCGTAGTCCTAAGAGAAGCCCCAATGGCAGGCGAAATGGACGACGCATACTTTGAGAGAGTAGCAAACGAAATAATCAGCGGAGAAAGGAAAATGGCGTTATGAGCGATAGAGAACAAATCATTTGTGAATTATATGGCGATAGCAAGGGATTTTTACCATCTGCGAGGCTAGCTAAATACTCTTTGCTTTTAAAAAACGTGGCTACAAGCGAGCTAATTAATTTTTCAGTCTTCGCTGAGAAATATCGCAAAGAATATCAAAACACAGACGCTTTGCTTTTTCGTGCAACTATGGAGTGGAGCAAGATCGTGTTTTTAAAAATGCGAGAAAAGGGACTTAGATTTTTTAACGACGTAGATACACTAGCGGCGTTTTGCAAAGAAATTTACAGAGGCACAAGGCTTTGCAATGGTGGAACTGGTAGCGGTTTTTTAGAAAGCACAATAATTTCAGTTGATGCAAACGGCGTTTTAAGAAACGAGTGCGTATTAGAAAACGGCGTATTTCAACGCCTAACAAGCGACGAAGAAACGCACTTGTTTGAATACCTGCTAGAGCACCAAGAAAAAATAGGCGTAGTGCAAATCAAGACAAGAGAAAGCGAAGTAAAACAAGCCCAAATAGCGGCAAATAACGCAAATTTACTCCCAGCTGATCCAGACGCACCGCTCAAAATGAGCGACGAGACACGCCAAAAATTTTTAGAGATACGTAAAAATATTGCAAAGAGAGCGTGAGATGAAAATTCTAAATCTTTTTGCAGGACTTGGTGGTAATCGCAAGTTTTGGGACGACATAGCAAAAGAAAAAGGCATAAGCATAGAAGTAACTGCCGTTGAGTTTGATCCTGAAATAGCAAAGGTTTATTCAAAACGCTATCCAAACGACAATGTGATAGTAGGCGACGCTTGGGACTATGCTGCTAAAAATTACTTAGATTTTGATTTTATATGGGCTAGCCCTCCGTGTCAAAGTCACAGCAGGCTAAATTTTTGTAATAACTCACGCAATGAGGCAACGAGAGTTTTGCCAGATTTTAGGCTTTATGAGCTTATATCTTATCTTAAGACGTTTTGCAAAAAGGCTTTTGTAGTTGAGAATGTATTGCCATATTACGAGCCACTCATAAAGCCGACCACTTAGATAGGTAGGCATTATTTTTGGAGTAGTTTTGCACTTGATGGGATAAATACTCCATCCTTTAGAGTGATAAAGCACGTAAAAAATGCAGACTTTAAAGATTTTAGCTTAGACGAATTTAAGATAAAAAACAAACGTCAAGCCATAAGAAACGAAGTTGATTACGAGATAGGCAAAAAGATATTTGAACGTTACTTGGAGAGCAAATGAAAGCCGTATATATCACAATAGCCGAAAGCAGAGCTAGCATAATCGCAAAGGTAGCAGACGAAAATAAAAAGATACTTGATAGCTTTGAGATAAGCCGTAAGGATGCAAGCGGAGTACTTGAAATAATGAGAAAGTGGAACGAGAAACACAAGGATGAAAAGGAGGTTAGCCTTGATATATAACTCTGCCCCTTTGCCATTTCAAGGGCAAAAAAGAAACTTTATTAAAAAATTTAGGGAGCTAATAAAAGACGAGTTTAGGGCACACCGAAACGGAATTTTTATCGACGCTTTTGGTGGCTCTGGTCTGCTTAGTCACAATATAAAGCAAATTTATCCTAACGCAAGGGTAATTTACAATGACTACGATAATTACAGCGAAAGGTTGGCAAACATAGAGGTAACAAACGAGATTTTACGATCGATAGCACCTATCACAGAAAAATATAAAAAAAATGAAAAAGTAAGTGAAGAGGATAGAGAAAAAATTATAAAAATCATAGATGAGTATATAAAAAGAGGATATTTTATCGACTGGCTAACGCTTAGCTCAAAGCTTCTTTTTAGTGGCAAATATGCTCATAATGAAGATGAATTTAAAAAAGAAAAAACGTTTTTTTTAGTCAACCCAAATGCGACTTTATATCAAGCAAATGGCTATTTAAAAGGCGTTGAGATAGTTCGCAAAGATGCGATGGAGTTGATAAAAGAATTTGAAAATGAAGACGTTGTATTGATTTTAGATCCGCCATATTTGCAAACAAACAAAGCAGGCTATAAGTGCTTTTGGGGGCTAAGAGATTTTTTAAAGTTAATTAGACTAGTAAGGGAGCCTTTTATATTTTTCTCGAGTGAAAATAGCGACATCTTGCCATACATAGACGACCTAATAGAGTGTGGCAATGAAGTTTTTAGAGGATATAGCCTAAAACAAGCAATTTTAACTAATGGACAAGCAAAGACTGATTATATGATCTATAAGAGCGGAGCAAGGGGACTATTTTGCGACTAACTAGAAGTGAAAATAAAGCCTACCAACTAAGACTACTTGAAGCGTATCCGCTTTGTCAAATATGCGAGGAGCAACAAAGCATAGAGTGCCACCACGTAAGATATGGCAGATTTGGAGCAGATAAGGACGACAGCAAGCAAATAGCCGTTTGTAGAGAGTGTCATCAATGGTGTCACGCTCACAAACACGAGAGTATAGAAAAATACGAGGAGGTAGCTGATGAGAATTGGCAACGTTTCGGCGATTGTTAGGAACAAATACCACAACCGAAAGACCAAAGGCTTTGATAGTGCTAAGGAGTGGCGCAGAAACCAAGAGCTAGAAACCCTACAAAGAGCTGGGGAGATAAGCGAGTTAAACCGCCAAGTGCCTTTTACACTTATGCCGAGCTACACAATATCAGATGAAACAACCAAGCAAGGCTTTAGAACGATACGTGAGATCAGATACATAGCAGATTTTACCTATCGCCTTAAAAACGGCAAGAAGATAATAGAGGACGTAAAAGGAATGCAAACGGACGTTTTCAAGATAAAACGAAAACTACTAGAGAGAAAAATAGCCCTTGGAGTAATAGAGGGCGAGTTTAGGATTTATTAGATAAATGGATTTGCCTAATTTAAAACATTTAGACGTATTTTATGCCGTGCTCGATAAGTTTTACCCAGGCTGGGAAAAGCGAGAAGATCATTATTACCTAACGGAAATTTCGTTTTTAATAAGGGAGGTGTTAAATAGCCCTTATACGGACGAAACCGTTATTAATAATCTAAGAGTAAGTGAGGTAAAGAAATACCAAGCAGAGCTTAACACACTATTAAATACGCCTAAAGAATTTTTAGATTGGGTATTAAAACATAGAATGACAGCAAGTAGGAGCAAGATGTGCCAAAGTAAATATTTAAGCACGAAACCTAAACGCAAATACAAAAAGAAAAAATATCAACAACTGACTTTATTTTAGGGGTAGAGATTGGGAAAATTAAAATTAACCGACAAGACGAAAGAGCAAATAATAGCTGATTATAAAGCAGGGGTAAGCCAAAATCAACTAGCAAAAAATTACAAGCTAAGCCCAGCGACTATTAATAAGCTATGTAAGAATATCCCTCAAGAAAATGTCGAAATAGTGAATACTTTAGTGAATACTGCGATAGCGACAAATAGGGCGTTAGAGGGTAAAAGCCAAATAGAAGTGAATAGTATTGAGCGAATAGTAGATGAAAGGACTAAGCATTTGCTCTATTTTCAGAACGCAGCGCTTAGAAATCAGAAAATAGCGGATGAAATGCTAGAGATGAGCGATAAGATAGCAGACGTTGAAGCTCACAGTAGGATAACAGCTAGGAATAAAGAAACCATATTTGGGAAAGAGCCACAAACGATTATCAACAACACCAACGCACAGCAAAACGAAGTAACCGAAATTAGGCGAACGATAGTAAAGCTGGATAAATGATAATAGATTTAAACACTGCCCCTATATTCGAGCCACTACTGGAAAGCAAAAGATATAAAGGGGCTAAAGGCGGACGTGGTAGCGGTAAAAGCCACTTTTTTGCCGAGTGTATAATTGAGGCAATGTTAATCAACCCAGACGCTCGCATAGTTTGTATAAGAGAAATACAACGATCGTTAAAATTTTCATCAAAAGCCCTAATAGAAAGCAAGATAAGCAGCTTAGGGGTAAGTGAATATTTTGAGATAACACTAACCGAAATTAGAGCTAAGCGTGGCAATGGGTTAATAATTTTTCAAGGTATGCAAGATCATACCGCCGATAGTATAAAATCGTTAGAGGGCTTTGATATTGCGTGGGTGGAGGAAGCACAAAATCTAAGTAAGCGAAGCCTAGAGCTTTTACGTCCAACTATACGCAAGGAAAACTCCGAGCTTTGGTTTAGCTGGAACCCTGAAAACGAAACGGACGCAGTGGATAGCTTTTTTAAACAAATGCAGGATAACCACGCAACCGATTATATTTTAATACATGCAAATTTTAACGATAACCCGTTTTTGCCCGAGGAACTAAATAAAGAGCAAGAATACGACCGCAAGTTTAACCCTAGCACTTACGAGCATATATGGCTAGGTGGGTACAATACCAAGAGCAATGCACTAATTTTCAAAGGCAAATTTAGAGTAGAGAGCTTTAACACGGACGGATTGGGTAATCCTTATCACGGCTTAGACTTCGGCTTTGCCAACGATCCGACAGCGGCAGTAAGGTGTTATATACACGACCGAAAACTATATATAAGCCACGAGGCTGGAGCGGTAGGGCTAGAGCTTGATTATACGGCGGAGTTTCTAAAAGAACGTATCGAAAATATACATAAATATGTAATAAGAGCCGACAATGCACGCCCTGAAAGCATAAGCTATCTAAAAAGGCACGGACTAAGCATGATAACGCCGACAATAAAAGGCAAAGGCAGTATAGAGGATGGCATCGAGTATATACGCAGTTTTGAAGCAATTATAATACACGAGCGCTGCATAGAAACGGCACGAGAATTTAGACTATACAGCTACAAAACAGACCCACATAGCGGCGATATATTACCACAAATACTAGATGAAAATAACCACTACATAGACGCATTACGTTACGCCCTAGAGCCACTAATAAAAAGCAAAACAACAATTTGGGGACACATTACAAGCCGAAGCTAACGCCCAAAAACGCCTTATTATTAATCAAAAATAAAAGGCGGAATAATGGGGCAAAAAATAACCGATAGCTTAGAAAACCTAGTAACCAAAATGGGACAAATGACGGCGAATAGAGATTATACGCCGTTAATAGTCAAAAATACACAGCTTTTAAACGCTTACAACAACGGCTGGATAGCTAAACGCTACATTAAAAAGACAATAGGCGATATGCTAAAAATGGGGCGTGAAATCGACTGGGGGAATATAGACGAGGAACGCAAAAAAGAGTATTACGACACTTGTAATAAGCTAGAGATAGACGGCGTTATTAAAGACCTGCTTTTTAACGTTTTGCTTTATGGCGAGGCGGCGATATTAGCCGTAACTGACGCAAGCGAGGAAACCTATCAACTCCCATTAATGCCAAATGAAACAATTAAACAATTTATCGTATTCGGTAAGGGCGAATTTAAAGCAAGAAATGCAGAGCATAAATTTAACCGACCTAGCCTTTATGATGTAAAGGGGGTTAAGACACACATCAGCCGTCTTTGTATAGTACAAGGGGGCATTAAGAGCTACGGCATAGAACAGCGTGAAAGCATAAGTGATATAGCCACCGCCCTTGATGTGATAAAGATGTTTGACACTATCACACTAAGCGTTAGCGACTTGATCGAGGAGTGCAAAATAGACGTATATAAAATGCACGGATATAACGAGCAAATAGCGACTGGTAATGAAGACGAAATTTTAAAACGCTTAAAATTAATCAATTCAGCAAAAAGCTACACCAACGCAATAGCTATGGATATGGAGGACGACTATTTAACAAAGGAAAATAACCTAACTGGGATAGCCGAGCTTTGGAGTAAGAGTTGTATTGTGGTAGCTGGAGCATTAAACCGCCCTATTAGTATACTATTTGGCGAGGGGGCTGGCGGTTTTAGTAGTGGTGAAGAAGACAACCGAGCATATTATGAAACTATCAACGAATTACAAAACACACTATTACGCCCAGTTTATGACTTCATCGATCCGTTTGTCCTAGGCGAAAATTTAGAATACGATTTTTACAGCATAGACAGCCTAAACGATAAAGAAAAAGCCGAAATTTTAAACGTAAAAAGCACGGCACTTGGAAATTTGCTAGACAAGGGCGTAATAACCGAAGCGATAATTTTAAAAGAGCTAAAAGATGAGGGCTTGATTAAGAACATAAGCGCCGAGGATATAACCGAAGCCGAGCTATTAGCCCAAAAGTTAGACGAGCCAAATGATGAAACCGACCTTATCTGAACTATTTAGCAAGAAACGCAATAAAGAGTTTAAGCCAGTGCAGCCTAGCAAGCGTGCAGAGGTTAAATATCGCAACGCTTTATTATTACTAATCGCCTCTTTAAAGACGGCGCTATTAAAAAGGCTTAGAGCGTTTTTGCTGGGTAATCCTAGCGACGCCGAAATAATAGAACACACAACCCAAATATTAGACGGATTACGAAAAGCCGACACATTAGACTACGCAAAAAGACTAAGCCAAAGCGTAGTTAGTGCAGTAAATGAAACCAACAAAGAGCGACTAATCCAAAACGTGCAAAAAGGCACGGATATAGACCTAACCCCGCTTGTAGGCGATACCGCCGTAAAAGCAAAACTAGACGAATACGTAGCCAAAAATGTGAGCTTGATAACCTCGGTTAAAAATGACTATCTAAGCGACGTGGAAAAAGCGATAAGAGAGAGCTATTTAAAAAACGGCAGGGCTGAAAATTTAGCCACGATCATACACGAACGTACGGGCGTAAGTAAAAGCAGGGCTAGGCTAATAGCTAGAGATCAGACGGCAAAGATTAACGCAGAGCTAGACCAAGAACGTATGCAAAATCTAGGCGTTAAGCTCTATATTTGGCAAACGGCTAAAGATGAAAGGGTAAGGCACACGCACGCGAATATGCAAGGCGTGCTATGTCGTTTTGATGATGATAGCGTATATAGCAAGGACGGCGGCAAAACGTGGATAAAACGAGAAGCGGACAAGCCGAAATGCAAGCCTGGCGTTGATATACAATGTCGATGTTTTGCAAAAGCGATTTTAGGGGCATAAATGGATTTCAAGATAAATGATGACGGCTACATAATAACAAAAGCCAAAATGGCAAGTATTCAGCCTATGGAATATTTGGGCGAGGAAATAGGACGCACCAGTGGCAAGGTGTATAAAGTTTTTAGGGATGAAAAAGAAGTATTTAGCCCCGAAACAATTAAAAGTTTTGAGGGTAAGCCGCTAACACTAACACACCCAGACGACGACGTAACAGCCAAGAACTGGAAAGATACAGCGATAGGGCATATCCAAAACGTGCGCCGTGAGGGTGATTTTTTAGTAGGCGATGCCTACATCAACGACGAGATAGCGATCAAAATAATTAAAGAACAAGGAATAAAGGAGGTAAGTTGCGGATATGACAGCAAACTAATCGAGCGTGATGGGAAAATTTGGCAAACGAATATAAGGGGCAATCATTTGGCGGTAGTAGCCGAGGGGCGAGCCGGTAAAGATTGTAAATTAGGCGATAGTAAAAGGATAAAAATGAAATTCATAGATAAATTAAAAGGCGCTTTGACAGCAGCCAAAAAGTTTAAAGATAACGACGAAGTCGGTAAAGAGAAAGTAGAGGAAGCCAACGAGGCTAATAATGAGCTAGTTGATCTTTTAGAGCAAGCATTAAGCGGTGCTGAGGAAGTAAGCACAAAGCTAGACGAAACAACCGCTGAGCTAGAAAAAACAAAAACTGAGCTAGCAGATGTAAAGGCTAAAAACGTAAAGGATAGCGACGGCACAGACGAAAACGCAGAAATCGCAGAGTTAAAGGCTAAAGTTGAAGCGTTAGAAAAAGAGAACGCAGAACTAAAGGCTGAAATCGAAAAACTAAAAGGCGAGGCAGCAACAACCGAAGCCGTAACAGACGCTAAAGCAAATTTTAGCCACGTAAAACTAAGTGACGCTAAGAATGCTAGGGGCGTTTATGAAGCGGTAATCCTAGATAGTAAAGCATTTGAGGCTAGTGAGCTCAAAAAACTAAGTGATAGCGAGATTAAAGCTATTTATATGGGGATGCGTGTAAGCGCTAAAAATAAAGATAATAGCGGCAGCGTGCTAGATAAATTTTACGACGCTAAGCCAAACAAAATCGACTTAAATAAAAAATTTGGAGGTAAATAATGGGCTATTTAGACAAAAGAGCTTTTGCGGGACAAGTAGCTAGAGCGGGCGAAAGTGCCGTAGTAGCACTAGCTTATGTAAATAATGATACCGAGGTTATCCCTTTTGGCGTGTTTGTAACTAGCAAAGACGGCGGCGTAGCAAAAATAAGCAAAGCAGCCGATCAGATTATGGGCGTTAGCCTTAAAATGGGAACTAAAAGCGAAAACAAGCCAGGCGAGGTTATGAGCATTTTATCAATCTCTTATGGTAGTGAAGTTTGGGTGCAAGGCAAAGAAAATCACGGCTTGGCAGTTGGCGACACTATACAAGTAGAAGCAACAGCAGGCGCAGACGCTGGCAAGGTAGCTAAAGCGGCAACGCTAGCAACAACAGCAGCTAAAGACAAATTTTACGTAACCGAAGTAAGCGGCGATCTTGTAAAACTAATGAGAAAGGAATAATATGAAACTAAGAGATGAGGAAATTTTAAGCCAACTAGCGTCAGCGGCGGCTAGCTTTAACGAGGGCTTTAAAGAGCGTGAATATCCAGAAGTGCAACTCGCTAATTTTGTGCCTATCACACAAAAAGGCGATGAGAGCATAGACGCACTAGATTATGGCGAGATTGAGGGCACTCAAGATTTAGAAAACGGCTTAATTGACGAAAACACAACATCGCTAGAAACCGAGGATTTAAATATCGTAGCCAAAAAAGGTCTATACCTAAGCTGGGCTAAGTCAGCGGTCTATACTAGCGAAGCAGTAGCTAGAGCTAAAAGGTTAGAAATTGAGCTAGATACGGCAAAGCTTAGCAGCCTTGAGCGTGTAGCACTTCTTACAATGCAAAAAACAGCACTTGTCGGTCACACTAAATTGCCAGCAGTGCAAGGCTTGCTAAATAACACTAGCGTAAAAGCAAAAGACCTAACAGCTGGCACAGCTATTAGTGCAATGACTGGTGCAGAAGCTAGAGCATTTTTCTTGTCGCTAATTGAGTTTGGCTACGAGCAAAACGGCGGTCTGTTAATCCCTAATACAATAGCGATCGATAGCAAAGACCTTATGGCACTAGCTAGCAAATATGACAATTCTATTGGCGCGGTAAATGGTGGCGTAAATGCACTAACCGCTATTAAAGAGGCACTATCACAAAGCACAGGTGTCGATGTTAATATCGTTGGCATACCTCTAGGCTTCGCACAAGGCTTAGGTGGTGGCAAGGGTAAAAATAGAGCCGTTGTATATACAAAGAGCGAGGACGTACTAAGCACTGACTGGGCTTTATCGCCAACAGCAATGCAACCATTTCAAAGAAGTGTGCTAAGCTGGGAAATCGCCGTTAAGGCTAAATTTACGGGTACATTAATTCGCCAGCTTGACAAAGTGGCTTATGTAAATTACAAGGCTTAATAATGACGGCAGCCGATTTTTTAAATAAATTCCCAGAGTTTAAAGCGGTAGATGAAACACGCATAGAGCTAAGTTTAGACGAGGCAAAGCTACAAGTTACCGAGAAAATTTGGGGGCGTTTTTACGAGGTCGGCGTTTTACACTTGGCGGCTCACATTTTGGCAATGCAGGGGGCTTTAAACACGGAAGCGACGAACAGCCCTCACCCATTGCGTGAAATAGGCAGTAAAGCCGTAGGCAGCCTAAGCGTAAGCTATACAAGTGGTAAGACTGGCTTTGAGAGCGAAAGCGGAAGCTACTATTTAACCAAATACGGACAACACTACCTAGAACTTAAAAAGCTAGTAACTCCACATTTTGGGCTAGTTAGATGATCGAAAAACTAGAGGGCAAGATAACCGAGTTAAAAGGGCTTAGTGTGGTGGTAGGTGTAACCGCTAAAAGCAACGCTAGAAGCGACGAGCTAACCAACGCAGACCTAGCTATGATACACGAGTTTGGCAGTCCAGCACACAACATCCCAGAGCGCTCATTTTTGCGTAAGCCTTTGATAAATAATGCTGAAGCGGTGGCTAATTTGGCAAAAAACGCAATAGGAAAATTTATTGCAGGTGAAATATCGCTAGAAACGGCGCTAGGATATGTAGGCGAGGAAGCTAAAGGGATAAGCAAAGAGGCAGTAACTAGCGGCATAAGCCCAGCTTTAAAGCCAGCCACGATTAAACATAAAAAAAGCTCAAAGCCCCTAATTAATACAGGGCAGTTGCTAAATTCTATCACTTACGAGGTGCGAAAATGATAAACGTTAGCGAGCTAATAGAGGATAGCGATTTTTGTCAAGTTATCAAAAGAGGCGATGACGAGTTTAAGGCGGTGGTGCAGTTTTTAAGCAATGACGAAATGCAAAGGTTGCCAGAGGGAGAAAGATACAAAGAAGCAGTTAGGATAGATACAAAATTTAACCTAAATTTGCAAGATGTAATAACTTACAAAGGCGTAAATTACCGCATTATTAATATGCAAGATTGGAGCGAATATGGATACAAAAACTTTGCAGGCGTTAGATTTGACGGGCTTGAAAGTTTTGATAGCCAAGGCTTTGAACGTAGATGAAAGCTTGGTGCGTGATAGCTACTCCAAAACGCTAAATGATAAGGCGGCTTATTTAACGCTTCATTTGCTAACTAGCACGCAAAAAGGGCGAGAATATAAATTTATCGATGGTGAAAAAGAGATTATCACTTCAACACGTGAAGCCGTAGTGAGCGTAAATGCTTTTGGCAAAAACGCGAACTTCATCATCGAAAAACTAAACACCCTTTTTTACTCTAGTGAGTGCTTAAAAGGGCTTAAAATTTTAGGATTAGGACTAGTAACGATTAGCCCTATTAGAAACTTAAGCCAAATAGTGGGCGGTGGCGTAGAGGAGCGAGCTAGTATAGATTTGACGCTAAGCTACATAAATAGAGTGGAAGTTTCTCAAAACGAGATAAAAACAGCCGAGATTAAAACGGCAGATTTTGGCATAAAGGTAAATAGATGAGTTTAACGATAAAAAGGATAGTGAATATCCAGCTAAACGAACAAGGGCAAATAGCAAAGAATAGAGATTTTAGCGTGATAGCTATTCTAAGCGACGACTGGTGCGAGGCTTACAATGATGTGAATACAAGATTTGTAAGTATCGCTAGTGCAAATGATGCCGCGCTAAATTTCGGCAGTGAAAGCAGAGCAACTAAAGCCGCCAAAGCTATTTTTAGCGTTAGTGGCGTTAAAAAGGCAATCGTTGCTAAGTGGGTAAAAGAGAACAAAACAACACAAGCAACGGCAAACGAACTAAGAGGCTCGGCTCTAAACGTAGGCATTAATAAATTAAAAGCTATCACAAGCGGAAGCTTTAAGCTAAACGTAGGCGGAGCGGATAAAGTTTATACAAATTTGGATTTTAGCTCGTGCGTAGATTTTGAGGCGGTGGCAACAAAACTAACAGCGGCAATTAGCAAAGACGGAATAAAAGCAGTATATGACGCAGAGGGCAACCGCTTCATAATTAGAGCGGCAACGGCTGGCAAAAATGACAACACAAGGCTAGGTTATTTTGAGAAAGCAGATAGCGGCGACTTTGTAGGCGTGCTTTTAAACCTAGTTAGTGGCAAGAGTGATATTTACGTAGGTAAAGATAGCGTAACGCAGAAAAAAGAGAGCCTAAGTGAGGCGTTAGATAAATTATTCAACGCAACACAAGGCTTTTACGGCGTTTATTCGTCAGCTATTTTGGCAGACGAGGAAGTAGCAGAGCTTAACGAGTGGATCACATCAGCACAAAACCCAAGCGTTGCAGGCTATACGATCACACGCAAGGCACAGCTTGAAAGTGTGAATACAAACGTGATAAAAAAGATAGCCGATAAAGATAGCGGTCGCTTTTTTGCAACATACAACAACACGGGCGACGAGCACGCAGGTGCTGAATTGCTAGCTAAGGCATTAAGCACTAATTGGGAGGGATCAAACACAGCCCAAACAATGAAATTTAAAAACCTAAAAACGGCTGGCACCGATAAAACAATCACGCTAAATTTAGCTGAAAAGTGCGACAAATTAGGCGTAAATTATTACACCGACTATGACGGCGTAAGTATGATAGCCGAGGGTGTGGCTTTAGGCGGTAAATTTATTGATGAAGTTGTAGGACTTGACGCTTTCAATAACCGAACACAAATAGCAGTATTTAACGTGCTAAAAGGTGCTAAGAAAGTGCCACAAACCGACAAGGGACAAGTAAGACTAATAGCAGCAGTTAAGCAAGTTTGCGAGCAATTTGTTAAAAACGGCTTTATTGCAGCGGGACAATGGCGTGGCGATCCAGTTGGCACACTAGAAAGCGGCGATTATTTGGATTTAGGCTATTACGTTTTTAGCCCTAGCTACACCGAGCAACTACAAGCAGACCGAGAAGCTAGAAAGTCAGTGCCTATTAATGTGGCTATTAAGCTAGCTGGTGCAATACACAGCGTAGATATTTTGATAAATTACAACAGATAAGGGGCTAAAATGGCAAGATACCAACACGATACGATCGTTTTATTAATAAACGGCTATGAAATAACCGCTTATGCAGACGGAAGCGATGTAATAAGCATAGAAAACGCAGCTGATGCAGGAGCCTATACAATAGGCGCTAGCGGTAGAGGCGTATTTACGGGCAGTTGCAACCAAAGTGGCACGCTAACCCTAAAGCTTCTACAACATAGCGAGGATTGTAAATTTTTGCAAGACCTTTACAACCAGCAAAGAACAGAGTTTAAAAGCTTTAGCCCTATGACAATGGAGTTTAAAGACACGCTAAATGGCGACGAGTTAAGTGGCTTAAATGGCTTTTTCGTAAATGACGGTGGATTAAAAAGGGGCGACGCTCACAACCCAACCGAGTTTAAAATCGCTTTTGAAAGAATAAGCAAGCGCTTAGAAAATGGAGCTGGTAACTAATGCAAACATACGAGCTAATGATAAACAAAAATAAGTACGTTTTAAGAAGTGCTAATTTTTTTGAAACTAAAACACAACTACAAAGCCTTTTAGGGCTAGCCAAAGACGCTATTAAAATGCAGGGCGAGGACGTGAATATAGACGTAGGACAAATAATAGCAAATATAGGCAGTGCAGCGTTTAGCGGTGTAGAAAATTTTATTTTAAAATATGCTAGCGTGATAAATGCAGAGGGTGGCGAAATATTATTAAGAAATATGAGCCAAGCCGAAACGCATTTTAACGCCAATAGAGGCGATTACGCACAGCTTATTTTAGAGGGGTTAAAATACCATTTTTTAGACTTCTTACCCGCTGGGGTAAAATCCTTAACGGGTATAACAGCCTACCTAAACAAGGTGTAAAAGGCGACTTTGAAATAGATTGGATAACGTGGCTACCGATTGTTAAAGGTTACGCCACGCTAAACGATCTACGCACCGTCTACGACTTCGAGGACGGTATCGCAATGCACGAGGTTATTATCGAGCTACTAAACGAGGAACGTCGAGCCTTAGAAAAACAATAAGGCTCACTCCTCTATTTTCTACACACAAGCCGAAAAATCAACTCAAAAATACTCTAATATGCACCTTAAAAGGATATATAGTGCTATTAGATGAATTTCTTTACAAAATCGGATTTGATGTTGATAGTGGCAAGATAAAGCAGATAGAGCAAGGGTTAAAAAATATCTCTAATATTGCTAAACAAACAGCCCAGCCTATTAGCGACTTAAAACAAGAGCTAAGTAATATAAGAAGCAAATTTATGCTAATAGGTTCAGCAGCAACGGCTGCTAGTGGGCTAATAGCTAATTACTTAACCGTGCCTTTGCAAAATATAGAGGAACTAGCAAAGAAAAAAGATAGACTATTTAATATCACACAAGCCGAAATAAATCAAGCAAAAGAGTATCAAGATCAACTACAAAAAACAAAAACGGCGATGCAGTCAATAGTAGCCCAAACAGCGATAAAATTAATCCCAGTCGTCAATCAAAGCCTAAAAGGTTTTAACAACTTTCTAATAGCAAATAAGGCTTTAGTGGTCGAGGGTTTAACTAATGTCTTTAAGTGGATATTGAAGCTAGGGCAAGTATTTACAAACACGTTTAGATTTTTAAATAAAGTAATAAGTAGCACGATAGGCTGGAAAGCGGCGTTATTAATTCTTGTAGGTGTTTTGGCGGTCGTTAAACGTGTAATGCTAGCGGCGTTTTTAACCAACCCTATCGGCTGGGTAATTTTGCTAATAGGTGGTCTTATTTTACTAATTGACGATCTAATGACCTATTTAGACGGCGGTGAAAGTTTATTCGGCGACTACTGGAAGCCGTTTATCGAGTGGGGCAAAAAAGCTATTGTATGGTTTAATTCGGTTAAACCGACGATAGAACAAGTGCTTAATAATATTTTGACTATTTTTAGGGGGATATTTAATGCAATAGTAGGGTATTTTAAAATTTTCATAGGTATTTTTACTGCCGATTTTGATTTGATAGAACAAGGCTGGGACGAGCTTTGGAGTGGGATAAAAACGGCGTTTAATGCTTGGATAGAAAACATAAAAATCGCCTTTAAAATCTTTATTGAAGCGGTTAAGAACCTTTTTGCTGTCGTTTGGGCGTATATTAGCGCCGGGTTTGAAAATTTAGGCAAAGTTATCATGAAGCCTTTTGAGCTTGCATTTAAATGGATAAAAGATCAATACAACAAATATATAGCTCCGATCGTTGATACGGTTAAAAACTTTGATATAGGTCAGACTGCCAAAGATATGTGGGAAGGAACAAAAAATTTATTTGGCTTTGGTAACGATACGCCAAAAGCAGCGCTGGCTACACAATACGCAGATAATAATAGATCGGTGCAGTATAACGGCGGAACAGCTACAACAACTATTAATATAAATACAAATAACCCACAAATGGCCAACCAAATAATAAACAATAGGCAAAAAAGCGATCTAGCATTTACCCAAGCTAATTTAAGAGGTGGCTACTAATGATTGAAGTAACAAGCCGTAAGATAGGCACGTTTAGACTAGACGCAACCGAGCAAGAAAACAATAAAAGCACGCTACGCACTACTAAAAATCCTATTGAAAGCGGTGCAAATATAGCAGATCATGCCGTGCTAGAGCCAAAAGAAATAACAATCAAGGGCAAAATTGTAGCCTATGAGCCGCCAACGCTAACTAGGGGTGACGAGATTATGCAAGTAGTCCGTTTTAACCTGCCATATATAAAAACCGCTCATCGCTTCACTCAAAAGGCATACAAACTCTACAACAATGTAAAGCATATAAAAAACGAGGTAATGCGATACGCTAGGATTTTTGGCGTTGATAAGAAAATACGCGAAATAGCACCATTTTTAACTGACGGAAAAGAAAATAAGGACAATAGCACCGCCAAAAATAGACTACAAAGCCTATATGAAAAGCTTTTAGAAGTGCAAAAGAGTGGCGAGTTTTTGATCGTGACAACTGGGTTAAAAACATATAGGAATATGTTAATTACAAGCATTGAAGTAACTACTGAAAGCGACCTATACGCTGATGTTACACTCACGCTCGAGGAGATTTTTATCGTTGAAACAAAAACGGCTAAAGGGCTAAACGTAGGTAAAAGAGGTGTAAATTTAGGCAAGACCGAGCCAAAACTAAAAAAATCAAGCCTTTTAAAGGATATATTTTGATTTACGAAATACCAACAACAAACGAGCTAAAACAAACACAAAATTTTAATATATTCGGCATGGAGCTAGAGCTAACCCTTAAATATAACGAGGTTGGCGCAGTTTGGCAATTTGATTTAACCGATCTAAACACAAATAAAATTTTGGCTTTTAACAAGGGCTTAGCGGTTAATGCACCAAGCCTTATTAATAAGAACCTACCTTTTATTTTAATGTTAGTTGATACCACGAAAAGCGGCGTTAATTGCGTAGATTTTAGCGAGTTAGGCGAACGCTTGAAGCTTTACGCCATTAGCAAAAAAGAGTTTAACGAGGCGATGAGCGAAATAGCAAAGGATAGGGTGTGAGGCAATACGGCAGGCGGTATCGCTTAGAGATAGGCAATAATAAACAAAGCATAGTAATAGACAATCTCGCCATAAGCTTTAACATTGAAAAGACGATAAGCGAAGAGCCGAACACTAGCAAAATCGAAATTTACAACCTAAATGCCAATAACCGTAACCAAATAGCCAATAATATTTTTAACCAAGTGAAATTATTTGCAGGCTATGACGAGCCAAGATTAATTTTTGCAGGACAAATAACGCAAGCTTATACCAGTCGTAACGATTTAGATTTTATAACACATATTGAGTGTGGCGACGGACAAAATGACTACTCAAAATCTAGGTTATACACAACGCTAAAAGCTGGCGTAAAGGATAGCGACGTAGTAAATATGTGCGTTAAAGCAATGTCGAGCTCAAAGCAAGGCGTAGTAGATTTGCCAAAAGATAAAGCCTTGCCAAGATGCAAAGTATTAAGCGGCGATATAAAGGATTATTTAAAGCACGTAGCCAAAAATAACGACGCTAACTGGCATATATTAGACGGCAATTTAAATATTTTACCAAAGAATAAAATTATCAATGATAGCGAGGGCTTTGTTTTAAGCGAAAAAACTGGCTTAATTAATAGCCCAGAAAAGACAGACGACGGACTAAGGGTTACGTGCTTATTAAACCCTAAACTAAATATCGGCTCACTCGTGCGAATACAATCAATTTTAAGCGAATATGACGGCGACTATAAAATAACTCAGTTAACGCATAGCGGCGATTTTCTAAACGATACTTGGCAAACGGAATTAATCGCCATAAATGGCAAATTTCACAAAGTAGAGAAAAAATGAACGATCCAAATTTAACACAAATTTTTGATAGCGGATTATTAAGCTTTGAGGCAGGAGTACATACGGCGCTACCTGCTAAAGTGCTTAAATTTAACGCAAGCGATAATACGGTGCAAGTAGAGCTAATGATAAACGAGCTAAAACGTGACGGCGTAAGCGTACCATTACCGCCAATAGATGATGTGCCAGCGCAATTTTTTAGGGGTGGCGATTTTGTAATTACTACGCCGATAAGAAAGGGCGATCATGGGCTTTGCGTATTTGCTGAGCGTTGCATTGATGGCTGGTTTGCTAGTGCTAGCAAGGGCGAGCCGTTAGATTTTAGGCTACACGACTACTCGGATGGCTTCTTTTTAACTGGCTTTAGCCCTCGCCCCTTAGCGGTTAAAGATGTGGATTTAGACGGCGTTTGCATGCGAACACTAAGCAAAAGCACTTACCTAAAACTAACCGAGGGGAAAATCATAATCAAGGGGAATATAGAACAGACGGGCGACTACAAGCAAGTAGGAAATAAAAACCTAGTTGGCAATTTTTCACAAGTCGAGGGCGATAGCGTAAGTAGTGGCACAATTACCGCCAAAGATATGATAGGTAGTGGCGTAAGTTTAAAACACCATACACATGGCGGCGATAGCGGCGGCACAACTACACAACCAAACTAAGGGGTAATAAGTGAAAGTAAGGGCGATAGATAGCGAGGGCGACTGGTTACTAGGGCATAAAGCGGATAGTGCTGCAATAGCCCAAAATGTGAAAACGCAAATTTTAAGCCTTTACAATGACTGGTTTTTGGATTTTGAAAACGGCGTTAGGTGGTTTAATTACTTATCAAAAAATCCTAATACAGACAAAATGCGAGATGAAATAAAAAGGCAAATCTTAAGCGTTGAGGGTGTTAGCAGTTTGGAAATTTTAAATATAAGCACAAACGAACGTAAGGCAACTATTGAAGTGCAATATAGGGATATTTACGACGAAAGCCAAAGGTTATATATAAATGCGAGTGAGTGAGAATAGAATAATAATCGATGAATTAGAGACCATAAAAGAGCGTTTAGAAAATGGCTTTAAGGCGATTTATGGCGAAAATTTAGAGCTAGGATCATCAACGCCAGACGGACAAATGATCGGGCTATTTAGCGAAGCGTTAAGCGAAGTTAATCAAGTGCTTACTTTTATCACTCAAATGTTAGACCCTTATTTAGCAACAGGCGAGTGGCTAGACCAACGCGTGGCTTATGCAGGGCTTTTAAGAAAAACAGCGGATTATAGCAGGGCTAGTGGCGTAATGATACACGGAGTTGGTGGAACCATTATCAAAAAAGGCACGATTTTAAAAGACAAAAATAGCAATTTGTGGGTAACGGATTATGAAGTAACACTAGGTACAGAGGGGTCAAAAGCCGTTAGTATAACCAGCCAAGAAACGGGGGCGTTTAGGATAAACGAGCAAGACGAGCTAGAAATGCAAGAGATAATCCTAGGCATTGATAGAATAGTGGCTACTCAAAACTCAACACTAGGAGCAGACGAGGAAAGCGACGGCGATTTATTGCTTAGATTTATGCAAAGCCATAGCATAAACAACAACGACGAGCGCCAAGGGCTAGAAAGCTACCTACTCAACCTAAAAGGCGTAAAACAATGTAAGGTTTTGGAAAATTACACTAACCAAACAGACGCCAACGGGTTAGAACCACATAGCCTAAATGCTATTGTTTTAGGTGGCGACGATACGGCAATAGGCGAGGCGATTTTAAGAAAAAAAATAGGTGGATGCGGCGTGCAAGGGCAAACAAAACTAGAAATTGAGTTTTTGGGTGCTAAGCGTGAGGTTAAATTTGACCGCCCAACACAGATAAACCCTAGAATATTTTTGCGTATAAAACGCACCGAGGGCGCAACGGATATAAATACCGATAAAATAAAAGAGTTACTATCTAACCACGTTTTTAACATAGGCGAGGACGTTTATATTAGCCGCCTATATAGCATAATAAACGACGTTAAGGGCTTTGAGGTTACGCAGTTCACGATAAATGGCGGACAAAGCCTACCAGTAGCTGTGCGTGAGATATGCGTGATCAATAAAAATGATATTGATTTGGCGGTAGTGTAATGGTCGAGCTAATTTGGCAATATCGCAAAAAACCAAGGGCTAAAGCGACCGCAAAGCTTCTAAATGATGAAGTGTATAAAGCCTTTGACGACGCCATAAAAGTAGCCGAGATTTTAAATATTGATACAGCGAGCGGTTACGCTTTAGATTTAGTTGGTCGCCATGTAGGCGTGAGTAGAGAGCAACAAAATCTAATATTAAAAGATTTTTTCGCCTTTACTCAAACCGAGAAAAAACAAGGTTTTAATAAGGGTGAGTTTTACCGCCTAGGTAATTCTTTAAAGGGTAGTTTTTATCTCAACGATAGCGATTATAGATTTTTAATAAAAGCAAAAATTATCAAGAACTACCAAACTGGGACACTAGAGAATAGCTACAAGTCGCTAGAGTTTTTATTAGGGGCTGGCAACTTCATATTTGACAATTACGATATGACCTTAAATTTGGTCTTAAAAAATGCCAAGACAACACAATTTTTAATAAACCTAATTTTTAAAAACGATATTTTAGCTCGCCCAATAGGTGTAGGGCTAAACGTGATACTAATCGCTGACAAAAAATGCTTTGGCTTCAAGCAAAATAAAGCCAACTTAGCCTTTGGCGTTGGCAAGTTTGCAAAAATATATAAGGAGAAGTAATGATTTACGAAAAACCAAAAAATGAGATTTTCGCCAGTGATGCAAAAGACGGCGAAATAGTAGAGTTCCCAAACGTAAAAAGAGGCTGGGGTGTAACCGAAAATTTAGGTTTTATCCCACCTATGGAGTATTTTAATGCCGCTTTTAATCGCGTGGATAAGTCGCTAGCCTATCAATTACAGCGAGGCGTTGGCGAGTGGGATAAAGATATGGAATATCCGATCGGAGCAGTTGTGAGCCTAAATGGAATTATCTATATCGTAAAAAGCCAAAACACAAACAAAAACCCAGCCAACGAGGCGACAACTTGGGATATTGTGGCAACACAAAAATGGTGTAACGATATATTTGTAAAAAAATCAGAATTAAAGGATGGCGTACCAGTCGGAAGCTATCTTTTATATAGCTCAAACACAAATACTCCAGATGGATTTTTACGTTGTGATGGATCAGCCCTTGATAAGACTACATACGCGGCACTCTTTACAGTGCTCGGCTATACATACGGGCGAAGTGGCGATAAATTCTTACTGCCAAACTTTTGCGACGGAAAATTCATGCGTAGTACCGGCGGCAACGCAGCCGCTCTTGGTGTAGCACAACAAGACGAATTTAAAGCTCACTCGCATGCCATCGGTCAGCAGCCAGGTGTAGGGCAATCAAATAATGGTGGAACGGGTGGCTTTGTTGGGCAAAATAGCTATATAAAATCAGGTATCACTGGTGGCAATGAAACTCGCCCCTACAATATGGCGGTAGTCGTGTTAATAAAATACTAGGAGCAACTTATGAAAATTTATATCTATGACACCAAAAATAACGAATATTTATACGAGGCAGAAGCACAGATAGATCCACTAGCAAGTAGCAAGGGCGAAACAATCTATCTAATGCCACCAAACGCAACGCAGATCGCACCAACTGAGCCAAAAACTGGCTTTGTAAATGTTTTCACCAATAGTAAGTGGGAGCAAGTAAAAGACGAGCGCGGCGAAACCTACTACGACAATGACAACAATGCCATAACAATAACTAAGTTAGGACAAGAAATAGGGTTAAGCAAAGAGCCAAAGATAGATGAAAAGACTAAACAGCTAGCCGAACTTGAAGCCGAGATCGCCGAGTGCGAAAATTATATACGCCACGCCCTAATTATCGGTAATAACGCCGTGCTTGAAAACTTAAGGGCAGAGTATAAAGAGTTAATAATTCAAAGAGAGGGGCTAAAGTGAGTTACATAATAATCTGCGTATTGTCGCTAATTGTAGGCGTTTTACTCTGCCCTATCGTGATCTTTTTACGTGCTAGAAAATGCGAGGGCTGGGACAATAGCAACATGACAAACATTTTAAGAGTGTTTAGCCACTTGGCGACACATCCAGACGACTTTGCCAAAATGCAGTACCCAGACGGGCAAAAGCCATTTTGGTATCTAAGTGGTGATGAATTTACGGATATTGTAAAAACTAGACCAAATGAAAAGGATAAAAAATGAGAGTAAGGGTAAAAAGATGTGAAGTGTGTGCGAGCAAGCTTAAAGATGGGAATTGCACTTGGAGCGAGTGTCCTAAGTGCCCAGAATACAAACAGAGCGAAACAAAAGAGAATGAGAAGCCAAAAGACAAAAAGGATGAGTAATGCTTAAATTTAAAGAGCTTTTGCAAATCCTAGCCATTATGGCCGTTGAGCTACCGCTCGAGATACTTGGCTATTTAATAGTACCTATCGCTTTGGCATTTTGTGATAAAAATAGTGAGCATTTGCCAAAGATATTTAGGTGGTTTGAAGATGCAAACGACACTTATAACGGAGTAAATTCAGCCATAAATGGTGATAGTGGCTGGAGAAAGGAACATTTTAAAGAGCCAAAAAATAGGACGTATTTTGCACGTCTATTATGGCTTTGTCGTAACCGAATAGGCTATTTCTCAAGCAGAATAAACGGCGTAAAAGTGAGCGAGATAGAGCCATCAAGCATAATCACTCAAGGCAACCCAAGAGCAACAAGTAATGGTGGGGCGATAAGTGCTTTTTGTAAAGTTACTTGCAAACTTAAAGATGGTCGCACTCGTTTCGGACTTTATAAAGTAGTCCGATACAAAGGCTTTTTAAGTGGCTTTTATTGTCGTATCTACGTCGGCTGGAAACTGCTCGACGTGGCAGAGATGAACGAATACAACAAGGCTACATTTATGCAGCCAGACGACAAGGCATTTTTAAAAAGTGTTTGGTGTGTAAATCCGTTTAAAAGGGTGCGAGGGAGTAATAATGCTAAGCCCTAGTTTATATCTTAGTGGCTTTTTGCTGCTTATCACGCTCTTTCTTGGTTACAGGTATCAAAGCTTAGATAACGAGCTAAGTGTCACAAAGGAGAGGCTAAAGTCTAGTGATGAGATGAATCAAAATCTAAAAGATGAGATAAACGAGCAAGATAGGCTCATCTCTCTTAAGCTTGATGTTATAGAAAAAGCCAGCAAGCAAAGACAAGTAATAGAAATAAAAGCAAATAAAGTTAAAGAAAGGGTGCTAAATGAAGATAAAAAGGATATGTCTAACGCTCTTAATCTTAGCGTATCTTATGTGCTTGATGGGCTGCGTAAGCAAGGAAGCAGTAAATAAGTATGACAAGATACCTAATCACTTACTTGAAGCTCCTATCATCGCAGATAGAAATGTAACAAATCAAAGTGATGCTGGAGTGCTTTTAATAGATGTTTATAGTGGTTATGAGAAGTGCGTAAAAAACTTAGAGGCTATAAAAGAATACGAAAGAAAAAGGGATGGACAAAAATAATATAAGGATGTGTAAATGGAAGCGATCATAAAAAGTACTAAGAAATTTTGGCTAAATAAGATGGTTGTAGTAGAAATAATATTATCCGTCCTAATAATGTATATTTTTACATATAAATTTTAAAAAAGGGTGGATAATGGATGATCTTATAAACAAAGTAGGTATTTATTTTTGGGTTGTAGTTGTCGGCTTTTTAGGTGGAGCGCTAGGGTCTATAAACAATAAAGAACAAGCCATAAATAGAGGGCGTAAAGTAGTAAATTTTATTGTTGGCACTATTAGCTCAGGCTTTATCTGCTGGATATTCTTTGAAATAACATCATTTTTTACAAATAATAATGATCGCTTTAGTCTTGCGGTCGGCGGCTTTTTCGCCTGGCGCGGCACATCGTGGATATGTGCGGTCGTGGATAAAGTGATAGATAAAAAATTAAATAGCTTTGATGTCGGTAGTGATGACTTTTCGCCTAAACCGCCAAGAGATTTAAATTTTTAAAGGATAAAAAAATGAAAAACTTTACTAATGCATTTTATACATTAATGAGCTTAGAGTTTAACAGCCCTAAAAACGCCCTACACAAAAACCCAAACGAAAAAGGCTTAACTTTTATGGGTATTTATGAAGCCGCTCACCCAAACTGGCAAGGCTGGGGGCAAGTTAGAGAAGCTATCAACGCATACGGCGATCTTGAAAAGGCTAGCGTCGCCCTATATAACGATGATAACCTAGTTGAGCTTGTAGGTAAATTTTACAAGGCTAACTACTGGGACGCTATGAGACTTGACGAGATAAACAGCTACCAAAAGCAGGCGGAAATGTTTATATTTGGCGTAAATGCTGGGTGCAGAAACGCCATTAAAGCGGCTCAAAAGGTTGTAGGCGTTACAATGGACGGCATTTTAGGGGCTAATACTCTAGCCGCGATAAATGCGTATAATGAAGTGAGCTTTGATAAAGACTACGACCGAGCAGAAATAGCATATTATCGAGCTATTATGTCAGCTAATCCGACTTTGGCTAGATATGAAAGAGGCTGGATTAATAGAGCCGAAAAAGTATAGAAAATATCTTTTTTGCTGTCCTTTTGGCTGACTAATATTTTTAAAATAGCGTTTATTACGTAACAAGAGTTGATTTTTCGAATCTCTCTCTACCCGCCATAAAACTATCTATAACTTAAAGTCTACTGACCTTTATTTTTATTGCTTAAAACATTGGCACTAAGCAAAAGACTGCTTTTTTAAAACTTACTAAAATCTTGCCAATTATCTTTTACTTTTGTCATAGTTAGGCATATAACTAGCATCAAATTTGCTCCATTCTAGAAGAAATTTTAACTATAAAATTCTATTTGCCTTATCGACAGCTACGAACGCCCAGTGCATAAATTCTTGCCTTGGTTTGTATTTGCCGCTGTTAAAATACTCCGCTAGCCGCGCCTCCTCCGTTTCGCTTAGCTCGCCGCCAAGCCCCCAGCGCGTCTTTTGTATGAGCTCCTGCGCGCTCGCGGGTATAGGGCTTAGACTTAGCGGCGATGATGGCAAGATAAGGGGCAAATTTAAACTAAATGAGCCAAAGCTAAACGTTACTAAGCTTACAGAGCTTCCATTTATCGAGGCGGTTTTGGATGAGAATTTTAAAGAGCTCGCAAAAGATGAGATGATAAATTTAGATGGGGCTTTAAAGCCTATATTTTGGCATCACAAGGCAACATTACTCGTGCAAAAAGACAAAAATGGCAAGTTTAGAAATTTAAACATAAAAGAGCTTCGGGAATTTTGACGATACAGAATTTCAATGAGAAAAATGAGTTTAAATACGGCAAATTTAACTACGAAAAAGCTCATCAAATAGCCCAGAACTGCACTAAATTTAAGCTAGATAGCGACGAAGAGGAGACGAGCTGTGGGGACGAGAAAAGCTGCTACGACTGCGCGTTTAGGCGTTGGAGTAAAGATAGCTTCATCTGCATGGCACAAGTTAGCAAAGACTGAGCTAGCCCTACGCAACCATTTTTTTTATCTTTAAGTTTTCCACCGCGTTTGTACTTTAGTTCGCCACAAAATCTCTTACCGAATTTTGCCTCGATGATGAGAACTAGCACGAAAAATATCTTTTCATCATTCATTCGTGCGATCTGACGTAGAGTTTGGCTAGCGTCATTAAATTTGACCCCATTTTTACGTAAAGTTTCGCAAAAAACAGCCTCGTCAAAGCCCAACATTTGCGAAATTTCAGTTATGCTATATGGCTCGAGTGAGGCGATAATGCGGTCCATATTGCAAATACTTGGATTTTTACTGCGTGTTAGCACATCCATTGTTTCATTCATTAGCTTTACTAGCTTTTTTCTACGATTTATAACGTGAAGTGTTGCAGCAAGCAATATTAAAAAACCTGCGATTTTATGGGCATTTAATAAATACTCATTATATTCACCAAGTGCAAAATTTACACTAGAGAATGCGAGCATACAAAGACCTAAAATAAGAACTAAAACAAGACAGAATTTATAAATAACCTCTACTTTAAACATGACACTCATCCTAAAATATATTTTTCTAATTATACACTTTAGGAGTTAAAATTTATCACCAGCTTATTTAGCTGGTGATTTAATTAGATTAAAAATTGTAGTTAAAGCTTAGATTAAATGTGCGTGGATCGCCATAAACCATCATGTTTTTGCCGATGCCCTCGTAGTATTTTTTATTAAAGAGATTGTCGATATTTAGCTGTACATCAAAATTCTTAGCAAATTTATATCCAAACATCAAATTTGCCAAGGTGTAGCCTTTTTGTGTGATTTCATCTGTGCCTTTGCCAGTATAAATTTTGCTCTTATACATAGCTCCAGCCCCTACTCTAAAGTCCCTAAATTCGTACTTTGCAAATAAATTTGCCGTGCTTCTTGATGAGTCGGTGGCGTATTTCTCACCTTTAGCATCTTTTGCATTAAAGTGCGTTGCGCCAAAGCTTAGGCTTAAATTTTTAGTGATCTCGCCGTTTAGATCTAGCTCGACACCCTTGCTTGTCACACCCTTGCCAGATTCATATATGTCGGCATTTGTCGCTGGATTTTTCCTGCCAGTATTTATGCCAAGCTTATCTTGCACGATCTTAAAGACACCAAGACTTGCTTGAAGTGCCCCGTCAAAATACTCGCCTTTAATGCCCGCTTCATAGTCCTTGCCTCGGATCGGATCAAGATACTTGTCGTTTGCGTCCTTTACGCTTTGAGGTTTAAATATGCTCGTGTAGCTAGCATATAGAGTGTGGTTTGCTCCGATGTCGTAAGTGACACCAAGATATGGTGTGATCTCATTTGTGAAATTTCTATTGTCTTTGCCACCCTCGATCTCGTATTTGTAGTAGCTCACTCTGGCACCTAATAGAAATTTAAGCTCATCGGTGATTGATAGTTTATTTGCCGCGTAAAATGCCTTTTGTATCGTTTTGTCTTTATTGTTTTGATCCACGTAAGGGAGTTTTGGATCATCAAGGTGTAAGTTTTTAAAGTCTATCTACTTCTAGCCGTATAAGCAAGCCCTGCTGGTGTAGTCCTTTGCGACCAGTAGCTACTTACCTTATCGCTACTTTTTTTATAGCTGTTATACATCGCACCAAAGACAAACTCATGAGATAAATTTGCTATCTCGTAAGGGATATTTGCGTATGCATCGACATTGTGGATATTCTCCTCTCTTTTGTTTGCATAGGCGCTAAGACCACCTATATTGCCGGTGCCATCTAAATTTACCGCTCCGCCGTAGTAGAGTAAATTTGAGTCAGTGTTTGCCCTTCTAAATGAGTAGCTTAAATTTAAGCTCGCTTCATTTTCAAAGTAGTGTTTAAAATCAGTGTAGAAATCAAGCGTTTTTATGTCCCATCTAGTCCAAGGCTGAGAGAAAATTTCATTTTTACTAAAATTTGTCCTAGAGCCATCTGAGTAAAATGCTGGCATACCGCCCCATCTAACCCCGTGGCGTCTTAGCTCTTGATAAAACGCACCAAGGCTAAGCCACGAGTTATCGCCTATATCGCTATCGACTACGCCATAAATCGCGCTATTTTTGCGGTTATAATAATCCATATAAGAGTGCGACTTCTCATGCATAAAAGATAGCCTTGCTCTAACGCTTCCGCTCTCATTTACAGGCGTTTGCACATCGCCATTTACACCGTATCTATCGTATGAGCCAGCACTTACGCCAAAATTTCCTTTAAGTTCTTTTGCGTCTGCTCTTTTTCTTATGAAATTTAAGCTTGCAGCCGGATTGTCAGCGCCAGCAAGTAGGCCGTTTGCTCCTTTTACTACCTCGACTCTTTCATAAGGCAGAAAGCTCATATCATTTGCACCAAGGCTAAAGCCGCCAAAGCTAGGCATCGAATCAAGCAAGTAATAATCTATCTTAAAGCCACGAGCCGTCGGATATACACGCTCGTCCCATTTATTTAGCGTGACGCCAGGGATATTTCTAAGAAGCACTTGATAGTCCTTGATGCCTTGATCTTTTAGCCTAGCTTCTGTTAGCACAGTTAGCGACTGGGGCGTTTGACGAGATGTTAAATTTAGCCTTGTTGTGCTCTTTACAAGCTCTTTTGCAAAGTAGTTTGCATCGTCTCTTCGCTCGCTTTCTACGACATCGATTGCCTCTAAAATTTTATCGCTTTGGCTAGCAAAAATTTGAGGTTGCATCAAATTTAATGCAACCAAACTAATTAAAATTTTTTTCATTTTTTCTCCTTTTAAAATTTCTTTTAATCCACAAATAAAGTCCTGAGATACTTAAAATAAGCGGTGAAATGCCGACTAAAAACCAGATAAATTTTGTGAATTGGTTGTAGTTGCCAAAGTGCGATTTTCTAAATGCTGAGAGAATTTTTTCACTTAGATTTGCATTTTTTATATCCAAAATACTTACTAATTCGCCGTTATTTTTATCGTAAGTTAATATGCTTGAATATTCGTTATGCAAGAAATTTTGATCTTTTACGTAGCCAAAAAGGCGTATATTTGTTCCTTACATAAAAGGCAGTGAGATGAAGTGTGGCTCAAAGCCAACAAGATCATTTTTTGAGCGGGCCACTAGCTCGTCAAGAGATAGGCTTTTGTTATAAATTTTTGCATCTATAACGAAGTCATTTTTAAACTCTGGCATGCGTGCCATCTGAAATTCCCACCAAACACCGCTTACGCAAATGAGCAGTAAAATAGGCGTAGAAAAAATTCCTATCATTTTATGAATGTCGCTCATAAAAACATTTAGCCTATTTACACGAAGCCTAAGTAGTGTCAGCCAAAATTTTCTATAAATCACAAAACCACTTATGCAGATAAAAAACGTGAAAATAGCGGTTAAAGTAAGGATAATATGACCGCTCTTTTCTAAAAATAGCGACTCATGAAGCTTTGTTAAAACTCCAAAAAATCCCTCATCATGTGCGAGTGGCTCGCTCTTTATCTTACCGCTAAAAGCGTCAAAATAGATAAATTTCCACTCTTTTTGACTATCATTGTGCTCGATTAACCAAATTTTGTCGCATCTTTTAGGATTTGCATCGATGTTGATGCCGACCATCTCGTAGCCGTCAATCTCGCTTGCGATGATCTCTCTTTGCTCATCAAAGCTGATCCTTTTGCTTAAATTTTCTTTGTTTAAATTTACATTTACGACATTTGGGGCAAGAAGGCTGTTTATCTCATTTTTATAAACCAAAATAGCACCGCTAAAACAAACTACTGCAAGTGGAATGAAAAATAATATAGATAAATAAGTGTGCAATTTATAAAAAAATTTTTGATTTAGAAATTTCACTTTGTTTTGAAGTCTTTTAATAGTAGGTTTTGATAATGGCTCGCAATCTTACACAAAATTTACTTTGATAATATTTAAAACTATTATCAATTATGATTTCAAAAAAGAAAAATTTTTATAGAATGTAAATTGAAAAAAATAAATAGATTTGATTTTCAAAAGAATAAACAACTCCTCTTTGTGTATACGAAAAGCCAGAAAAGGGGGAAGCAAAGACTTATCAGTTACAAAAAGGAGGGTCCATTTAGGACGATGAAATAGTATTATTTAAGCATAAATTTTAATAAAATTTTTAGTTAATAAAAAAGAAATTCCAAGTAATACTAAAGTAAATTTAACTTTAAAGAAGCTGCATTTAAGAAATTTCTTTTAATTAGTGCAAGTACAAAATTAAAATAGCTAATTTTTAGGCACAAGCTCTAATACACTGCAAGCTCGCTTGCTGCCCAACTTGCAAGCCTTATCAAGAGCATTTGCAGAAAGATCAAAGCTTTGCTCAGTGCCATTTCCTTGAAGATACTTTGTCGCTAGCTCATAGCAAGCCTCACTACTACCGTTATCACAGAGCGATTTAAATATCTCAAAAGATTTTTGCGTATCTTTTTCTATGCCAAGACCACGCCCTAGCATATCTGCATAGATAAAGCAAGAAATTTTATCTTTATTTTCACATTCACTTGAAAGCTTTTTTGTAAAACTCTCGCAAGCTTTAGCGTTACTTTTATTAATGCACTCTTGCACATTTATATCCCAGTTTGCATTCAAAGATAGAAGTGTAAATGCTAAAAACAAAATGGATTTTTTCATAAATTTCCTTGGAAGAAGTTAGCTCCCTTTGGGGGAAAGGGAGCTATTACAAAAAGGAGGTTTCTTGTTGGACAAGTGGAATAATACAAGTTTCGTCTAAATTTAAAACCAACTTTTCTTTAACAAAAAACAATCTCAAACCAAATCTTTTTTACTAAAGGCGAAATAGCCACAAACTAGCAAAATAATGCCTAGTACGAGCGGATAAATAATCGCGTAAGCTACAAATGTCGCTTTTGGAAAGGTGCTTAAAATAAAATAAGATGCAGTACCGATAACTGCCAAATTTGGATCAAAAAGACTAAGCGCTGCTATCCTGAAAAGCTCTATCGGATTTAGTATGGCAATAGCGTAAATGACATACTCATCGACTGAACTTCGCATAAGAAGTCCAATTAATGCTAGATCAATAAATGCTAGCATTATAAGCCAAAGTAAAAACGCTACGCCTTGGCCTGTCTCTTGATTTTTAATCACGCTTGAGATAAAAAATCCAAGCGATAAAAAAATGATACTTAAGCTAAAAAGTAGTCCAAAATAAAGTATTAATACACTCCAAGGTATCGCAACACCTTTTATAAGACCAACGATCACGCAAAGCAAAAGAGCAAACAAAAGTGGTACAAAAACAACAAATGTACGGCCCAGTGCCTTACCAAAGTAATACTCTCTAAGGCTTAGCGGGAAGCTAAGGATGTATTCAAGCAAATTTGTATCTCTATCTTGATTTATGCTTCTTACGGTTGAGATGAGAATAAAAATAGGCACAATGATGACGCAAATTTGAATAAACAAAAGCAGTGCTCTAGTAAGCCCAGAAAAGCCGAGCACACGTGAGTCGGTCACGCCGCTAAATAAAAATCCTATCATCAAAGCAGAAAAAAGCGCAGCATATATCACAAACCATCTTGAGCGAAAAGACTCTTTTACATCAAGCTTTGCTATTAAAAAAAGATTATTCACTCTTGCCCCTTAAATTTTCTTCTTTGATTATCTTGCCAAGATCCATATAGACGCATCTATCTAATAAATTTGCTATCTCATCGATACGGTGTGAAATAAAAACAAGTGTTTTGTTTTGCGTGAAGTTATCAAGTAAATTTTTAAAAGAAAGCCTTGCTTTTACATCAAGATTTGCTGTTGGCTCATCAAACATCAAAATTTCATTATCCTTGGCAAATGCAATGGCTATTAGCATCTTTTGTTTCATGCCGCCAGAGAGCTTATAAAATGGCTTATTTAAATTTGCATGCAGATCAAGCTCTAAAAGCTTGCTAAATTTCTCAATCTCTTCAAATTTTACATTTGAGCTTTTGCAAACAAACTCACAAAGCTCGCGTAGATTAAATTTAAGCGGTGGTGGAGTTTGTGGCACAAATGAGATAAATTTCAAAGCCCCTTTTCTATCTTTTAGAGTATTTACACCATTTATTGCTATGCTTCCGCTATTTGGGATAAATTCGCCTAAAATGATACGCATGAGCGAGCTTTTACCAGCTCCATTTTGTCCAAGTATTGCTATTTTTTCGCCAGATTTTACGTTTAGGCTAACATTGTCAAGTATCCTTTGCGAGCCAAAAATTTTAGTTACTTCTTTTATATCTATCAAAAATTTTCCTTATATGAGTTTTTTAAAGCCGTTGTCAAATTTTAGTGCATCTTGATGACACACATCAATACACCTACCACAAAGCGTACAATCAGCACCAGCTATCCTAAAGATATTTTTATTCTCGTCAAGTTTTGCTCCTTTTTTTGTCATAAAAAGTACGTGAGGCACTAGACAAACATCAGTGCAAACTAAGCAGTGATCGCACTTCTCTTTATCCCAGCTAACTTTTATAGCATTTGGTTTAGCTAGCACTGAGTAAGTAGCTCCAATAGGACAGACATACCTACACCAAGCTCTACGTGAGAAGAAAATTTCAACCATAAGCATAGCCACAACGAACCAAATAGCATGAAAATAGCCATAGATAATAAATCTTGAAAAAATCCCAACAACATTAAAAATTTCAAATGTAAGGCTTGCACTAGCAAAGCTAAGGGTTAAAAATAAAATGGTAAAAACATATCGCCACTTTGTGTCAAAAACTCGTGGTTTCACTATCTTTTTGGCGCGTAAATTTTCATGGATCTTCTCAGCTATTTCACTTATTAATGAATATGGACAGATCCAAGAGCAAAAGCCTCTACCGCCAAAAATGATATAAAAGGCCAAGATACTAAGTGAGCCAATTATTAAATTTACATGGATTTCATGTGTCGCCAAAAAGACTTGCAGGCTCATAAAAGCATCTGCTAAGTGAAAGCCAAATATCCTTGACGCACTGATATCGCCTTCTAAAATTTGTATATCAACTCTATATGAAAGCACAAATAAAAGATGGACTAGAATAATGCTAAATATACGCCAAAATCGTATGCTAGGACGCTTCTTCCCATCTTTTGTAGTTGTGATTAACGTGCTTAGAAAGCTTACATTTCTAATCGTCGCACGAGTGTTATATTTGTCCATTTTTACTTTTTAAATTTAGAAATTTCATCTGCAAGGCTTTCAAGCTCGCTATCACTAACATTTGTGAGTAGCCCCTTCATAAGCGAGTTTTGCACCTTGCCAGCTTTATAATCAGCTAGCTTTTTAAGCAATTCATCCTTACTTAGATGCGTTATATCAGGAGCTACGACGCCTTTTGCATTTGCACCATGACACGGGGCACAAGTTGTTAGATACTGCTTGCTAACGCCTTCATTGTGCACTTTAGCCACGCTTAGACTTAGCTCTTTTACCTTTTTTAGCTCATCTTCGCTGGCAAATTCTTCACTAGACTTTGGCTGCTCTTTTGTAAAATTTTGCTCTACTTTTGGCTGAGCATTAGTTGCTACTTTTTCCTTTTTAGGCGGAGTCTGGCTTAACATAAATACCATGATACCGCAAATTGCTACCGCTAAAATAATGGTTATAATCTTTCCTACTTTCATTATTTGCTCCTAAATTGTGTATTAAAATCACTGATTTCTTTAGCTAAATTTCTGATTTCACTATCATCCATTTTTTTAACAAGATCTCGCATCAAGACATTGACTTTTTCTTTATTTTTATAAGCATTTATCATTGTATAAATTTCATTTTCACTTTTTGTTAAAAGTGATGGCCCGATGATGCCATTTGCGTAATCATCGTGACAAGCTGAGCATTTTGTAATGAAATTTTTGCTAAGCCTGCCCTTTATAAGTCTTAAATTTATAGTTTGAAGAGGGGTTCTTACCATTGCTAAAGCACCGATTTGACGGCTTACGTTATTATCTTCAAGTCCAAATTTTACGCTCTTTTCGCCGTGCATATCGTATTTTATGAAATCATTTTGTTTATTTGTACTTTGATTATTTTCTTTTTTTTCAACCTTTATGCTAGCACTCGTGGCTACATTTATTGGTTGCTCGCTAGCTGCTTTTTGCGCTTTGTCATCGCTCTTTTCACAGCCGACAAATAGCAAAGCAGCAGCCACTAAAGACATTATTAATCTCATTCTTTCTCCTTATAAATTTCATCATAACTCATTTTTTGGGCAATATTTATAATTTTTACAGGGCAAACCTCAGCACACACCCCACACCCAACGCAGCCATGCTTTATGAGTGGTAAATTTGCTTCACTCATTACTATTGCACTATCGCCAACTGGGCAAATGCTGGCGCAAAGGTCACAAATTTGACCGATTTTGCCTTTTATCTTATCTTTTTCTGCCTCTTCTCTATCATTATAAACTTTGCGAACAAGCAAATCTTCAACGCTATCTTCGCTTAGTTTTTCTCTTTTTAGGCACATACAGGCATTTGCATTACTCAAGACAGCAACGCCCATTTTCACATCATCAACAACTTTTGTAGCATGATCTAACGCACCGCTTGGACAGGCGAGCACACATGGGAAAAGATCACATAAATAGCAACCTCTCTTTTTAGGATCGATGTATGCTGTACCATTTGAATATCCATCTTTTATATCAAGCAAACTTATACTGTGATAAGGGCATACCTGCACACACTGACCACATTTGACACAAAGATCATCGAAGTCATCAACCGCGCCTGGTGGTCTAAGATAGAGTTTATCACCGCTACTTTTTGGCAAAATTTTACCTATGCCATATCCTGCGGCAGCTGCGACTGAGCCTAAGATTATAAATTTTCTTCTATCCACGTTTTGCCCTTAATGCGTTAAAATTTGAAGCATCAAGTGGTTTTATCCTTGGCGTGCTATCTTCAAGTAGCTTTATTGGCTCAGAAAATGGTGCGAGTTTGGCTAAAAAATTTAAGATACTAAAGACACTTGAGCCATAGAAAAACTGCAAATTCGGATAATACTGCCAAAGCTGATCGGCATACGATAGGTGCATAAATGGCGTATCGCCATAGCCATCTTTATCTCTATCAAAGCTCTCATACTCATCATAATAATTTTTACTCCACTGATTTAATGCCATTTTATCGCCTGGAGTGTCGTTCGCAACGATGTCCATATTGCCTATAAAATCATTATTTTCAAAGATGCTTGTCCCCTGAGTAGCGTGAAAATATACGCCAACTACGTTGTGTAAAATTTTATTGCCTAAGAAATTTATAGTTGAGCTTGGCTGAAACGGCGAGTTATCGAGCAAAATTCCTCTCGCATTATAGATAAGTGTATTGTT
This sequence comes from Campylobacter concisus, assembly GCF_002092855.1. Lineage (NCBI taxonomy): Bacteria > Pseudomonadati > Campylobacterota > Epsilonproteobacteria > Campylobacterales > Campylobacteraceae > Campylobacter > Campylobacter concisus. Next base: position 58,427 of record NZ_LVLC01000030.1, read on the forward strand.
TTCGATAGTAAAATTTGAAACATCTTTTAGACCAATACCGATACCAAAAGCACCGTCACTATCCATAACAAGATTATTTTTTATATTTGAGCCAGCTGAATACATAAAAAACATTCCGACCGCATTGCCGATAAAATCATTGTTTTCGACTAAATTTTGATTTGCATACATAAAGTGAAGCGAGTATCTCCCGCGAATCGCTTTATTTTTTAAAAATTTATTGTGACTTGCATACCATGCAACCATATCGCGGCTATCATAAATATAATTGCCTTCTATTAAATTTTCATGGCTATACCAGAGTCTAACCGCATCACCTCTAAAGCCAAGACTGGCCCCTTTTTTAGAAGTGATGTTATTTTCAGTGATCTTTGAGCTGCTGCACTCTTTAAAATCAACCCCAAAAAGCACATCACTCAAGTCATTTTGCGTAACCACGACATTATTTGCTTTATCACAGCCAATGCCAGCATCTAGCTCACCAAGGTCATTTCCGCTACCGCTTATCTTTAAATTTCTAAGCGTAACATTTGAGGCAATAATCTTTACAACTGTGCCTTTACCATTTCCTTTTATGTGAGCGTTTTTGCCCTCGCCAACGATACTAAGTGGCTTATTTATAGTTATGCTTCCTTCATAGATGCCGTCCCCTAGCTTTATAACATCGCCAGGGCTAGCGTTATTTATTGCATCTTGAAGGATATTTGCAGAGCTAAAAATAGGCAAGAAAGCAAGGGCAAAATTGAAAATTTTACGCATTTAGCTCTTTTTTCTTTGAAAATACTGCAAGTATGCAAAATACACTCATAGCAATCATAACCCAAAACCCGATACTTGGATAAGAGTGTGTTGTAAATTGTGCAACGCTACCATCGCCTAGAACTGTTGGCATAAATGGTTTAATCTTAAATGCACCCCACTCTTGCATATTGTGTCCATACCAGTAAAGCCATCCTGCAAATGCGCTCATAAATAGCACAGGCGCGATAATGGTTGGAACCATAAGAAGTGAGTTAAATTTGCCGTTGTAATACAAAAATGCAAGCATACAAAGCGTTGAAATAAGCAAATAATAAGGCGCTATCGCTCGCTCTAAATTTCCACCATGCTCCATAGGATACATACCAATGTAGTGATTTATCGTATTCATCTCATGCACATCGCCACTATATCCATCTACGTGAAAATATACAGGAATTCCATCAGGAAAGGCTGATTTTGGATAATTTGGAGCTTCAAGAGAGACGTACCAGATAGGAAAAGATGGCGTACCAATCTCTGCTTTTTGTTCGATCATCTTATGAAGATCGCTTGCTACATCTTTTGATAAAAGGTGATTTTTATACTGAAATGAGCTATAAAGATTATAGATACCGTAAGTATAAGATGGTAGTTCATCACCATCAGCTATACGCTCTTTTGCTCCGTGCCAACCAAGAACAGGCAAAGTAAAACAAACAGTCATTAAGACAAGTGCAACAATGGTATAAATTTTATATTTACTCATGATCTCTCCTTTAAATTTTAAAATTTCACTTGCTAAAAATAAAATTTTAAAATTTAAAAAGGGGCAAAACGCCCCTTTAAAACTACATACCAGCGTTTTCATCTACCCATTTTAGGTATTCGATGATATTTTTGATCTCTTCATCACTCATATGCTGATTTGGCATTCTAAGGTTAAAGTAATCAATCATTGATTTAATGTAGTCGTCATTATAGAACTTAGCAGGATCTTTGATAAATTCTGCTACCCATTTTTCACCATTTTCATGTCTTAGTAAAACGCCTGTTAGGTCTGGACCTGAGCTTACTTGACCGATAACGTGGCAACCATTACAACCGCCTTTTAGATAAGCCTCTTCACCTTTTGCGGCAGCTGGACTCATCGGAGTTGCGATCTCTTTAGCTAGGTTATTTTTAGCTCTTAAGCCAACGTCAGCTGTTTTAACCATGTATTGCCATACTTGGTACTCCCAAAGGATAGCGCCGTTTACGTCACCTTTTTTATAAGCTTCGTCAGCTTTAGCTTTTACCTCTTTGATGTGGCCGTATTGATCAAGTGCGTCATCAACCAAAGCTTTTACTTTTGGATATTTCTCATAATGTTTCTCTTTTAGGTATTTAACAACCTCTTGGATAACATCGTCAGTTGCCTTATTAGTTGCGATTACTTTGTCGTATTCGGCTTTTAAAGCTTCTGGGCTTAGAGTTTTTAGCTTGTTATTTTTTGCAGATTCATATTTTTTACTTGGATCTTTAACAAGCAAATAACCCATCATCTCTAGGTGAAGTGCTGAACAAAACTCGGTGCAGTAGTATGGAAAGACACCTTCCATATCAGCTACAAAATTTACTGAAGCAGTTTTGCCAGGCTCTAGTGAAGCGTGAATGTTGTAAAGGTCGATACCAAATCCATGAGTCTCATCTTGAGCGCGCTCTAGGTTTGTTAAGTGAATTGTTACATTATCACCTTTATTTACTTCGATGTGCTCTGGATTGATGTGGCTTCTGATCATTGTTGCATAGACAGTTACATTTTTGCCGTTTCTCTCAACTCTTTCTTGACCAGCTAGAGTTGCATATGGGCTAGCCTCACCTGTTCTTGAGTTTGTACCCATATTGTAAGTAAGCGCTGGACTTAGTTTACTAGCAGCTATTGAAACAACATCGTGTGGCTCACCAAGTGGGATTGGCATATCATAGATTAGATCCATTTTTGCACCAGTGATGTCTATTAGCTGGTGATTTTGTGGATGAAGTGGGCCAACTGGGCTAAAGCGATCGATTGAAAGTTTATCAAGAGCGATTGCATATTTGCCAACTGGTTTTGCTGATTTGCCTTCCATTGTATCAAGGTGGCCGATATTGTAGTGAACATTTATCTTATCAAGCACTTTTAAATTTTTATAGTCCCATTTTACGATTTGACTATCAACGTAAAGTGAAGTATAAAGTACGCCATCTTGTGAGTCAAATGATGTATGCAGTGGTCCAAGGCCAAGTTCGACTTGTCCGTGCATTGACTTTTCTCTATCTAAGATAGGAATTCCGTATGGGTCAGTGCCGGCATACTCTTTTTTATCGATTAGCTCTTTGATCTTTCTAAAGTCATAAACTGATGTGTGAGTATCAAGCTTACCGCCAATAATGATATATCTACCATCTGGGCTTACGTCACAACCGTGTGGGCTCTTTGACTCTGGGATCAAAAATAGCGCACCTGCTTTTACAGCAGCGTCTATTGTAACTACCTTGTGACCATTTATAACTTTGTAGTTTTTCTTGTCTTGAACAAGTTTTTCTAAAATTTTCCAGTTATAAACGTGTAAGAAGTCAGTATCATTTCTACTTGCACCTGCTTCAAATGGAGGAAGACCTTTTTCGATACCGCCAGTATACATCTCAGTATTTATTGAGTTTGTAAAGCCCCAGCCGTAGCTTTCGCCTTTACCAGCATCACTTAGATCTTGCCAGTATGGTGGAAGCTCAAGAGAAAATGACTCTTTCTCGTCGATCTTACCTTTTGGATAGTCAAATTTCCAAAATGTTACAGCACCTCTATAGACTGCTTCATAGTCGTCTATTGAGTGGTAGTTGTTATCAAGTGGAGCTGCATATTGGCTAGCTTCGATAACATACTCGCTATTTGGGGTGATGAAGCTACCGCCGTGCTCACTCTTCATGATAGGGTTTACAACGATTTGAGTTGTCTCAAAGTCATGCAAATTTATAACCGCGATTCTTGGGTTAGCTTTATCGTTGATAAATAGATAATCACCAACATACTCACCATTTTTCTCACTGAAATTTGGGTGGTGTGTATCGCCCCATGTTATCTCTTTGCCCCTGATGTTGCCTTGTTTTAAAACAGCTTTTGACTCATTGTCATAGCCATATCCTTGCCAAGGCTCTGGTGTGAAAACGCCGATGTATTTATAAATTCTCATCGACGGAACGCCATAAACTAGCACTTGACCGCTTTGCCCACCAGATGAAAAGACGATGAAATCATCTTTTTTACCGCTAGGCTGATAAGTTTTAGCAGCTGCAAGGACATCTTTTTCGCTTAGCCCGCGCTCTTTCATGACTTTTTCAAGGTCACTACTAGCAGCACAAGCAGTCGTTAAAGATAGCCCAAGCAAAGCAGCACTTGCGACACAAAATAACTTTTGCATTTACTCTCCTTTTTAAAATGAATTTATCTCTAAACTCTTTATCTCATTGTCTAAATTTACGCCATTTAAGACGCCTTTATCTATAAAAATTCTTTTTATCTCATTGCCAAAAAGAGCCTTTTGCCCTTTTAGCTTAAGATCTTTGTCAAATTTATAGACTACTCCATCCCCATCACCTATAAAAATTTCATCCTCTATGCACGCAAGAGCTGAAATTTTAGATTTTAAAACTTGTTTTTTAATTCCACTTTTAAAATCTAAAATTTCTCCATCTCTAAAGCCAAGCAAAATATCATTCCCTTTAAATTTACAGGCACTAAGCGGAGCAAAGCCAACACGCTTTTTCTCTTTTAAATTAAGCTCTTTATCAAGCAAAAATGCTTTGCCATTAAAGCTCGTAAAAAATAGCTCATCATCAATTGGCAAAAGGCTCGAAATTTTATAAACATCTTTATAATTTTTAGTTAAAAGTTTATTTAGATTTTTATCAAAAACGCCTATGCTTACTTCATTAGCCATATCGCAAGCTACGTAAATTTTATTTTTAATTGCCATAATTTGCGAAATTTTACAGCCAACATTTGGCATGGCAAATAAAAAATTTCTCTCATTTGCCACTTCAATAATCTCATTGTTTAAATTTGCGATATAAAAGGATTCTCCATCATTTCCGCACTCTTGATTTTTATAAATCGTCTCTTTTATATCCAAATTTTTAATCTGTCCATCTTTTATAAAGACGATGCTTTGGTTGCTTTCATTAATAAAGCAGCCTAATTGCTGGGCAAAAGCTGTTATCAAAAACAAACTTATACAAAGCAGAAATCTCATAATCCAAGGCACTTTCATCATAAATTTATTAAGTAAAAAAACTATACATACTTAACTCTTAAAAGCAAATTAGCGATTAATTTATTTTTTTAAGCTTTTAAAGAAAAATATCAGTAAATTTTTTTAAATTTTATTATTTACATTATATAGACATTATGATTTAATCAATACTAATATAGTTTTAATAAAATTTATTATCCATAAAACTCTTCATTTTAGGTATTTTATGCATTAAAAATTAAATTATAAATAATTTATTAAAAAAATTATTTAAATTAAATAATTATATTAAGTAATGAGAATTTCTCTCAGTATTTAAATAAAAAGCTAAAATTTATGCATTTGATATATTTTTAGCTTAAAGCCATTGGTAATTTAAATTTGTTTAAATAGGCTATAATCCGCCAAAAAAGGAGAGATAATGCTAACGCATTTAGATGAGAAAGATCGTCCAAAAATGGTCGATGTAAGCCCAAAAGATCCTACAAAAAGAGTAGCAACTGCTAGCGGGATCATCAAGATGAGCAAAGAGGCCTTTAGAGCGATAAAAGAAAATACTGGCAAAAAAGGCCCAGTCATCCAAACAGCTGTCGTTGCTGCGATAATGGGCGCAAAAAAGACAAGCGAGCTAATTCCAATGTGCCATCCACTAGCTATTTTAGGCGTGGATTGTGATATCGAAGAGCTATCTGAAATTTGCGCTTTTAAGCTTTATGTGAGCGTAAAAATAGAGGGTAAAACAGGCGTTGAGATGGAAGCATTAACTGGCGTAAGCGTGGGACTTTTGACCATTTATGATATGGTAAAAGCTATAGATAAAAGCATGGAAATAAGCAATATCGTATTAGAGAGTAAAACAGGAGGAAAAAGTGGCGAGTATATGCGATCTAAATAACAAAAAAGCAAAAATTGATTACCCAACGCATTGGGAATACAAAATAATATTTGACGCAGATGTCAATGTAGAAGAAAAGGTAAAAGAGATAGTAAAAGATAGAGAATTTAAGCTGGTCTTTTCAAAATTTAGCAAAGATAAAAAGTACGCAAGCTATGACCTAGCCGTACTAGTTTTGAGCGAAGAAGAGAGGCTAGAGATATTTTCAGCACTAAAACACGAAGCAAAATACGTTTTATAAGGTAAAAGTTATGAACAATTTAGAACAAAATTTACATGATTATAAAAACAGTGATGGCTTATTAATAAGCATAAAAGCTCTTTGCAATAACTTCTTTCAAGATACTGCAAACAAAGATATAAATGCTTTGCCAGAAATTTTAAAGGCTAAAATGAATGAGCTTTATGACAAAATGAACAAAGAAGATCTTATAAATGCAAAAAATCTAAAAAGTGCCATGGAGGGAATAAATCAAGCCATTGTCGGCACTGAAGAAAAGGTACTTTACGAGCTACTTGATAAAAAAGATGAGCTAAACCGTGCAATAGAAGCAAAACGTGAAGAGATAAAAAATAGGCTCAAAATTTCATTTGAAGCAGCTGAAGAAGTCGTAAAAGATAGAAATTTTAGTGAAAAAGAGGAAATTTTAGAGCTTTTAAACAATGCGATCATTAGAGAAACAAGACTTCTTGGTATCTTAAAAGAGAGCGCTCAAATCGCATTTTTGACAACTCTTGAAGGTGCAAAAGATGTCGAGGAAACAGCTGGTGCTATAGCTAAAAATATGACTTATGTTGCGATAATTGGAGGTGAGTTTAGTAAAGAGCGAATACTTGAAATTTCAAAAAACATCATCATAGCAGCGGCAAATTTAGCAGATGAGGGTCATATCTTTGCAAAAGAGCTGATAAGTGGAGCGATAAGTGGCACAAGAGATGGCATTTTAAGAGCCATAGAAAAGCTTAAAGATGAGGCGAAATTTGCTCCAGATGAGCTTAGGCTAAACTCGCAGCTACTAAACTTAAAAAATATTGATGAAGAATTTATAGCCTTGCTTAGGGAACTTGAAAAAGAATTTGAAGGTGTAGCAAGAAATGAGATCGAAAATGTGATAAATAGCGAGCTAGATACAAATCTAGCAAAATTTAAACGCATTAGCGATCAAGCAAGAGAACAGATTATTTCAAGGATAGAAGAGTTAAAGTCAAACGGCATGGCAAAGCTTATGAGTGAGGCAAATAATAAATTTGAAGCCTTAAAGCAAGAGCTAAACGACAAGAGTAAAAAGCTAAAACTAAATTTTGATACAAACGACAAAATAGAAGAGATCAAACAAGAGATCGCTAATCTTGAGAAAAAAGCCAATGAAAAATTTGAAGACATCAAACAAATTGACATCAAATCAGAAGCCAAGAAATTTGGAGATAGGGCTTATCAAGCTGCAAAAGATCTGTTAAATGTTATTAAAAAAGATAAAAAAGAAGATTAAATTATCAAGAAATTTTTCCTGAAAGATGCTCGCACTACATATTCTTGCCAAGTGTGAAAAATTTCTCCACACTTGGCTTTTACTTTTTAAAGCTTTAAAATCACAAAAATAGATAAAGTAAAAATGCTCCTAAAATCAAGCGGTAGATGACAAAAGGAAGCATCCTGATTCTTGAGATGATCTCCATAAATAGCTTAACGCAGAGATAAGCACTAACAGCACTTATAATGACACCAAGGGCGATGTCACTCCATGGCAGAGCATTTGGGTCTTTTATAAGCTTGATACTCTCAAGCCCACCAGCTAGGATAATGACTGGGATCGACATCAAAAATGAGAAATTCGCACTTCCCTTGTGGCTAAATCCTAAAAATAAGGCTGCCGTCATCGTTATGCCTGATCTTGAGACGCCAGGAATGAGCGCCACAGCTTGAGCAAGGCCGATAATAAGCGCAAATTTTATGGTCATTTCATATTCGCTTTTATTTGTCGAGCGAAGATCTGCAAAGTAAAGTGCTATGCCAAAGACGATCGTAGTAATAGCGATCACAACGCCGCTTCTTGCGTACTCTTCGATAATGTTGTTAAATAAAAGCCCAAAGATCCCAACTGGAATGGTAGCAAAGCCGACACACCAAACAAGCAAGCTATCGCCCACCATCTTTCTTTGTGCTATCGAGGTAAAAAAGTCGCGAAGTAGCTTAAAAATCGTATCTTTAAAATAAAAAAGTATCGCGCTTAGCGTACCAACATGCACTGCCACGTCAAAAGCAAGCCCTTGATCTGGCCAGCCAAGTAGCTTTGGCACCAAGATGAGATGAGCTGAGCTAGATATCGGCAAAAATTCGCTTATACCTTGCACCAAGGCCAAAACAATAACGTGAGAAATTTCCATAAAATGCCTTTTTTGATTTTAGATTGCAGTTGGGGATTTTACTCCCCAAGATTAAATTTATATAAGTTCGCTAGCAAAATTTGCAAGCTTTTGCGGAGTAAATCCAAAGTGATCAAATAGCTCATTCGCCTTTCCGCTGGCGCCAAAGCCGCTCATGCCATAAACCGCGTCGGCAAATTTATACCACTCAAGGCCAGTTGCGGCTTCGACTGTGATGATGGTTGTATTTTTGTCTAAAATTTTAGCCACGTATTCATCTGGCTGCTCGCAAAGTAGGTCAAAACAAGGTGCTGACACGATGTTTGCGCCAATACCTTGCTCAGCTAGAATTTCAGCTGCTTTTACACAGAGTGAGACCTCGCTACCGCTTGCTATAAATGTTATCTTCGCATCTTTTGCCGAGCTTAATAGATATGCGCCGTTGCTAATATCGCCAAATTCGCCTTTAGTAAGTGGCTCAAGCCCTTGGCGACTAAGTACAAATGCGCTTGGAGCATTTAAATTTAGAGCCACTTGCCAACTAGCCACATTTTCGTTGCCATCAGCTGGGCGGAAAGTGTAGAAATTTGGCATCGCTCTAAATGTGCTAAGCTGCTCGATCGGCTGATGTGTCGGACCATCTTCGCCAACGCCGATGCTATCGTGCGTGAAGATAAAAAAGTGCTTGATGCCCATGAGTGCCGCTATTCTTGCACTTGGCTTTAGATAGTCGCTAAAGATGAAAAATGTCGCTGAAAATGGCAAGAAAAGGCCGTATCTAGCGATGCCGTTATTGATGGCCGCCATGGCGTGCTCTCTGATGCCGTAGTGGATATTTTTACCATTTGGGAAGTCACCCATGCCCTTTAGCTCGGTCTTGTTTGACGGAGCAAGGTCAGCGCTACCGCCGATAAAGCCAGGAAGTTTTTTTGCTATCTCATTTAAAATAACGTGGTTTGTATCTCTTGTAGCTAGCTTTTTGTCGCTAAAGTCTGGAAATTCGAGCTTGCTAAAGTCTGGATTTAGAAGTGAGTTTAGTAAATTTTTACCTTCAATGCTTAGTGCCTCGACCTTTTTATTCCACATAGCCTCTTCAAGATCGCCCTTTTCTACCGCGCCTCTAAACCTTAAAAGCACGTCCTCGTCGATGGCAAATTTCTTCTCAGGATCAAAACCAGCTGCGGCCTTTGCCTTTTTGATGATCTCCTCGCCAAGTGGTGCGCCGTGGCTGTGATGGCTGCCTTCAAGCTCCATTGCGCCACGTGCTATGTGTGTGTTTGCGATGATGAGATATGGCGACTCTTTCTCGTTTGCTTGCTCAAGTGCAAATTCGATCTGGTTGTAGTCGTGTCCGTCGATGCGTGCGACCTCCCAGCCCTGTGCCTCGAACCTCGCCTTGACATCCTCGCTAAATGCGATCGCTGTGTCGCCCTCGATCGTGATGTTGTTTGAATCATAAATGAGCACAAGGTTGTCTAGTCTTAAATTTCCTGCGATTGAACATGCCTCGTAGCTTATGCCCTCCTCAAGATCGCCGTCGCCGCAAAGACAGTAAATTTTATGATCGATTATTTTATTATCTGGCTCATTTAGCACGTTTGCAGCGTATTTTTCTGCCATGGCTAGACCAACTGCATTTGCTACGCCTTGACCAAGTGGGCCAGTAGCCACCTCAACGCCTGGAGTGTGAATCTCTGGGTGTCCTGGGGTGTTTGAGCCAAGTTGGCGAAATTTCTTAAGCTCATCTAAGCTTAGATCGTAGCCGCTTAGATGTAAGAAGCTATAAACCAAGCTTGATGCGTGACCACCGCTAAAAACGAGCCTATCTCTGTTTAGCCATTTTGGATTTTTAGGGTTGTGTTTTAAAAAGTTGCTTAAAACCACCATGATATCGGCTAGGCCCATAGGAGCACCTGGGTGTCCGCTGTTAGCGTTTTGCACCATATCAGCGCACAAAAATCTTATAGTATCGGCTTGTTTTTTTAGCATATGATCTCCTTTTTATTGCGTCAGATTATACAAAAAAGTGATTAAAACTTGCCTTGCATTTTTGCCCAAAATGTCTAAAAAGTGATATAAATTTACGAAATTTGCGCACTTATCTTAGGTGCTTGTCTGTAAGCTCCAAGATCATCTTTGCGATATTTATATCTATCTGTTTTAGTGCCTCTTCTATCTCGCTAATAAGCTCATCTTTTTTCTTTTTTGCGCCAGATAGACCAAGTAAATTTGTAAATGAGTTTTTAGCTAGATCGTTATGCACGGGCTTTCCAGCGGCCGCTTCGTCGCTTGTAAGATCGATGATATCATCTTGTATCTGAAAAGCAAGCCCAAGCTTTAAACCGATATCATAAATTTTCTCGCACTCTGTTTTGCTTAAATTTACTATCACAGCGCCCATTTTTAGGCTTGCAGCGATGAGCTTTGCGGTTTTGTGGATGTGTAAAAAGACTAGCTCATCAAGGCTTAGCATCTTGCCAGAGAGGCCAAATTTAGCCTTTGCTCTTTTGATGTCCTCTTTGTTTGTATTTTCAAAAAAACAATCCAGCGCCTGCCCTAGCACCATGCCGCTAACGCCAGCATTCTGGCTTAAAATTTCAACGCACTTTATACGAGTGTCAGCTGGCAACTCAGCACGTGAAATTTCATAAAAAGCATGCGTGTTTAGCGCATCTCCCGCAAGTATAGCAGTCGTCTCGTCGTATGTGACGTGAAGCGTTGGCGTGCCACGCCTTAGACTTGCGTTATCCATAGACGGCAGATCATCGTGGATGAGCGAGTATGTATGCATCATCTCAAGGCCCAAAGCCACTCTCATCGCCTTTTGCGTGAGGCTTTTATCGACATTTTCGACCACACCTAGAAGCAAAAGCGCCCTAAAGTGCTTGCCTCCAGCCTTTAGCATCACCCCAAGCGCCTCCTCGTAGTAAGGGTGAAAGCTAGGCGCTTTTGGCAAATTTGCATTTAGAAATTTTACGAAGTCCTCAAGTAGGCTCATTTTGGCACTCTTGCAAAGAACTGAAAGTCATTTCTAGTAAATAAAAGCACGAAATTTTGCAGGTCGCTTATCTTTTCTAAAAGCTCCTCGCGGCTATTCACGCTCTCTTTGTTGTAGCCTAAAATTTTATCACCTATTTTGATGCCAAAGATGTCGGCATTTGACTTTGGCTCGACCTTTGTAACTACTAAATTTTTATCAACCGTGATACCATAATCAACCAAAACTTTATCATCTAGCAAGCTCTCAGGCGACTTTGGCATGACGTTTAAATTTGGTAGATCAAGGCTCGAAGGGGCGTCTATGTCGAGGCTTTGGTTAAATTTCACATCCCCGCTTACTGGCACTTGAAAGAGTAGCTCTTGCCTATCACGCTTCACGATGATGTCCAGTTTTGCGCCCTTTGGAGCAAAAAGCACCATCTCATTTAGCTCTCTTAGGCTCTTTGGCTTGATGCCATTTACACTAACAAGCTCATCATCAACCATCATCATCTTGCCGCGGCCTAGTGGATCAACAAGACCCACAAAAAATTTATCCTCTTTTTGCAAAAATTTCACGCCGATATCGCCGTAATATACGTCATCGTAAGATACAAAGTGCTTTAAATAGCGATTTGGTATAAATTTATCAGCTCCAACAGCTATGCCTATCATCTTGCAACAAGGCGTATTTATCTCGCCAGTTGCGTTATACTCGAAGCTTAGCGTGTCAAAGTCGCCTAAATTTTGTCCCAAAGACTTGATGTGACCCATGACGGTGTTATTAGAGTCGTTTAATATGCCAACCCAAGTGCTCTTTTTGATGCGCTCCTCGTTGGTCTCATCAGCCATCACGACAGGGCTTAGCTCCTTGCTAGAGCGGACTAAGAAAAGCTGCAAATATGGGTCAAATTTGACATATTCGCCAAGCGGAGCTCCCTCGCTTTTTGGCACTGCGATCAAATTTTTAGTGATAGCCACGCCAAAGTGTTTATTTACCGAGACGATTGAGTTTTTGTTCTTTTCAAAGCAGGCGTTAAAGTCCTCTTGCGTAGGCCTAGGATCGGCGTTTAGGCAAAGCGCTGATAGCAAAAATGCAAGGGCAAATTTATATTTTAGTCTCATTTTATCCCCATCGAAGCAAGGCCGCCAAGCATCCTTGAAGCGGTGTTTTTCTTGTCAGCCTCAACTGATTTTAGCACGTCATTTACGGCGCTTATTAGCAAAATTTGCATGCTCTCTTTATCCTCAAGCAAGCTATCATCTATGCTGATATCAAGTATCTCGCCGCTGCCGTTTGCTCTCACGCTCACCAGCCCGCCGCCACTTTTTGCGCCAAATTCTTTATTTTTGCTCTCTTCTTCCATCTGCTTGGCCTGCCTTTGCACATCCTCAAGCATCTGCCCCATCTTTGAAAAGTCAAATCCCTCAAACATCGCCTACTCCTTTATGATCTCGTTTTTGTTATTTACATGCACGATGGTTGGCTTAAATTTCTTAGCCTTTTTAAATTTCATACTAGCGTATGCCACGATGATGACCACGTCGCCAACACAGACCTTTCTAGCAGCTGCGCCGTTTAGGCAAATTTCGCCTTTTTTGCCCTTTATCACGTATGTGGCAAATCTCTCGCCGTTATTTACGTCTAAAATTTCAACCTTTTGATTTTCTATCAAATTTGCAGCCTTTATAAGCTCCTCGCCTATGCTGATCGAGCCAACATAGTTTAAATTTGCGTCTGTTACGACGGCTCTGTGGATCTTACTAGCTAAAATTTCTATATTCATTTTTACCTCTTTAAAAGCTCTTTTACTACTTCTTTGTCACTAAATGGGTGCTTGACGCCATTTATCTCTTGATATGGCTCGTCGCCTTTGCCAAGTATGACAAGCGCCCAGCCGGGTTCTAGCTTGCTAATGGCTAGCGCGATCGCCTCTTTGCGGTTGGCGTTTCGTATCAAATTTTCATTTTGGCTCATGCCAGCGCAAATTTCATCTATTATGCTCTCTGGCTCTTCGCTTCTTGGATTGTCACTTGTGACGATGCAAATTCTTGCGTATTTTTGGGCTATTGCTCCCATTTTTGGACGCTTTGTCCTATCTCTATCACCGCCTGCGCCAAATACAGCTATCAAATTTAGATGTCTAAGCGAGTTTAGCACCTTTTCGATGCCATCAGGCGTATGGGCAAAATCCACAATGACTAGCGGATCGGTGCTAACGACCTCCATCCTGCCGCTCACGCCTTTAAATTTACTTATCGCCTTTGAAAGTGCGGCTGCCTCTGGACGCTCTAGCAGGCAAACAGCGCCAAGGGCTGCGATTAGGTTGTAAAGATTAAACTCGCCTTGAAGGCTTGAGTCTATCTCCACATCGCCATTTGGCGTCTTGATAACTGCGTCTATGCCGTCTTTTAGCCCATAAACTATCGGCGCAAAGCTAGCTGGCTTTTTAAGCGAATACGTATAAGCGTTTTTTGGATTAAATTTAATGCCATTATCATCAGCATTTATAAGCTTCATGCCATCATCATCAAAAAAGCTCGACTTTACCCTAGCGTACTCCTCCATGCTCTTGTGGTAGTCGAGGTGGTCTTGAGTCAAATTTGTAAAAATTTTTAGAACAAATTTCAAGCTCTCTATGCGTTTTTGAGCGATCGCATGCGAGCTAACCTCCATCACGAAGTACTCGCAGCCTTGCTCGCTGGCTGCTTTGAGATAAGAAAGTGTCTTTAAAATAGCACTTGTAGTAAGCGCCTTGTCATCTATCTGCTCACCCTCTATAAATGCCCCTCTTGTGCCACTTAGCCCGCATTTTTTGCCTAAATTTCGCAAAATTTCATAAATAGCAGCAGCCGTTGTGGTCTTGCCGTTGGTGCCTGTGATGCCAACTATCTTTAAGCTTTCATCGATTTTTAAAAGCTTCTTACACTCTTCAAGGCTGATTATTTTAGCGCCATTTTTTACCGCTGCCTCTGCAAATCTCGTATTTGCAGTAGTTTGTACAAAAAACGAGCCCTCTTCGCACTCGTTTGAGTCATCTGTTATAAAGCTATTTTCTACTGATATTTTCATCGTTTTGTCTTTTTTGTATCTCTTTAAAAAGCTGATCTATGCGCTCATCACCGCCAAACATCACCGCTGCACTCTCAAGATAGTTTATACTCATTTCGATGAAGTCATTTTTTATCAAATTTCCCAAAAATTCTAAAAAATCATCTTTGTTTGAGATCATAACCTTGGTTGAGAACATGATATTTTCAAAGACCTTTTTGAAGCTCCCATCCTTATAAACAGCCTTTTTAAAGTCCTCATAGCTGATCGCGTCTTGCTCTTCAAAATACTCATCGCTAGCCAATCTTGATTCTAAAATTTTTAAAATTTCATCCATTCCTTCATCATCTTCGTCAGCTCTTAGTTTATCCATAAAATAGTCAAATAAAAGCTTTGCTTCCTCTGCATTTTTCTCGCCAAGGGAGCAAATTTGTATCAAAAATAGTAAATTTTTATCCTGTGTCTTTTCGTAAGCTAGAGAGAAGTAAAAGATCGCTTCTTTAAATTTAGAACGTTTGAAGTGTTTAATGCCTATTTTTTTATAATCTATCAATGTCAAATTCCTCGCCAATCGGGATATTTACTACCTCAAGCTCTGGGTGAATATCCATACGAAGTTGTCTTTCGAGTCCATATTTTAGTGTAGTTGTACTAGCTGCACATCCATGGCAATGCCCGGTAAGTCTTACATAAATTTTGCCATTTTTTATGCCAAGTAGCTCCATACCACCGCCATCATTTTCAAGCATCGGTAATACCTTTTGCAAACTCGCACTGACTGGTTTTAAAAGTTCTTCATCGCTAAATGGGATCATATTTTTTCCTATTAAATTTTTGGGCTATTATAGCAAAATAAAAATGCAAAAAATAATGGCTATATTTTTGCTTAGCGCTAATTTTGCTTTATAATTTAAACCTTTTTGACACACCTAGTCAGTTTTGATTATTAAATGCGTGAGCTAAAATTTAGTAAATTTTTGATTATTAGTTTTAGGATAAAAGGGCAAATTTTGCCCTTTTGTTTAATCTATTAGAAGTGATTTTATATCTACTTTTTGCTCGATCATCTTGCTCTCAAGCATAAATTCTTGCGTAGCCTCAAGTGCTTTTATATCTTCAGACATGATCTTTGGACTAAAGTCATACTGCGGATACATACTCTTTACCGCCTCTATGCTAAGCCCGGTCTCTTCAGCTGTAAATTTTAATGCCTCTTCCTCATTTACTTTCATAAAAGCCAAAATTTCATCTTGAGCCTTTTTAAATTTTTCAACTAGATCTTTATGCTTTTTGTAAAATTCTCCGCTTGTGGCAGTAACGATGACTGGAGTGATGACGCCCTTGCCTGTTGTTACGACACTAAGTCCTGATTTTTTAGCATTATAAGCAGCTGGTCCAGCAAGAAGCGCTGCATCGACGCTACCATTTTCAAGTGCAGCTTGTGCAGCTGGAATGCCCATAGAAACGAACTCTACGTCATTTATGCTTAGACCGCCAAGAGCAAGATACCTAACCAAAAGCTCATTTAATATCGTGCCTTTTGGGCCTGCTATTTTTTTACCTTTTAAGTCTTTAGCGGTTTTTATACCTTTATCTTTAGCAAATATTGCAAAAGCTTCGGGTGCTCTTGAATATGCACTTATGATCTTTATGTCGGCTTTATTTGCCGCGGCAAGTATGACTGAAGTTCCGCCCACGCAGTTTAGAAACTGGAGCGAATTTGAAGCGAGTGCTTGCGTTTGTTTCGCACCTGATGTTATCTCAGAGTACTCGACCGGTATGCCAAAAGATTTAGCATAAAAGCCTTTAAATTTATCGACGATTGAAGGGACATTTAGCGGCGATTTGACGTAGGTCATGCCGATCTTATCTAGCTCGCTTGCATTTGCGACTAGACAAAGCAAAGAGGCTGCACACAAAATCTTAAAAAACTTTCTCATATTTGCTCCTTTAAAAATTTTCCAAATTATATAACTTTTTGCTTCGTTTTGGTTTTAATTATCATTTTATAAAATGCTAAATTTCGCTCAAAATTTTACGCTTTAAGTTTATTAGCTCATCGCAAAGCAAATCTCTTGGCTTAGCTAGATTTGATAGATCATAGCTTGATTTCATCCCACCTTTTTCAAGCAAAATTATCTCATCTGCTAAATATAGGGCTTCATCGACATTATGAGTGACAAAAATGATGGTTTTACCAGCTTGAAGCTTTAAAATTTCAGCCTGCATGCTGGCTCTCGTAAAAGCATCAAGTGCTGCAAATGGCTCATCCATAAGGATCAAATTTGCTTCATATGCAAGCACTCTTGCAAGCGAAACGCGCGAGCTCATACCGCCAGATAGCTGCGAAACAGCGGCAAATTTAAAGTCATTAAGTCCTATCATTGATATGAGTCTATCTATCTTTACCTCGTCTATCTCATGCTTTTTAAGCGCAAATACGATATTTTCATAGACATTTAAAAAAGGCATAAGCCTAGGCTCTTGAAATACAAAACCAATCTTTGCTTGCTCTTTAAAATTTATCTCGCCTAGACTTACGCTCTCAAGCCCAGCAATAAGCCTTAAAAGAGTCGTTTTACCGCAACCACTTCTGCCAAGTATTACAGTGATCTTATCTTTTTTTATAGTTAAATTTAGCTCTTTTAAAACATCAATGCGCTTGTTATTAATAAAAAAATGCTTTGATAAATTTAAAATTTCTATCATTTTTCACTTCGCAAAAGGCTAAATTTAGATATCAAAAATAAAAATATCCTATCTATGAGCACGCCGCAAATGCCGATCGTAAATATGCCGACAAATATCCTATCTGCACGCGAAAGCTCCTCAGCGTCAAGTATGAGATAGCCTAGTCCGCTAGAAGCTGCGATCATCTCCGCTCCCACAATCGCTCGCATCGCGTAGCCAAAACCTATGCGCATACCGACAAAGATATCTTTTAGCGCACTTTTTAAGATGATCTTGTAAAAAATTTCAAATTTACTAAAACAAAAAATTTTACCAACCTCAATAAGCTTCACATCGCAGCTAGTTAGCCCTTTTGAAATACTTAAAAACATTGGGAAAAACGATGCTAGTATGATAATAATAATTTTTGGTGTTTCGTTTATACCAAACCAAAGTACCAAAATAGCAATAAGGCTAAGTGGTGGAACATTTCTAAAAAACTCTAGTATCCACTCGTAATAAATACTAGCTTTTGGAAATAGCGCCGCCACTCCACCAAAAGTAAATGCCAAAACAAAAGCAAAAGCATAGCCAACAAATATACGCTTAAAACTGATCATCACATGCGTTATTAGCTCGCCACTTAAGCTCATGTCAAACATCGTTTTAAGTGTCGTAATAGGACTTGGCAAGATATAGGGCGTGAAAATTTCTAGCTCGCAAACGACCTGCCAGAGAGCAAAGATCACTAGGATCAAAATGCTCTTTTTAAAAATTTCTATCACAGCCCATCTCCATTGTGACAGCCGTTTTCGCAGTATAAAAGCTCGATGATCTGATAGTTTTTAAGCTCGCTAAATTTATATGAAAATGCGTTTTGTATCTTTTCTTTACTGCATAAGCTTAGTGTTTTTATGCCTAAATTTTCAAAAAATCCAGGTGGGATCGGGCTTGATTCTATTTTGCTTATTTGTAAATTTATATCGTTTAGCTCTTTAAAATTTTTCCATGTTAAAAATGTAGTTTGATCTAATTTTAAAGAATTTCCAAGCTCAGCCAAGTCCTCACAAGGCGTTGTTATATAAAGCCACTCATCTTCTTTTAGATTTGAGCTAAGCTCGATGGCGCTTTCAATTAAAATGGGATTTAAGCTTGAAATATTGTTTGAAAATTCTTTAAAATTTGATCTTATAAAATTTACAGCTCTTGGACAGCGACTGTCTAAAACCATGCCTTTAGAGCATAAATTTTTATATGAATTTTTGACATCACGAACATGATCTTTTTCGCACTCTACTATGTTAAAGCCCTTATTTTGCAAGAGCTCTTTTAACGCAGAGAAGTCATACATATTTTTTACAACCGGATTTAGCCAAAGTAGCTTTCTCACGAGTTCTCCGTAATTTTAATAATAGAAATCAAGATTCTATCATTTAAAAATTTAAACCAAGTAAAAAGAGCCTCTTATGACTAAAATCATAAAGATAAGCGGTGCAAAAAACTAAATTTAGCCTATACTTTTATATCTAATTTCTGTTTTTGCTCCACTTTTTCCATTAGTTTTAGTATATCAACTCCGTTTTTCTCAAGCTGAATTAGCTCCTTAAGATAGGCAAATTTCTCATCTTTATTGATGTCGTAAGTAGCCAGTTTCTCACTTCGTCCGATCACTGAAGCATAGACTTTGTTGCCATCAAGTTTATCCGTATTTTGTACATTATAAAGCGAGAGCACGCCCTCTACCACCTCTTTAAAATCCGCCCCACTCTTCATGCCAGCTTTCATGAGCGTAAGAAATCTCTGTCTGCTCTCTTCGTCAGTGAAATTTATATTTTGTAGCGTCTGATACTCGATTGGTGGCTTGTTAGTGCTAGTTAGCATGGAGATAGCCTTTTTGCCTATTGTAATGCTCTCCACGCCGACTCTTTCGCCAAGATATTGCCTAAGTGCATAATCAATCCACTTATCTTTAAACTCATCTATGCTTAGGTCCTTATCGAGTATCTCAAACCCTTCCACGTGGCTCTTGTGACCAAGCCCAAGAAGTGTGTTATCAAGTTTTGATGTGTATTCTTTTGCAAAGAGATCGA
Source organism: Campylobacter concisus (assembly GCF_002092855.1). Taxonomy (NCBI): domain Bacteria; kingdom Pseudomonadati; phylum Campylobacterota; class Epsilonproteobacteria; order Campylobacterales; family Campylobacteraceae; genus Campylobacter; species Campylobacter concisus. The sequence goes on from NZ_LVLC01000030.1 coordinate 77,486, forward strand.
CATCTGTTGGATAATATCCTATGATCTCTTCGTGAGCTCTGCCAAAGCCAAGTGCTTTGGTCTGGTTGATAAAATTTTTGAGATCATTTATCTCATCTTGGCTGACTTGTTTGTCATATCCCATGAGCTTGCCCCAGATGCTTATCTTGCCATTAGCAGCTATGCCTGATAGCGAGAAATTGCTAGCAAATGTTAGATTCTCACTATTTTTTTGAAATTTTGTCGTATTTGTTTCATTTAAATTTATTGGCTCACCTCTAGTATCGGTATGACTTTTTTGCTCATCAACCAAACTACTAGATAAATCATTTAAAGAATTTTTGTCTATATTGGATTTAGTATTTTTAGTATCAAGCTCTTGCGCTCTACTACTTTGCGAGCCAATATAAAAATTTGTCCCAACTCCATTTACACTACCTATCATCTCAAATCCTTTGAAATTTATTAGATACCTGAAACAAATATCGTCTTAATAAAATAAAATTTTAGCATAGAGTTCAAAGGTAAAAATTTAAAATATATGATTTTAGATTAAAGGATTTACAATTTTTAACTATTAAATTTATGATTTTTTGGTTAATAAAATTTGATAAACAATTAAAGAAATTTATACTTTAGAAAGCTTTTGAAAGAAGGATTTTATTTTAAAGGTAAGAGAATTTTATATTCAAGAAATTAAAAAAAGAGAGCCGAAGCTCTCTAATAATTATTCAGCTACTAGCTCTATATAAGCCATCTCTGCTGCGTCGCCTCTGCGAACACGAGTCTTGATGATTCTTGTATAGCCACCATTACGCTCTTTAAATTTTGGAGCTACTTCAGTGACTAATTTATTTGTTGTTTCTTTATCTTGTAAAGAAGCAAATACTGCTCTGTGAGCGTTAGAGTCACCTTTTCTAGCTCTTGTGATTAGCTTTTCAACATAGCTTCTAAGCTCTTTTGCTTTTGGTAAAGTCGTCTCTATCTTTTCGCTTTTGATGATAGCTATCGCCAAATTTTTAAGCAATGCAGATCTATGAGATGATGTTCTACCAAGTTTACGATATCCGTGTTTATGTCTCATCTATTGTCCTTTTATTCTTTTACACTCATTTGTGCTTTAAGCTCGGTTATTTTCTTTCTTAGTTGCTCTTTGCCATCTTTTAACACATCGGCACCAACTGGATAGCCTATCTCTTCCATAACCGCTTTAATCTCTTCAAGAGATTTTTTACCTAAATTTTTAAGCTCTTTAAGCTCATTTTCGTCCATTAATGCAAGCTCGCCGATAAATCTAATATCAGCTTTGTCAAGGCAGTTAAAACTTCTAGCACTTAAATTTAGATCTTCTACGCTAGAAAGTAACTTTGAAAACTCGCCACCTGCAGTTGAGCTAGCAACTGGAGTACTAACATCAATATCTAAAATTCCTTTAAATACTGACATTTGTTGATACATAGCTTCTAAACAATTTTTAAAAGCCTCTATCGGACTAACTTGACCATCAGTTGTTATAGTAAATACGATCTTTTCATAGTCTGGATCATCCTCAACCAAGACATTTTGTATATCATAAACTGCTTTTTTAACAGGTGTAAAGAAAGCATCAAGTGCGATATAGTCGTCTTCAATCTCTTCTCTGATCTCTTCACTAGGAACATATCCGATACCTTTTTGAATGATAACTGAAAAATTTAACTCAGCATCTTCGTTTATTGTAGCAAGGTATGCGTCTGGGTTAACGATCTCAACTAGATCATTATTTAGATCAGCCCCAGTTATCTCTTTTGGTCCTTTAAAGCTATACTCTATAACTTCGCGCTCACTGGTGCTTTTTAATTTAAATCTGATCTTTTTCAAATTTATAATAAAAAAAGCTACGTCCTCTAGCATACCTCGCATACTATCAAATTCGTGACTAACGCCTTTTATCTTTACACCAATAGGAGCAAAACCTACTGTACTTGTGTAAAGAAGACGACGCAATGGGTGAGCCAAGGTAACAGCATAGCCCGCCTCAAAAGGATATGCTGTAATGTTAGCAACATTTTCACTAACACTTTTAACTTCAATTTCAGTTGGCATATAAGCTGATGTAGTAATCTTTCTCATCTTTATACCCTCTATTATTTTGAATAAAGCTCTACTATAAATCTTTCCTCAACAGGAATGATAACCTCTTCTCTTTCTGGATTTCTAGTGAAAATTCCAAATTTTTTCTCTTTTTCAACATCTACCCAAGCAACAATACCAGTTTGTGCTGTAAGATCTATCGCACGAACAATTTGTGGATTGTTTTTAGATTTTTCGACAATCTCTACTTTTGCGCCAGGTTCAACTCTGTAAGATGGTATATCTACTCTTTTGCCATTTACTAAAATATGTCCATGAGTTACTAGCTGACGAGCAAAACGACGAGTTGTTGCAAAGCCCATTCTATAAACAACATTATCTAATCTTTGCTCTAGTAGTTGAACCAAAAGGGCACCAGTGTTGCCCTCGCGGCGTGCTGCTTCTTGAAATAATCTTCTAAATTGTTTCTCTGAAACACCATACATGAATTTAGCTTTTTGTTTCTCGCGAAGTTGTAAGCCATATTCGCTTATTTTTGCTCTTCTTTGTCCATGTTGTCCTGGCGCATAAGGTCTTTTTTCAAAAGCACTTTTACCAGCAAGTCTTCTTTCGCCTTTTAACGCAAGAGACACACCAAGACGTCTTTCTAATTTTTCAACAGGTCCTGTATATCTAGCCATAATAATTTCTCCTATTTTTCTCTAATTATACGCGGCGGCGTTTTGGCGGTCTACAACCATTGTGTGGTAAAGGTGTAATGTCTTTAAAGAAAGATACTTTAATTCCTTCAACAGTTCCTACACTTTTAACAGCCGTTTCACGTCCGCTACCTGGACCTTGAACCTTAATACCAACTTCTTTTATACCATGCTCTTTTGCTTTATTTAGAGCATCTTCAACTGCCTGCTGAGCTGCATAAGGAGTTGATTTTTTACTACCTTTAAAGCCTAAGCCACCTGCACTACTCCATGCAATAGCATTTCCCATTTCATCAGTTACAGTTACCATAGTATTATTAAATGTTGCACTGATATAAACGATACCTTTGGCTATGCTTTTTCTAACTACTTTTTTCTTAACAATTTTTCTTTTCGCCATTTATTATCCTTTAACCCTTGCCTTACTTAGTAGCTGCACCGACAGTTTTACGTCTGCCTTTTCTGGTTCTAGCATTAGTTTTAGTCTTTTGACCACGAACAGGAAGACCTTTTCTGTGGCGAAGACCTCTATAACTTCCAAGATCCATAAGAGCTTTGATATCCATAGCAACTTGTTTTCTCAAATCACCCTCAACGATATGATGCTCTTGAATTTCTTTACGGATAGCTGCTGCTTCGTCTTCGCTAAGCTCATAAACTCTCTTGTCGTAAGAAATTCCAGCTGCGTCAAGAATTTGACGAGATTTATAAAGACCTATACCATAAATATAAGTCAAACCATACTCGATTCTCTTTTTGTTTGGTAAATCTACACCTGCAATACGTGCCATGCCTTATCCTTGTCTTTGCTTATGTTTTGGATTTTCGCAGATAACACGAATTATGCCACTACGTTTGACAATTTTACATTTGTCACACATCTTCTTTACAGAAGGACGAACTTTCATTTTAGTCTCCTAAAAATTTATTCCACTTTTTTAGGGGCTGCATCAGGTCTAAAGAAAGAATTTAAACCAACTATTTTCAAAATAAGTGGGGAACTTTGAAAATAATTCTTCATACAGCTTTTCGCAAAGCTTGGATTTTATCCAAAACCAGCTTTAAATTTACTTAGCATATTTGCCAAGGGGCTAAATTTACTTATATCTATAAGTGATCCTGCCCTTGTCTAGGCTATATGGCGTAAGTTCTACTTTTACGCGGTCGCCAGGCATTATCTTTATATAATGCATTCTCATTTTTCCAGCGATATGACATAAAATTATATGTTTGTTGTCAAGCTCAACTTTAAAAGTTGCATTTGGTAGTGCCTCAACAACGTTTCCATCAATCTCAATGACATCGTCTTTTGCCACAAATTCTCCTTTCTTTAAATTTTTACTATAAATTTTATGCTTGGCTTAAAATTTCGGCTTTGCCATTAACTATCGCCATGCAATGCTCATAATGGCTAGTTCTCAAACCATCTTTTGAGGTTACTTTCCAGTTATCGCTTCCTAAAACTGGCGTGCCGTCTTTTTGGCAGATCATTGGCTCTATACAAAATACCATTCCTTCTTTTATCTTTGGTCCAGCTTTTGGGTTATGCCCCTCAAGATAGTTTGGAATTTCTGGCTCTTCGTGTGGCCTTTTTCCTATACCGTGACCGCAATATCCACGTAAAGGCACATAGCCTCTGCCTAGTATAAATTTCTCAAGCTCATAGCAAATTTCTTTAAAATGCATACCAGCTCTTATATAGTCAATCGCAAAATATAGTGCATCTTTTGAGCAAGCGATCAAAGCCTCGTCTTCTTTTGAAATTTTACCAACTCCAAATGTCCTAGCCGAATCGCCAAAATAACCATCTAAATTTGAGCCGATATCAACGCTAACGATATCACCCTCTTTTAGTTTGTATTCATTTGGGATTCCGTGGATCACCACTTCATTGACGCTTATGCAAGCTGCATTTGGAAAGCCATAAAGACCTTTAAAAGCAGGTTTTGCCCCAGCAGCCCTTATCATATCTTCACAAATTTTATCTATCTCAAGAAGGGAAATTCCAGGCTTTATAATCGTAGAAATGTGATCAAGAGTTCGAGCGACGATCTTGTTCGCCGCTCTCATTTTCTCTATCTCAACCGGTCTTTTTAGCGTGATAGCCATTTTATAGACCTACTGCACTTAGAGTTTGGTATTTGTTTGTATAAGACTGAGCTTCTATACGCCTCATGGTATCAAGAGCGACAGAAACCACGATAAGTACTGACGTGCCACCAAAATAAAATGGTACACCCATAGTTTTTACAAGTACCCATGGCAAAGTTGAGATGATGCCTAGATATAAAGCACCGCCCAAAGTTAACCTGCCAGCTACTTCGTTTAGATAGCTAGCCGTACTCTCGCCTGGTCTAACACCAGGTATAAATCCACCTTGTTTCTTTAAATTTTCACTTATATCTTTTGTGTTAAATACGATCGATGCGTAAAAAAACGCAAAGAAGATGATAAATAAAAACGTTAAAAAGTTAAACATATAGCCATTTGGACTTAAAAAGTCGTTGATAGCTTGGATGATCGGATTTGTACTAGCTTGTAAAATAGTACTAGGAAACATCAAAATCGCACTAGCAAATATCGGTGGGATAACGCCGCTTAAATTTACTTTGATCGGTATATAGTTCATTATACGTTTGTTTTGATTTTCCATTATCACTTTTCTTGAGTAAGAAATAGGAATACGCCTTTCGCCCATCTCGACAAATATAATAGCACCAATAGTAGCTAAGATAATCACCAAAATAGCGATAACTGTTAGGAAATTCATCTCAGAAGTATTTACCAAATTTACAGTTCCACCGATCGCGCTAGGTATGCCAGAGACGATACCAGCAAAGATGATAAGACTTATACCGTTGCCTATACCACGCTGTGTTATTTGCTCACCTATCCACATAAGCAGCATAGTTCCAGTTAGCATAGATACAGCAGATATCGCGATAAATAAATTTATATCTATCATGATAGCTTGTTCGCCACCACGACCGCTTAAGCTTTGAAGTCCAATAGAAACGCCGATTGATTGTACAAGAGTGATAACGATAGTTGCATAACGTATAATTTGCATATATTTTTGCATACCGTCGCGCTCTTTTTTCATCTGACCTAACTTTGGAAATGTCGCTGCTAGAAGCTCCATAATAATCGAAGCTGTGATGTAAGGCATGATACCTAGAGATATGATACTTAAACGCTCAGCGGCTTTACCACTAAACATATTAAATAGACCCAAGGCATTGCTATTGTTTGAATTGAAGAATTCTTTAATTACGTCGACATTAACACCAGGAACTGGCACATAAGCCAGTATCCTGTATGCGAACAAAAATGCCAACGTGATTAAAATCTTGTTGGTCAGTGTTTTATCCATTATTTTGTTCCGCTAACGCTAACGTTCTCGTCTTTAATCTTAGAAGCAAGAGCTTTTGCGCTTGCACCGATTAGTTTTATCTTAGTAACGCTCTTTGAAATTTTATGAACGCTAGCTATTGTTGCTATTGAAATTTCAGCAAGCTCTTTTATAGCTGCAATTTTCTCAACATTAATAACATAAGGTTTTTCAAATTTAGAAGTAAAACCTACTTTTGGAAGACGTCTTTGAAGTGGTTGCTGTCCGCCCTCAAAACCTCTTTTCTCATTGTAGCCTTTTCTTGCTCTTTGACCTTTGTTACCTTTACCAGCAGTTTTGCCATTGCCACTGCCTTGACCACGACCTATTCTTTTGGTTGCATGAGTTGAACCTGCAGCAGGTGTTAATTTTTCTAATGCCATCTTAACTCCTTTCTCTTAGCTTTTTAGCAAACTAAGTGCTTTTATAGTAGCACGAACGACGTTTGCTGAGTTGTTTGAGCCAAGTGATTTAGTAAGGATATCCTTAATACCTGCAAGCTCGATAATAGGACGTGCACTACCACCAGCGATAACACCAGTACCCTCACTAGCTGGGCGAAGTAGCATTCTACTTGCGTTATATTTTACCTCTACGTCGTGAGGGATAGTTGTGCCTTTGATCTTAACATGGATAATATTTTTAAATGCGTCGTCAATTGCTTTTCTCATCGCATCTGGTACCTCTTTAGCTTTACCATAACCAAAGCCAACTAGACCATTTCTATTACCAACAACAACTAAAGCCGTAAATCTAAATCTACGGCCACCTTTAACAACCTTTGTAACCCGACCGATATCGACGATTACTTCTTCAAATTCTTCTCTATTATATTTTTCCATCGATTTTCCTTTGGGTTATAGCTTGATGCCATTTTCTCTTAAAGCTTCAGCAAATGCTGCGATAACGCCATGATACAAATAACCATTTCTATCAAAAACTGCAACATCTATCTTCTTAGCTTTTAAAGCCTTAGCAAATTCTTTAGCTAAAGTGACCGCACCTTCTTTATTTGCTTTTATGCCTATCTTTCTGCCATCAACCGCAGCTAGTGTAGTAGCTGTAACGTCATCAATTGCTTGAACATAAAGAGTTCTGTTTGATTTGAAAATAGAAACTCTTGGACAAGTTGCAACACCAGAAATTTTACCTCTGATTCTTCTTTTTCTCTTAATTCTAAGAGCGATTTTTCTTTTTAGTACTTTTGCTGTCATTTACCGCTCCTTACTTCTTAGATGTCTTGCCCGCTTTGCGGATGATGCGTTCTTCTAGATATTTAACGCCTTTGCCTTTGTATGGCTCAGGTGGTCTAAATCCTCTAACTTGAGCAGCCACTTGACCTACTACTTGTTTGTCATCACCTTTGATAGTAATAACGTTTTTCTCAACACTAGCTTCAACGCCTGCTGGTAGCTCATAGTTGATAAGGTGTGAAAAACCAAGAGAAAGCTCTAAAATTTTACCTTTTGCAGCTGCTTTGTAACCAACGCCGTTGATCTCAAGCTGGCGAGTAAATCCCGCAGTGATACCAGTTACGATGTTATTAGCAAGTGCTCTATATGTTCCCCAGTAAGCTCTACTTTGGCGATCTTCGCCTTTTGGAGCAAAAACTATATGACCATTTTCTATCTTGACATCAACATGACCTTTTGTGTCAAGCTCTTTTATATGATTGCCCTTTTTAAATTTTAGGACATTATTTTCAACACTAACGTCTACACCACTTGGGATAGCGATAGGCTGTTTTCCAATACGTGACATTTTTTTCCTTTACTTGTCTAGGGTGTTCCTACATTTACGAATAAACACCACAATGCCGTAAATTTTATCGTCAAATTTGACGAAACCTTCATTTGAATTTCTAAATTTAGCTTGGCAAAATCTAAATTTTACCAAGCTAAAAATTTAACCTTAAAATCATAAGATTAAATAGCGTTTAATGCAGTTTATTACCAAACTGTACAAAGAACTTCGCCGCCAACACCAGCTTTACTTGCTTCAATACCGCTCATAACGCCTTTGCTTGTGCTAACAATAACTGTTCCGTAACCATTTTTAAAACGCTTAATGTCGTCTTTGCCTTGATAAACACGGCGACCAGGTTTTGAAACTCTTTTAAGCTCGTTTATAACGCTTCTGCCGTACTCATCATACTTTAAAACTACGTTTATAAATTTCTTGTTACCTTCTTCGATAACGTTGTAGCTCTCTACATAGCCTTTTGCTGCAAGGATAGAAAGAGTAGCCTCAACAACCTTAGAATGAAGCAATTTCGCAGTTTCAAGCTTTCTCATACTTGCATTTCTAATGCGTGTTAATCCATCTGATATTAAATCGTTTAACATTTCTCTTCCTTACCAACTTGCTTTTTTAAGACCAGGTATTAGGCCTTCGTTAGCCATTTTTCTTAGGCAAACACGGCAAATTCCAAAATCTTTATAAACAGAGTGCGGGCGACCGCAAATTTGGCATCTAGTATAGCCGCGAACCGCAAATTTTGGCTTGCGTGCAGCTTTTGCTATCATTGATTTCTTTGCCATTTTACTTTCCTTTTGCAAACGGCACACCAAATAGCTCTAGCAATTTGAATGCCTCTTTATCATTTTTAGCCGTAGTAGCAATCGTAATATTCATACCATGAGTTCGTAAAATTTTATCATACTCAACCTCTGGAAACATTAGCTGCTCACTAAGACCGAAGTTATAGTTTCCACGTCCGTCAAAACCATTTTTTGGAAGACCACGGAAGTCTTTAACTCTTGGAAGAGCAACGCTGATTAGCTTATCTAAGAAAGCATACATTTGCTCTTTTCTCAAAGTTACTTTGATACCAACAGGGAAACCCTCGCGAACTTTAAAGCCAGCAACTGATTTTTTAGCATCAGTGATAACTGCTTTTTGTCCAGCGATAAGTGAAATGGTATCAGCCATATTTTGAAGCACTTTCTGATCTTTAGCAGAGTCTCCAGCGCCTACACTGATCACAATTTTCTCGAGTGCAGGGATAAGCATTGGATTTTTGATGTCAAATTCTTTTACGAGAGCTGGCTTGATAGTTTCGTTAAATTTATCTTTTAATCTACTCATATCTCTTATCCTTCAACTTTCGCGACATTTGATATGTCAATTGGCATCTCTTTATTTACGTGACCACCATTTGGAGTTTTTTCGCTTGGTTTGATAGCTTTTTTAGCTATTTTGCATCCCTCAACTATAACCTGACCTTTTTTTGCAAGAACTGCTAAAATTTTACCAGTTTTGCCTTTATCGTCACCAGCGATGATCTTAATAGTATCGCCTTTTTTGACTTTAAATTTTACATTAGCCATTATAAAACCTCCGGAGCTAGCGAAACAATCTTCATAAAGTTAGCATATCTAACTTCACGTCCAACTGGTCCAAAAATACGAGTGCCGACTGGCTCTTTTTTGCTATCAAGTATAACAGCTGCGTTCTCGTCAAAGCGGATTAGCGAACCATTATCTCTTTGAACCTCTTTTTTAGTTCTTACAACAACAGCTTTTACAACCTGTCCTTTTTTGATCTTACCATTTGGAAGAGCTTTTTTAACAGAGCAAACTATGATATCGCCAAGTGTAGCGTATCTTCTTTTGCTGCCGCCAAGAACTTTTATACACATTAACTCTTTTGCACCACTATTATCAGCAACTGCAAGTCTTGTAAAACTTTGAATCATTACTCAACTCCCTTTGCCAATACAGCTTTTAAGCGAAAATTCTTGCGAGCTGAAAGTGGTCTGCACTCGATCGCAACAACTGTATCGCCTGCTCTTGTCTCATTTTTCTCATCGTGAACTAAATATTTTTTAAAGCGTTTTACAAATTTATGGTATCTTGGGTGCATAACGCGTCTTTCTACCAAAATAGTAGCTGTTTTATCTCCAGCTTTTTGTAAAACAACACCTTGAATTTCTCTTTTTAATGCCATTTTACGCCCCTTGTCTTGTTGCACTAATTGCAGTGTTGATCTGAGCTATCTCTTTGCGAACAGCACTAATCTCATTAGGGTTGCTTAACTGCATAGTTTTTAGCTTTTGTCTTAAAGTAAATAAAAGCACCTTTTTCTCTTTTAGCAACGCGTTTAATTCTGCAACGCTCTTATCTTTTAACTCAGTATATTTCATTTTCACTCTCTCGCGTTACAAATTTTGATTTGAAAGGAAGTTTGTGTAAAGCCAAAGTTAGAGCTTCACGAGCCAACTCTTCGCTAACACCAGCCATTTCAAATATTATACGACCAGGTTTGATATTCATAACCCACTCTTCAACTCCAGCCTTACCTTTACCCATACGAGTTTGTAGAGGTTTTTTAGTAAGTGGCTTATCAGGGAAAACCCTAATCCAAATTTTAGCCTGTCTTTTTACGTGACGAGTTAGAGCTTGACGAGCAGCTTCTATTTGGCGAGAATTTATTCTGCCAGCTTCAACAGCCTTAAGTGCAAATTCGCCAGTTGCTAAAGATGCTCCACGAGTCGCATAACCACGGTTGCGACCTTTCATTTGCTTACGAAATTTCGTTCTTTTAGGCATCAACATAATTATTTACCTCTTCTTGCTCTACGTGTTTTCTTAGGTGCTTCTTCTTCAGTTTTCTCAGGTTGAACACCTTTTTGAAGAACCTCACCTTTAAAAATCCATACTTTAATACCTATGTTTCCATAAGTCGTATGAGCCTCAGCTACACCGTAATCGATCTTTGCTCTAAGAGTATGAAGCGGAACGCGACCTTCTAGATACCACTCGGTTCTTGCCATCTCAGCACCACCTAAACGACCAGCAACTGAAATTTTGATACCTTTAGCGCCTGATTTTTGAGCACCTTGGATAACTTTTTTCATAGCACGTCTAAATGCGACACGCTTTTCAAGTTGCATAGCTACGTTTTCAGCAGCAAGTTGAGCTGAAGCTTGAGCTTTTCTTTCTTCTTTGATATTTACATTTACTTCTTTACCGATAAGTTTGCTAACTTCGTTCTTTAGGTTTTCAACATCTTGACCTTTTTTGCCAATGATGATACCAGGACGAGCTGCAACTACGGTTACACGAAGTTTTTTAGCCGTTCTTTCGATTAGAATTTGGCTAATTCCTGCATAGTAAAGTTTTTTCTTTAAAAATGCACGAATTTTGTAATCTTCACCGATATTTTCAGGAAGACTTTGTTTGGTTGGAAACCATCTAGATTCCCAGTTGCGGTTAATTCCTAGTCTAAGACCTATTGGATTTACTTTTTGTCCCATATTATGCTTCCTTCTTTTCAGGTTTAGATACTTCTACCATTACATGAGAAGTAGGTTTGCGAATTTTGCTCGCTGTTCCTCTTGCTCTTGGTCTAAATCTCTTTAATACAGGACCAGCGTCAACGCGGCAACTAGTTACTACAACCTCTTCTGGCTCAAATCCGCCATTTGCTACTGCTGAGCTAATAGCGTTTGCTATAAATTTAGCACCACGATTTGGCATAAATTGCAAGCTTGCAAGTGCTAGCTCGGCATTCATGCCTTGAACTTCTCTTGCTATAAGTCTTGCTTTTGTAGGAGAAAGTCTTACGAATTTTATAATTGCTCTACTCATATCATTTCCCCTTACTTGCCGATTTTCTTTTGCACTGAGCCTTTGTGACCCTTAAATGTGCGTGTTGGAGCAAATTCGCCAAGTTTATAGCCTATATGATTTTCTGTAACATATACAGGAATAAAGCTCTTGCCATTATGAACGTTAAATGTTAGTCCAATCATTTCAGGTACAATCGTGCTACGTCTTGACCAAGTCTTGATTGGTTTGTTATCGTTTGCATTTTTTGCGGCAATAACTTTTTTCATTACATGATCATCTACGAAAGGACCTTTTTTGAGTGATCTTGCCATCTCTATTTTCCTTTCCTTCTTGAAATTATAAGCTTATCGCTAGCTTTTTTACGGCGAGTCTTAGCACCTTTAGTTGGTTTACCCCATGGAGTAACTGGGTGACGGCCTGAATTTTTCTTACCTTCACCACCACCGTGTGGGTGATCAACTGGGTTCATAGCAGAACCACGTGTTTGTGGGCGGATACCGCGGTGGCGATTACGTCCGGCCTTACCGATAGTGATGTTAGCCCAGTCTTCGTTGCCAACTACACCGATACTTGCCATACACTCAGCTAGTACTTGTCTCATCTCGCCACTTGGCATTCTTAAGATAACATACTTCTCTTCTTTACCCATTAGCTGAGCATAACCGCCAGCTGAACGAGCTATCTGAGCGCCTTTACCAGGTTTTAGCTCTACGTTATGAACGATAGTACCAACTGGGATAAATCTTAGTTTCATAGCGTTGCCTGGTTTAATATCTAGTGAACCCTCATCGATAGACGCGATAACATCGCCAACATTTAGGCCATTTGGTCTAATGATATAGCGCTTTTCACCATCTTTATAAGCTATAAGAGCGATACGGCAGTTTCTATTTGGATCGTATTCGATCGCTTCAACTTTACCTTCTATACCAAATTTACGACGTTTGAAGTCGATGATACGATAAAGTTTTTTTGCACCTGCTTCTTTATGTCTTGAAGTTATACGGCCATTGTTATTTCTACCACCAGTTGCAGGTATTTTAACAAGCAAGCTTCTAACGCTTGGTTTAGCTGTTATATCTTCAGAGCTTAGTCCAGTGATATATCTGCGACTAGGTGTATATGGTTTATATGATTTTATAGCCATCTTACGCCTCCGTATTTTCTAGGCTTACGCCTTCAGGTAACTTAACGTAGAATTTCTTTATCTCGTCACGCTGACCTGCTCTTCCTCTAAAACGCTTAACTTTGCCGCTAATTCTAAGTGAATTTACGCGAACAGGCGTTACTCCAAAATACTCTTGTAAAACCACTTTTAAGCTGTTTTTTGTAACTCTTGGTGAAGTTTGGATAACAACAACGCCTTGTTCTTGAAGGCCTAGAGTTTTTTCTGTATAAATAATTGTTTTGATATCAGTTATATCCGCCATTTTAGCCCTCTTTTGTTATAGTTTTTAGTGCAGCTTTTTCAATGATAACCGAACTAAATGTAGAGACAAGATAAGCATTTATCTCATTCGCATCTACTACATAGCAGTTTGCTAAATTTCTAAAAGCAAGTAGTGTTTTATCGTCTAGTAAATCTTTAACGATAAGCGCGTCTTTTACTTTTAAATTTTTGATGATATTAGCTGCATCTTTTGTCTTTCCAGACTCGATTGAGATGCTATCTACTGCGAAAATTTTACCATCTTGTGCTTTTACTGCCAAAGCGTACTCAAGAGCTAGTCTTTTTTGTTTTTTATTGACTTTTTGAAAATAGTTTTTCTCGTTTGTTGGACCAAATGCAACTGCACCGCCTACCCAAACGTTAGTTCTAGTTGAACCTGCTCTTGCACCACCACGTCCTTTTTGTCTCCATGGTTTTTTACCACCACCGCTTACAAAAGCACGGCTTTTAGTGTGAGCCGTATTTGCTCTTATACCAGCAAGGTAAGATTTTACATAAAGATATAGGTTGTGCGGATTTACTTCAGCGTAGCTTGCAGGAAGCTCTAACTCGCCTGAATTTTCAAATTTATCGTTTAATACGTGAATTTTACTCATTTTACAATCCTTATTTTACCCATTGCACCATTGTGACCAGGAACGCAACCTTTTACAACTACGATGCCATTTTGAGCGTCAAAGCTTATTAGCTCGTTTTTAACAGTAACTTTCTCATTGCCCATGTGTCCTGCCATTTTCATACCTGGTTGAACACGACCTGGCCATTCGCAGTTACCAATTGAACCGTGGCGTCTGTGGAAACGTGAGCCGTGGCTTTTTGGACCACCGCCAAAACCATGTCTTTTTACCACACCTTGGTAGCCTCTACCTTTTGAGTTAAAGCTAACTTTTAAAATTTTAGCCTCGTTTAATGGTGTAAAGTCTAGGTTTCCAACTTCGCTATTAGCTACTTCAAGCGTAGCAAATTTGTTAAATTCTGCAGTCAGATTGTATTTCTTTTGCTGACCAGCGATAGCTTTGTTGTTTGCTTTAGTGTGGGCATACGCTACGATAGCACGTTTGTTTTCGTCGATCTCACATACTTTAGCCTCAACTAGCTTAAGTAGTGTAACTGGCGTACTCTTCGTGGCAATCGTTCTACTCATGCCTATTTTTTCTACAATATATTCCATACTCTTATCCTTTTGTCCGCTTATTTCATCGCACGAACTTCGACATTAACTTCTGGAGCTAGGTCGAGTTTTGTTAGGCTATCTACAGTTTCTGGAGTAGCAGCTACGATGTCAAGCATACGAGCGTGTATTCTCATCTCAAACTGCTCACGTGAGTCTTTGTTGATGTGTGGAGATTTTAAGACTGTATAGCGTTTGATCTTTGTAGGCATTGGTACCGGGCCACGAACGTCGGCACCTGTTCGTTTGACAGCTTCTACGATTGCTGCAACAGTGCGGTCTAGAACTCTATGGTCGTAAGCTTTTAGCTTTAACCTGATTCTTTCCATGTGTTTTCCTTTAAAAAGAACTTGTCGCAAACTCGCGACCTCTTTACATCAAAATAACTCGCATAGGATCAAGCGATCGTACGAGCAAAGACGCTTGTCTTTTCGTAAAGAGAACGCGATTTTACAAAAAAGCTATTATAGTTGTCAAGAAAAACGTTATTTTTTGATGAATTTTGATTAATTATTTCCTTTTAATAAGGAAAATATAAAATTTAAAAAGATAAGATTCCAAGAAATTAAAATTTTAAAGAGAAAAGATGCCGATCTTTAATACAAAATTCTTACTAACCCAAGATCAAGACGAGGAGAAGCTTAAAAAGCGTTATGCAAATTTGCAAATGTATCAGGTAAAAGCTAGTGACATTAAGAGCTTCAAAGAAGAAAAATTTCAGACGCAGTTTCTAAAAGATATCTTTGAAGACTGCCTTGGCTACACTTTGGACACTACTAACCCTACAACTTTTAACCTTGAGCGCGAGAAAAAGAACGAAACTGACGGCAAAAAGACAGACGGGGCGATACTTATAAATGGCGAAGTTAGATGCGTGATCGAGCTAAAAGATCAAACCACGCAATATCTTGATAAAACTCCGTCCAACCGCGAGCTTAGCCCGGTAGATCAAGCTTTTCGCTATTTTGTCTCACACGACAATGCCAAATATGTCGTTGTTTCAAATTTTAATGAACTGCGCTTTTACATCGGCAATAAAACAACATTTGAAAAATTTGACCTTTTTACAGCAAACTTTGACGAGTTTAAAAGACTTCATTTGCTGCTTAGCTTTGAGAGTATTAGCACGGATCTGCCACTAAAGCTAAAAGAGAAATTTGCCACTCACGAGCGCGAAATTTCAAACAAATTTTATAAAGACTTTAGCGCATTTAGACTTGCTCTTTTTAAAAATATTTGCAAAAACAATGCCAGCATTGATAAAAATAGGCTTTTAAGCCTGACTCAAAAACTATGTGATAGATTTGTCTTTATACTATTTGCTGAAGACCGCGGACTACTAAGACTTCGCACGATAGCCGAGATAAAAGATAAATTTCAAAACCAAGTTACTGAGCTTAGTTTTTATGACTTTTACAAAATTTACTTTAAAGCCATTGATGAAGGTAGTGAACGTCTTGATATCAAACGCTACAATGGCGGGCTTTTTGCCACAGATACTGAGCTTGATGCGCTAAAGATAGACGATAGCGTGCTTGAAGCGCAGTTTTTAAGCGACTATGATTTTTTAAGCGACATCGGTGTAAATATCCTAGGACATATCTTTGAAAGCTCACTAAACGACCTTGAAGAGCTAAATGCGCAAATAAATGGTAATGAATTTGATGCCAAACAGAGCAAACGCAAAAAAGATGGCATATTTTATACGCCAGAATTTATAACAGAATTTATAATTGAGAATTCGCTTGGTACGCTTTGTAAAGCCAAAAAAGATGAGCTAGGGCTTGATCTAAATGAGCTATTAGCACCAAAAAATCCCAAAAAATTAACCAAAGCAGAAAGTGAGATCAAAGACAAAATTTATGCTTACCGCAAGTGGCTCTTATCCCTTAAGATACTTGATCCAGCTTGTGGCTCTGGTGCGTTTTTAAACCAAGCTTTAGAATTTCTCATTAGCGAGCATGGCGCATTAGACACTTACCGCAAAGTATATGAGGGCGAGGGCTTGGGGCTTTACGATATAGAAAGCACTATTTTAGAAAATAATCTTTACGGCGTAGATATAAATGCCGATGCGGTCGAGATCGCCAGACTATCTCTTTGGCTCCGCACAGCTGCAAAAGGACGAGTTTTAACAGATCTTAGTAAAAATTTAGTAGCAGCAAACTCACTTTTAAAATTTCCTTTTGACTTTAAATTTGATGTCGTTATCGGCAATCCTCCCTATGTCAGACAAGAGGCGATAAAAGAGCAAAAACCAGCCCTACAAAAATATAAAGTTTATAGCGGAACGGCTGATTTGTTTGTCTATTTTTATGAGCTTGGCATTACACATCTAAAAGAAAATGGGCTTTTAGGTTTTATATGTTCAAATAAATTTTTCCGTGCCAGCTATGGTGAAAATTTACGTAGATTTATATTAGAAAATACGCAAATAACGCACATTATTGATTTTGCTGGGGTTAAAGTTTTTGAAGACGCGAGCGTAGATAGCGCGATTACTATTTTTAAAAAAATAAGAGCCGGTGAAAATTCAAAATTTAATTTCCTAGCTTCAAACAGCATAAATTTAAAAACGCAAAAATTTATCCAAATACCACAATCCACGCTAAACGAAACAAATTTCACTTTCCTAGATAGCAGCAAATTTGAGCTAAAAAGCAAGATCGAAAAAGTCGCAAAGCCATTAAAAGATTGGGGTGTGAATATCAATTATGGTGTCAAAACTGGACTAAACGAAGCATTTATCATCGACGATAGCGCTCGTGATAAAATTTTAAATAACTGTACTGGAGAAGAAAGAGGGCGGACGCAAAAGCTCATTAGACCGATCTTACGAGGTCGAGATATAAAGCGTTATGACTATGAGTGGGCTGGGCTGTGGCTCATTTGCACATTTCCGGCGTTAAAGATAGATATTGAAAATTTTCCAAGTCTTAAGGGATATTTACAAAATTTCTTGCCTTATATAGCACAAAGTGGCGAAACTATAAATGGTAAAAAATGCCGTAAAAAAACATCAAATAAATGGTTTGAGGCGCAAGACAATATCGCTTATTATGAAGAATTCGAAAAAGAGAAAATTTTATGCGCCAGAATGGTGCAAAGCCCAAAATTTGCTTACGATGCAAATAATAATATTCCAGACAATACTGCATATTGCATAACTGGCGAAAATCTAAAATTTTTATTAGCCTTTTTAAATTCAACAGCTGTTTATAAAATTTTCAACTTTTTCTATGCTGGAGGCGGACTTGAAGGCGAAATAAAAATAAATCGCTTAGAAATTTTGCCTATCCCCCAAATAACGCCACAAAATGAAAATTTAGCAAACGAGATAATAAATTTGATTGATGAAATTTTAAAAGCCAATGAAAAAATCAAGCTTTACGAGAAGCACATGCCTACTTTAACTCTTTATGAAAAGCTAGAAGCTAAAGAAAATATCGACGCGCTAAATAACAAAATCAAGGCAAGTAACGAAAAAATAGACGAACTTGTTTTTGAGCTTTATGAGCTAACGAGCGACGAGATCGCACTTATAACGGGGGGGGGTTCTGAAGGTATAGCAAAAATTTACATATACATCTTACAAAGGGGAGAAAATGAACCAATTAGAGCTTTATTACAATCAGCCGCTTAAATCAAGTAAATTTATCCCCAGGAAATACGAAATCATCTCGCCAAAGACGCTTATAATAGGCGCCATTTCAAGTGGCAAAACAGCCCTTGTTTATGAGTTTTTGAGCCATTATAAAAGCGAGGAGAGACTTTATGTAAATTTAGACGATCTAAGGATAGACAGAGCCTTGCTTTTAGCAAATTTAAAAGAATTTTTAGAAAAAAATACCCAGATAAAGGTGATCGCAGTTGAAAATTTACAAGCTGCTGACCTTGCAAATTTAGACTTTTTAAAGGGCGCAACACTTGAAAATATCATCCTTACAAGCAAGGAATTTTCACTCACGATTGACGGCTTTGCACGCATAAATTTAAACTATCTCGACTACGAGGAATTTATACTATTTTTTAAGAAAAATTTGGACCAAGACCTGCTTTTTAGCTACTTTTTGGCTCATGGCAATGAGATAGCAAGTGCTTTTTTAGACTCCAGCGAGGTCACAGCGCACTTGCAACAGCTCTTAAGAGCAAATTTAAGCGAGCAAAGCATTGCGATTTTAAAAGAATGTACTCCAAAATGCCACGATGTGCTTAGTACTTTTGGTATCTACAAAAACCTAAAAGAGCAGATGAAAATCTCAAAAGATAGTGTCTATAACGCAGTAACCAGCCTTAATGAAAATGGCTTTATAGAATTAGTACCAAATTTAGATGAGAGTAGCACGAGCAAAAAGCTCTACTTTACAAATTTTGCACTTCGTAACGCTTTATACCTAAAAAAGGACTTTTTGGCCGTCTTTGCAAATGTAGTTTTTTGCGAGTTGCTTAAATTTAAAGATGAAATTTACTACACAAAAGAGATTGATTTCTTCCTTAATAAAAGGAAGATCGCAATCATCTGTGTGCCGTTTTCTGCACCAGAGATCATCTTCTTGAAATTTAAAAAACTCCACGCAAGCTTAAAAGAGCTGGGTGTAAGCAAGCTTCAGATAATCAGCGTCGCAAACCAAGCTGAGCTTAGCTTTGAGGGCATAAAATGCGAAATTTTGCCATTTTCTAGGTGGAGTCTAGGTTTATAAATTTAAACCTTTATTTGATTATTGTTTTAAAAGCTTAAAGTAAAGAAGCTATAATCAACAAAACTATGAAGGACGGACATGAGAGCATTTATTGGGATTTTTATACTTATAGTAAGCCTATTTGGCTATGAGATAAATCACGAAAACTGGGCAAAATTTTATAAATTTATTGGTGAGGCGAATGGTATAAAATTTGAAGTGTATATGAACTATTTTAAAGATGAATTTGAAAATTTTAAGCAAAGTAAGAGCTTTAAAGTGCCAGCCAAGATAAGCGGGCATATCTTTTTTGATGGCACAAAATACGACTACGAAAAAGGTAATCTTGAGCAAAATAGCAGTGAAATTTCATCGCTAAATGCTGTATCTGATAAGATAAATTTAGACGTTAAAAATGAAAATGGCGAGCTAAAGGGCAAAATAATCGTTAAAAACAAAGCCTATAATGCGACTATCAAAAAAGAAAAAGAGTATGAAATGCTAAATATTGGCATCCAAATGACCGAAGCAAATGGCACAAGATACGAAGCTATAATTAACGATATATTTGCCAAAGAATCGGCTAAAAAAAATAAAAATAAATTACTCTCGACACTTTATGACCTAAAAAGCGAGCGTAAAAAATGGCCAAATAACCAATTTGAAAGCCTAGATAACATCTACTATATAAATGACAAAATAAAAAGTATCTGCACCTATAAAAACAATAAAACTAGCTGCGATGTCGTCTTAATTAAAACCAACAAAAAGCTAAAGTTAAAGCAGATTTTTAAAGATATGAACGATCCTCATCTAAAAGCAATCCTTGCAACAGCAGGCGTTAGCGAAAATTTTGTGCTTTCGCCACTTGGGCTTACCTTTTTAAACGAGGAGCAAATTAGCGTGCCACTTGATGAGCTAAGACCTTACTTTAGCGATGAAATCGGGCTTTAATGGCAAAAATTTGTGGCATAGATGAGGCTGGACGTGGGGCTTTAGCTGGGCCTTTAAGCGTAGCGGCCTGCGTGCTAAATAAAGAAATTTCAGGCCTAAACGACTCCAAAAAACTAACCGCAAAAAAGCGTGAGGAGCTTTTTAAAGAGATTATAAAAAGCTCCAACTTTCTCATCATCTACTTCTCAAATGCGCAAATAGACGAACTTGGGCTAAGCGAGTGCTTAAGACGAGCGCTCAAAATTTTTAAGGTGCATTTTGAGGGCTTTGAGATCATTTATGATGGAAATTTAGACTATGGCGTAGGTATCACAACGATGATAAAAGCTGACGGCAAGGTCGCTGGGGTAAGCGCTGCTAGCATATTAGCAAAGGTTAGCCGCGATAGTTTAATGAAAGGCTGGGATAAAATTTACTCAAAATATGGCTTTTCTAGGCACAAAGGATACGGCACAAAAGCACATTTAGAAGCCATTGCCAAGTTTGGCTATTCAGGCCTTCATAGAAAAAGCTTTGTAGTAAAGTCTTTTGAAAAATCTCTATTTGACTAAAATTAATTATCTAAGCATCAAATAGATGCTTAGATAACGCCTTTTTTAATGGCAGCCACAACCGCAACTACCACTACTTTTAATAGCATCAAATACTGCATCGTAGTTTGGCTCTTCTGTCACTTCAGGGACGATTTGTTTGTGAATTATTACGCCATCATTGATGACAAATACCGCTCTTGCAAGTAGCCCTTTTAGTGGGCCATCGCTCATTAAGACACCATAGTTTTTAGCAAATTCTCCGTATCTAAAGTCGCTTCCAACATGTAAATTTGCTATGCCTTCAGTCGTGCAAAATCTACCCATCGCAAATGGCAAATCATTTGAGATGATGCTAAGTTTTACACCATGTTTGCCAGCTACTTTTTCGTTAAATTTACGAGCCTCTGCTGCACAAACGCCAGTATCAAGTGATGGTAAGCAAACAAGTACTTCTACGCCATTATTTCCGCCTACACTAAACTCGCTAAGATCTTGCGCTACGACTTTTGCTTCAGGCGCATAAGAGCCTACAAAGACCTCGTTTCCACTTAAATTTACCTCACTACCTTTAAATTTTGTAGTTGCCATATCTATCTCCTTTATTATTTTTTTGCTTTTTTAAATGCTTGATCAAGATCCGCTATTAGATCATCAGCGTTTTCGATACCGATGGCTAATCGAAGCAAGTTTTGCTTTATACCGATCTTATCTAGTACCTCTTTTGGAAATGCCTCATGCGTCATCGTCGCAGGCCTGCAGATAAGGCTTTCTACGCCACCAAGGCTCACTGCTAGATCAAAAATTTCTAGCGATTTTACAAATTTATTTACATCATATTTTTCATCAAGCTCAAATGAGATGAGCGCGCCAATGTCGCTTGCTTGAGCTGCTTGCATTTTTGCCTCTTGCTCGCTATATGAGCCAGCAAAATGCACAACGCTAACAGCGTCATTATTCTGCAAAAATTTGATGATTTTATGTGCATTTTGTGTTTGTCTGTCAAACCTAACGCTAAGTGTTTTAAGCCCACGTATTAGGTAGTATGCGTCCATCGGACTGATGATGCCACCAAGCGTGTTTTTAGCAAATTTTATCTTCTCAGCCAAAGCATCGTCGTTTAGCGTGACGATACCAGCGATCACGTCAGCGTGTCCGCCGATATACTTTGTAGCGCTATAAACCACGATATCAGCTCCATGATCAAGTACTCTTTGATAATAAGGCGTTAAAAATGTGTTATCCACGATGACTAGAGCGCCTTTTTTGTGAGCGATCTTTGAAATTCTAGCGATATCTGTCACTCTTAAGAGAGGATTTGACGGAGTTTCGATAAATATCGCCGCCACATCGTCGCTTATGTCATCTTCGCTTAAAAAATTTAGATCGTCTATAAATTCGCTCTTTATGCCGTGGCTTTCAAAAACGGTCGTGACATATCTATAAGTGCCGCCATAGACGTTACTATTTAGTAGGACCTTTTGCCCAGTTTTTATAAGGCTAAGTGCCGCGGCTGTTGCTGCCATGCCTGAACCAAAGCTAAAAGCGTATTTGCTGCCTTCAACCTTTGCAAAAATTTCATCAAATGCTTTTTTTGTAGGGTTGTTGCCACGCGAATATGCAAATTCTTGAAAATTCTCAAGATCATCTTGCACAAATGTACTTGCTAAAAAAATAGGCGGAATGACAGCTTTATTTGGATTATTTTTAGCTTCGATGCCTTTTACGATCAATGTGTCAAGTTTCATAAATTTCCTTTTAAAAATTTGTGAAATCTTACATAATAAAGATTAATCTTCCCCAAACCCACCCAAAACGTAGCTAAATCAGTAAGTGGTAGTAACGTTTATTTTTAAGAATGCATTTTTTAAATTGCTGGGATAAATTTAAACTTTTGCTCTCCCCGCAAGCCTAATAAATTTTTCTTTTTACTCGCCTTTAGCTAAATTTTCACCATAAATTTTACTCTACAAGATCAACTTGCCAGTTTGCCTCTTGTAGCTTCATATCTAGCTCTCTGATCTCTTTTGATAGCTCGTCTATTTGCTTTTGGAGCGTGGCTACATCAACACTACTTAAAATTTTTATCTCACTATTTGAGTAAAGATCGACCTTTTGGCTTGCACTTTTGGCAAATTCCCTAAGCACGCTTGCTTTTTGGCTTAGTGTATCTTTTTTAGCGATCATTTCAGTTAGACTCACGCCTTCAAATTTTGCACTTGAGTTTGTTAAATTTATAGCCAAGATCAGCCTAAATAGCTCATCGCTTAGCCTATCAAGCTCTTTTAAAAGAAGCTTTGGATCTTCGCTAGGTCTTTCATTTTCTTGTATTTTTGCATTATCAAGCAACCTACCTTTTAGCTGCTCTAAGCGTTTTTGTGTATCGGCCCTTAAAATGAGAGCCTGAGCTAATTTCATCATTTTTCCTTTTGAAATATTAAATTGAGAGAAAATTTCAAATTATATTAGTATCTTTTGGGTTATAATTGATTTAAAATTTTATTTTAAGGAAAAGCTATGAAGTACGATTTTGATACGCTTATTAGCAGAGATGGCACTAACTCATCGAAGTGGCGAATGAAAAATGACATTTTGCCAATGTGGGTTGCTGATATGGATTTTAAGGCTGCACCTGAAATTTTAAATGCCCTACAAAAGCGTCTTGATAATGGCGTCTTTGGCTACTCATTTATTCCAAAAGAGTGGAACGAAGCGATCAAAGGCTGGTGGAAGAGGCGTCATGACGTTAGCTTTGAAAACGATTGGATGTGCTTTTGCACTGGTGTTATACCAGCGATTTCAACTGCTATTAGAAGATTTAGTAATCCAGGAGATCAAATTTTAGTTCAAACTCCTGTCTATCACGTATTTTTTAACTGCATTAAAAATAATGGCCGTGAAATTTTATCAAATGACCTTATCTATAAAGATGGCTCTTATGAGATTGATTTTGAAGACCTTGAAGCAAAGCTAGCGCAGCCGCTAACAACTATGATGCTCCTTTGCAATCCTCACAATCCAATAGGAAAAATTTGGGACAAAGAGACGCTTAAAAAGATAGGTGAGCTTTGCTATAAGCATGATGTTTTGGTTATCAGCGATGAGATCCACTGCGACATAACTGATCCTGGGCTAAGCTACGTGCCATTTATCAGCGTTAGCGAAGAGTGCAAAAATAACTCAATCACATGCGTCTCACCTACAAAAGCCTTTAATATAGCTGGACTTCAAAGCTCAGCCATCATCACGCCAAATGAGCAGATACGTGCCAGAATAAATGCGGCTGTAAATTATGATGAGATAGGTGAGGCAAACGCATTTGCAATAACTGCGACAATAGCGGCATTTAACGATAGCCAAACATGGCTTGATGAACTTAGGGATTATCTCTTTGAAAACAAAAAAATCGTTATAAATTTCATAAAAGAGCAAAATTTGCCAGTAAAGCTTCTGCCTTCAAATGCGACTTATCTTTTATGGCTTGATTGCAGCGCGTTTTGCGAGGATTCGAGCGACTTTATGAATTTCTTGCGTGACAAAGCTGGACTTTGGCTAAATGATGGCAATGCTTACAGGGGAGATAGATTTTTCCTCCGTATGAATATCGCAACCCAAAGAGCCAGAGTGCTTGAAGGGCTAAAACGCTTACAAAATGGTATAAATTTATACACTTCAAAAAAATAAATTGAGTAAATTTGGCTGGGTGGCTTTTGAATTTTAAGCTACTCCTGCCTAATATTAATACAGCTCGGGGAATTTTTGAAGCAGTAAATATTGCCCCCACTTTTTTGAATATTGTGGCGGTTTGAATCTTAAAACCAAAATATTTCACTCTCACTTTTGTAAATTAAATAGAATGCTGCTTGGTTGCAATAGAGCAAGCTATAAATCTAACTTTTGCCATTTTTCTATTTCATCAGCACGCGTTAGAGTGCCAAAAGAGTACCATGGGCACTTGGGAGTTATTTTAAAGTTGCAAAACGCATTCTTTTTTAAACATTAACGTGGCTTTGGCTCATAAATTTAGCAGTGGCTTTAAAATTTTCAACAAAGTAGAAATTTGAAGTTAAGATAGCTTATGCTGGTTTTAATTTTAAGAGAAATTGTTTGCTAAAACAAAATTTTGAGCCATTTTTGAAGTTACACTTTTTTTAAAACAAGGTAGTTTTTGCTAATAAATTTGATTTAGATAATGCAGAAATTTAAAGGCGGGAACCCCCGCCAGATATTATTTATGAAGCTCTTTTGTGTAAAACTCAACTGAGCCAAGGCTCTCTTTTAGCGCCCACTCGTAAGCTTTGCTTACAAATTCCCAGTTTATGTTCTCATAAAATGTCTCTAGGTATTTTGGACGAGCGTTGAAGTTGTCGATGTAGTAAGCATGCTCCCAAACGTCAACGACTAGAAGTGGTACTTTGCCGTCACTCACTGGAGTTTTTGCATTGCTAGTTTGTACGATCTCTAGCTTTTTGCTGCTTGGATCAAATACAAGCCACGCCCAGCCTGAGCCAAAAAGCGTTGTAGCTGCTTTTAAAAATTCCTCTTTGAAATTTGCAAAATTTGCTTCGATCGCAGCTTTTAGCTCGCTTGACATCTCGCTTTTTTTAGCGATGCAGTCCCAGTAAAAGTCGTGGTTGTAAACTTGAGCAACGTTGTTATAAAGCCCACCTTCGCTATTTGTTAGAATTTCATAAAAAGATGCGTTAGCAAATTTTGTATCTTTTATAAGATTGTTTAAATTTGCTACGTAAGTTGCATGATGCTTGCCGTAGTGGTATTCACAGGTTTTTGCGCTAACTACTGCATTGCTATTTGCATCAAATGGAAGTTTTCTAAGTTCAAACATAATAATTCCTTAATAATAAAATTTGTTGTTTTGCATTATAGCCATAAAAAATTAATAAATAAAAATCTTTTAAATTTAGCCATAAAATATAGGCTAAATTTAAGCAAATCTAAACTTACATTTTTTTGGCTGGCTTTTAAACTTATAGAAAAGAAAAATTTAAAGCAAAATAACCCATACATTTGGTTAAATAGATTCAAGAAAATTATTAAAAGTAAAAATAAAATAAATTTTATGTGTAAAAAAGTAACAAGTATACTTTAAAAGTTTAGTTATAGAAAAACTATAAAAATTTTTTGAAAATATAAATTAGCTTTTTGAAGTATATTTGTTACTAAAATACACATATAAAAATAAATAGCTGTGAATTTACGAAACAAAATTTCTAAATTTTTATTTTTGAAATTTATAATGCACCTATCAAAACTATTACAAAGGATGAAAGATGAAATTCTTACAAGCTTTACTTTTTACATGTGCCATCAGTGGCTTAGCATTTGGTGCGGATAAGGTCTATACGATCAAATTTGCTCACGTTGTCGCAGCTTCTACGCCAAAGGGCAAGGCGGCAGACTTTTTTGCAAAGCGTGCTGAGGAGCTAAGTGGCGGCAAGATAAAAGTTCAAGTCTTCCCATCAGCGCAGCTTCTTGATGACGATAGAGTTTTTGGTGCGCTAAAGCTTGGTAACGTTCAAATGGCAGCTCCAAGTTTTTCTAAATTTACACCTATCGTGCCGCAGTTTCAGCTATTTGACCTGCCTTTCATCTTTAAAGATGCAGACCACCTTCACAAGGTTCAAGATGGCGCAGTTGGCGAGGAGCTAAAAGGTCTTGTGACTAAAAAAGGCTTTGTAGCGCTTGATTACTGGGATGCTGGATTTAAGCACTTTAGCTCAAGCAAAAAACCGATCCTTGTGCCAGAAGATGCAAAAGGACAAAAATTTAGAATCCAAAGCTCAAAAGTGCTTGAAGAGCAGATCAAAGCGATCGGTGGCAATCCACAAGTTCTGCCATTTTCAGAGGTTTATTCTGCGCTTCAGCAAGGCGTAGTTGATGCGACTGAAAACCCACTATCAAATTTCTATAACTCTAAATTTCACGAGGTTCAAAGCTCGCTTACGCTTTCACACCACGGATATCTAGGCTATCTAGTCGTTATGAGTGATAAATTTTGGAACAAACTACCAGATGATCTAAAAGCAAATGTAAAACAAGCTCTAAGCGAGGCTACAGCTTACGAGAGAGAAGAGACAGCTAAAGAGGACGCTCACGTCATAGCCGAGCTTGAAAAATATATAGCAGAGACTAAAAAGCTAGAAATTTTCAAGATCGACGACGCGCAAAAAGCTGAGTGGGAGAAGACTATGCAGGCTATCTATCCTAAATTTTACGATGTCATCGGCAAAGAGCTTATAGAAAAAACAATCGAGACAAAATAATGAAAAATTTCATTAACGCTCTTGATATATTGATAGTATCGCTAAATAAGACTATCGCCGTTTTAGGGCTAGCTAGTGGAACGCTACTAGCCTTTGCCAACGTCGTGGCCAGATACTTTTTCGACAAAAGCTGGTCATGGGCGAGCGAGCTATCAAACTACCTCTTCATTTGGTCGGCGTTTTTTGCCGCAGCGTATGGCTTTAACAAGGGCATCCACGTGAGCGTAACTATCTTGGTGGAGAAATTTCCACCAGCGCTTGCGAAAGCGTGCCTGCTCTTTTCGCACATCTTAACAACTGTCTTTTTGATATTTATCGCGGTTTATTCGGTGGATTATCTTAAAATTTTACACGAGATCGAGCAGATGATAATAGACCTTGGCATACCTCAATGGGTCCCTATGCTAGTGCTTCCAATAGCCTTTGTCACAGCTAGCTACCGCTCTGCTGAAAAAGCTATCAAAGTAGCTCTAACTCCTGCAGCAAAGGTCGTAAGCAACGAAGCGCACGAGCTAGCTCATGGTAGCGTAGTCAAAGACTAAGGAGAAAAAGATGACAATAGCATTTTTATTTATCCTGCTTTTTGCACTGATGCTAATAGGTGTGCCAGTCGCGGTTTCGCTAGGCACAAGCACCGTTTTAACAATGATATTTTTTACAGATATCGACATCGCTACGATCCCACAGCTAATTTTTGATGGCATCAATAAATTTTCGCTAATGGCGATACCGATGTTTATCTTGGCTGGAAATTTACTAAGTAAAGGTGGCTCAGCAAGACGTATCATCGACTTTGCAAAGTCTATGGTCGGACACTTGCCAGGTGGCTTGCCTATGAGTGCGATATTTGCCTGCATTATATTTGCAGCGGTATCTGGAAGCTCACCTGCGACGGTTGTAGCTATTGGCTCAATTATGTTTGCAGCTATAAAAGAGGCTGGCTATCCAAAAGAGTACGCAGTGGGCGGCATAACTACGGCTGGCTCGCTTGGAATTTTGATCCCACCTTCAGTTGTTATGATAGTTTATGGCGTAACTGCTGAGGTTAGTATCGGCAAGCTCTTTATGGCGGGCGTCGTGCCTGGTCTTATGCTTGGAGCTTTTATGCTCGTGCAAACCTATGTCGGAGCAAAAAAGCTTGGCTTTAAAGCGACTAAGGCTGAGCCATTTAAAGTAAGAGTGCAAAAATTTGCAAAAGCATTTTGGGCTCTTTTAATAGTCGTCGTGGTCATTGGCGGAATTTATGGAGGTATATTCACTCCGACTGAAGCTGCTGCGGCAAGTGCTGTTTATGCGCTATTTATCTCACTTTTCATATATAGAGATATAAAGATAAAAGACCTTTGGGATATCTGCCTAGACTCAGCCCTTACAACAGCTATGATTTTTTTTATCATCGCAAACGCCGTTGTTTTTGCATATTTGCTAACTAGCGAGCAGATCCCACAAGCGATCGCTTCGATGATACTTGATGCAAATATCGGCATGATAGGGTTCTTGATATTTGTAAATATCTTGCTCTTTATCATGGGTCAGTTTATGGAGCCTTCAAGCGTTATCATGATTATGGTGCCGCTCTTGCTTCCGATAGCTACGCAACTAGGCGTCGATCCTATTCACTTTGGTATCATCTTGGTTGTAAATATGGAGATAGGTATGGTGACCCCGCCTGTTGGACTAAATTTATTTGTCGCAAGCGGTCTTACAAATATGAACTTAAAAGAGGTCATCATGGCATGCTTGCCATGGACGCTAACCTTGTTCTTTGGCCTTATCTTGGTTACATATATACCGCAAATCTCACTTTGGTTGCCAAACATAATGTATGGAAATTAAATTTTAGAGGCTCTTGCCTCTAAAATTTATACTTTTGGGTCGTAATCCGCACTCATAACGATATTTTTACCACTTCGCTTACCAGCATAAAGTAGATTATCAGCTTGTTTTATCATCTTTTCTAAGCTAAATTCTCCCGTACCATCATGAGCAACTACTCCAAAAGTCATAGTTGCGTTGATCTTTATGTTTTCAAACTCAACTATATTTTTACTCAAAGTCTCTCTCACACGCTCTACGATACTTACAGCTGCATCTTTTTTTACGCCCAAGACGACTGCTAAAAATTCTTCTCCGCCAAATCTAGCTACCCTATCTTTATCTCTAAATGTGTTTTTAAATATGCCTGATAAGCTTCTTAAAACAGCATCTCCTGCACCGTGTCCATAGGTATCGTTTATCTTTTTAAAGTTATCAATATCACACATAACGATAGCAAAGTCCCTATTTTTATAAAGATCGTTTTGACTTAAAATTTTCTGCATCGAAGTACGATTTAAAAGCCCTGTTAATGGATCGTGATTTAATATATTTTCAGCCATCTCTTTTTCCTCTAAGATACTTAAAAATATAAATAAATTTGAGCTCTCCAAAAGATACGAAACAACAACCGAAAATATACAAACCATACTTAAGTTAAAAACAAAAAGTAGATCTTTAAAGCTGTCAAAATCTTTTATAGGCTGGCCATCTAAATATATATAGCAGGCTATAGATAAAATTATTTGCACCGCAACTATTATGTAGTTAAAAAATTTATAGGTAAATGACGTAAAAAATAGTATTAGTGACGACGCTAAAAACAATAATCCAAAACCGTATCCCCATCCAAGTATTAGCATACAAACTAATGCATGAAATAAAATTTCAAGCTGGACTATTACCATTGTTATCTTATTATTTTCAGGGCTATCGTAGATAAGCCTTAAAAGAAAAAGATAGGTTGCTACTGAAAATACATTCATAACTGCTAGAATTTCTTCTTTCATAAATAAAAAAATAAAAAAATAACAGACGTGAGTTAATAATATTGAAAATATGATAAGTTTTTGGGTCGTATAGAGTGAAATTCTACGCATCCGAGCTCTTTTTTAAAATTTCTAATTCGATACGGTCTTTGCCATTTTGCTTGCCTTCGTAAAGTAGCTTATCTACTAAAGTTATGGCTTGCTCAAAATCCACCTCAACACCATTTGCACATATTAGCATGCCAAAGGTCATAGTAACTGGAGTTTTATCTGGAAGTTTTGCGTTATTTATCTGTTTTTTAAGCCTTTTACTCACTTCGTGGATAAATTCTATCTTTGTATCAGGCAAGATTATCAAAAATTCTTCTCCACCCCAGCGGCAAACATAGTCTTTGCCTCTAAATGATTTCTTTAAAGCACTGGCTACATCTTTTAAGACCTCATCGCCACAGTCATGCCCATATGTATCGTTTATTTTTTTAAAATTATCAATATCGCCTAGCATTATGACTAAATTTGTATTACCACTTCTTTCCTTGTTGGCAATTAGTTCAAATCTTAAAGTTTTTTCTATTGTTCTTCTATTTAAAAGCTGCGTTAAAAAATCATGCTTTGAGTCCTTTTCAAGCTCTTCCGTCTCTTTTCTTATTTGCTGATATCCACTAGAAGTGATAATATCTGCAAACATTGAAAGTCTTAAAACAATAAAAAAAGCAAAAACAATACTGCATATAACTATCGCCCCTCGTATAGCTGATGGGATCAGCGGCGCCTCATCTTTATGAATAAAATAAAGAAGTATAAGCAAGATTAATTCTAAAAATGCCATTATATAAGTAAGGCTCTTTGAATCAAACGCTAGGAAGTAGTTTATAAAAATTACACCAACAAGTATTATCCAAATTCCAGTATTCCAACCCATAGTAGTAACAATAATAGTAACAAGTAATATGATATTTAGGTGAAATGCAAGAGATATTAATACTCTATATTTTATGTCAAATTTTATTCTAAGCAATATCCCAGCTGCTATAAATAATAAGCATATAAAAAGTAGCGGTGTAGCTATGATCATAAAAAGCAACAAAGATAGTGCATTCGTAGCTATCATAACGTCTAATATCGTTTTATAGATATCATCGATCGCTTTATAACTACTTTGATCTACAAAATCGTGTGTCAAACAAAACTCCCTGTAAATTTATTCCATTAAATTTCATTAAGTCATTCTAATAAGAGTCGTAACTATCTTCGTCCTCGTCACTATCTTCGTAGTTGTAGTCATTTTCATCGTAATTATAGTCATAACTATCGCTACTATCGTCCTCATCGTCATTAAATTCAGAGTAGTCTTCTTCTACTTCTTCATAGTCAAAATCATCACTCATTGTTTTCTCCTTAAATTTTATCTTTGACGCTTTCAATATACAAGCTTTGGCTTGGGAATGCGAAATTTAGACCATTTTGCTTTAAAATATCCATAATCTTTAGCATTACATCTTGTTTGACATCTAAAAATTCTCCCCAAACGATAGTCTTTGCAAAACAATAAACTAAGATATTTATTGAGCTATCTGCAAAGTCATCAACTACGACAAATAAATTTGATTTATATCCAGCATAATCATCAACTGAAACTATACTTTGTCTATATTTTAGCCCTTTTTTCTTTGCTGTTATATCCTCACTTTTGGCAATATCTGGATGATTTATCAACATAGTTTTTATATCATCTACACATTTTTTAATCTCATCAGTTGTTGCTCCATACTCAATGCCAATTAGCATTCTGATACGTCTACCGACTTTTCTTCTACTCCAGTTTCTAACAGGATCACTTGCTAGTTTTGAGTTTGGCACAAAGATTAAAGCATTATCAAAACTTCTAATAGTCGTCTTTCTAAAGCCAACCTCAACAACAGTGCCCTCTATATCACCACAAACTATCCAGTCTCCTTGCGAAAATGAGTTATCAAAGAGCATCATGACAGAAGCAAAGAAGTTTGCGATGATATCTTTTGCGGCAAATGCAACAGCAAGACCACCGATACCAAGTGAAGCTATGAGCGCTGATATATCAAAGCCAAGCTTTTGAAGAATTAGTAAAAGTGCGATTATTAATACAATTACATAGACTACTTTTAAAACTAAATTTACGACCTCTTTTCGTCTGCTTTTTTGAGCAATTTTATCGATTATTACTATGCCATAACCATTTAGGATGGTTAAAACAAGCCATGAAAACGCGACTATATATACGATCGAGAAGATATTTGCTAGAGTTAATGGTACTGGCACTGGATAAAAGCCAACACCGATACAAATATTTAGTGCATAAATGATAAGAAGTGCAGATATAGGCTTTTTAATGATATCTACTATCTGATCCTTTGCCTCCTTTACGCCTTCGCCCGATGCAATGAGTGACATAAGCCAGTATGTGAGTTTGGCAAGAATTCTTGTAAGTGAGACAAAAAATAAAAATACTACGATTATAACTACGATCTTACCAACGTTAAATTTTGCCGAATTTATAGAAGTTAGCTTATTTATATATTCGACCGTATCGACTAAATTTAGCCCTGATAAGATCATGCTTGAACTTAGAAGATCGGCATTATTTTTAAGATAGATTAAAATTTCCTCATCAGTCTCTTTTTTTAAATCAAGCTCAGCAAATGCGTTATCGTAAGAGCTTGAAGTCTCATTTAGCGAATCTTTTAGCTCTTTTATACTGACGTAAGAATTTGTTTGTAAATTTAAAAGTCCGTTATCTATCACATCTTTTATAGAGTTTGCTTTAGCACCCTTTTTAAATATCTCTTCAAGATTAATTAAAGCTGAGAAATAAGCATAATCTATCTTCATTTTCTCAAGCTCAATAGCACTTTGAACATAAGCATCTTTATTTAATTGCTTCTCTAATCTAGCTACTTTTTTTTCTAAATTATTTTTTTGCAAAATAAATTTATCAATATCGTTTTGAGTTACCTCAATCTGCATAACATATAGTGGAATCTTTTCCAAAAGGTCATTTTTTTTCTTTTGAAGTCCAGCTAAATTTGAGTTATCAGCTTTTGTTGAGTTTGTATCTTTTTGCTGTGCTTTTATAATCTGGATTTGATTGTTTAAAGTTAAGATCTGATTTGTTAGGCTTATGATGCTTTCTTCTTGCGTTTTATTATCTTCGGCACCAAAAAGAGTTAAAAATGAGAGCAAGACGATGGTTAAAATTTTACGCATTTTCACCCCTTTTATCTGCTAAAAGTTTAAACGTGCCCTCTTTTAAATCGTAGCTGAAAATTTCGCCGGTTTCTATAATGTAGTGCCAGCCATAAATTTGAAGATTTCCTCTTTCATACTCCTCTTTTACATTTGGATAAGTCATTATATTTTCGATCGAATTTATCACATTTAATCTCTCAGTTAGCCACGCCATCTTTGCTGGATCGTCGCTTGTAAATTTAAGCACTTCTCTCTTAATTGGCTCTATTAGCTTTATCCAATTTCTAACATTTGGCGTAGTTTTGAGCTTTTTTTCATCCATATAAAGCGCTGCACATCCACCACAATCAGAGTGTCCGCAAATAATGATATTTTTGATATTTAAAAGCTCTAATGCATATTCGATAGCAGAAGTCGTTGCCAAAAATTCCTCGCTCACTCTATAAGGTGGCACGATGTTCGCGATATTTCGTACCATAAAAAGCTCACCTGGAAGGCAGTTTGTTATCAAATTCGGTACTACTCTTGAATCAACACAGGATATAAAAAGGGTATGTGGGTCTTGTCTATTTTGTAGACTTTTAAAGAGCTCTTCATGCTCTAAAAAGCCATCTTCCATAAATTTTACCGCACCTTCAAGTAGCGAGTCATCCATAAAAATTTATCTCCGTTTTTTATATTTTTACGCGATTATAGCAACTTTTATTTAATCTAAAAAATACTTTAATATATAAATTTTTAACTAATATAATTTGTTAAAATTCTTTTTATTCATTGTTTAATTATTTTAGGCTAAACTCATTCAAAAATTCATAAGGAGATAAAATGAGTCTGTATGATAGGAACTACGCAAAACAAAATCAAGAAGAACTTGCGTACTCTCAAAGCTCACTAAGCACTTTTATAAAACAAACTTATCAACTTTTTGCAGCATCACTACTTTCAGCAACAGCTGGCGCCTATGTAGGCATTAGCATCGCTGGTGTTTTTGCGGCAAATAGATTTTTGTTTTGGGGACTTGTTATAGTCGAGTTTGCACTACTTTTTGGCTTAATGGCAGCTAAACGCAAAGAGGGATTAAATTTAATACTTCTATTTGCGTTTACTTTTATAAGTGGTCTTACGCTAACTCCGCTACTTTCAGCGATCTTGGCTATGCCAAGCGGAGCTGGTATCGTAGCTCAAGCATTTGGACTAACAACAGTTGCTTTTGGTGCGTTAAGCGTCTTTGCAATGAATACAAAACGTGACTTTACAACAATGGGTAAAATGTTGTTCATAACCTTAATTGTTATCGTTGCAGCAGCTATTATCAATATTTTCGTTAAAAGTACAATGTTTCAACTTGTAATCGCAAGTATTTCATCGATCTTATTTAGCGCATATATACTTTTTGATACGCAAAATATTATCCGTGGAAACTATGAAACACCAGTTGAAGGAGCAGTTGCTTTGTATCTTGATTTTGTAAATCTATTTACATCATTACTACAAATTTTAGGAATTTTTAATAGAAATGACTGAAGATGAGCGCATCTACCGAGTAATAGATGCGAATCTAAATAGGCTAAAAGAGGGGCTTCGCGTCATTGAAGATATAAAAAGATATGTCTTTGATGACGCTAAGCTCGCCTACAAAATAAAATCCCTCCGCCACAAGGCAAAGATCCCGCAAAAAGAATTTTTAAAATTTAGAAATTCTCAAAACGACGTTTTAAAAACTAGCATAAAAAGCGAGCAAGAAAGATCAAATTTAGACGAGATAATAACTGCAAATTTCAAGCGGGCTCAGGAAAGTGCTCGCGTGCTTGAAGAGTGCTTTAAGCTCATAAATTTAGAACAAGCCGAGCTTTTTAAAGGCATAAGATATGAGCTTTATGAGCTTGAAAAAGAACTTTAACTAAAAATTTAAATCTTTTCTTGTATAATCTCAAACAATTATTTTTAAAAATTTAAAGGAAATTTCGTGAGTTTAATATTTTTGATCTTACAGTTTGCTCTAGCTGTCATCATAACTATCGCTGTTTTACTTCAAAAAAGCTCATCTATCGGACTTGGGGCATATAGCGGAAGTAACGAGAGTCTTTTTGGAGCAAAAGGACCAGCTGGATTTTTAGCTAAATTT
Organism: Campylobacter concisus; assembly: GCF_002092855.1. Lineage (NCBI taxonomy): Bacteria > Pseudomonadati > Campylobacterota > Epsilonproteobacteria > Campylobacterales > Campylobacteraceae > Campylobacter > Campylobacter concisus. The sequence continues at coordinate 112,422 of NZ_LVLC01000030.1, forward strand.
ACTTTTATCGTAGGTATTTTATTTATCTTAAATACACTTGCACTTGGATACTTCTACAATAAAGATCTAAAACGCTCTATCGTTGATAGCGTCGATAGTAAATCTCTAGTCATACCAAAGTCAAACGACGTACCATCAGCTCCTAGTGCACCACAGACTCCAGCAAAATAACAATGATAAAAACACTTTTAGCGTCATTCTTGACGCTAACATTTGCTTTAGCAGACGCTCATATTTTAGTCTATCATCGCTTTGACGATCCAAGACATACAAGCACTGATATTTCTATTAAAAATTTAAGAGAGCAGTTTGAATATTTCAAAAATAATGGTTATGAAGTCGTTAAACTCTCAAAGCTAGTCGATGCTGTAAATGCTGGCGAAAAAATACCTGATAACTGGATCGTCATCACTGTAGATGATGGTTATAAAAGTTTCTATGACAAGGCCCTTAGTGTATTTAAAGAGTATAACTATCCATTTGCACTAATGCTTTATGTGGAAGCCAGTGCAAATAAATATGGCGATTATTTGGATTTTGATCAGATTAAAGAACTTGAGGCTTATGGCGAGATTGGGTACCACTCATACGCGCACCCAAGGATGACGAAGCTTAGCAATGAGGCATTAAGAGAGGATTTTCAAAAGGGTGTAGAGACCTTTGAAAAACATATGGGCTATAAGCCAAAATATTTCGCAGTGCCGTACGGTGAGATCGATAACAGAGTTGTCTCTTTGGCAAAAGAATTTGGCTTTTTAGCGCTTTTAAATCAAAACTCAGGCGCAGTTTCAGACAAAAGCGACGTTTACGATCTTTACAGAACACCAGTAATGAACGGTACAAAAATAGCACTAACTTTTAATAGTAAATTTCTAAATGCCCAGTGGATATTTCCGGATAGCTATCCACAAAATAATGCAATAGATAAACTCATTATAAAAACTGATACAAACGCCAGTGAAGGTAGTTTTTTTATGACTGGCTTTAATGGCTTTAAAAAGGTACCCATGACAAATGGGGTTTTTGAGTGTAAATTTAACCCACCGCTTGATAAACGCAAAGTTTTAATATCACTAAAAGTAGATCATCAACGAAGTACAAAACTTCTAATAAAGGACATCAATGCTAAATAAAATTTACGAAACACAAAAAGAGGGTTGCGAGAAGGCAATAGCTTCATTAAAACGCGACTTTACAACGCTTAGAACGGGCAAGGTAAACATTAATATCGTAGATCATGTAATGGTTGATTATTACGGCTCGCCAACTCCGCTCAACCAAGTAGCTACTGTGCTTACAAGCGACGCTTCAACTATCGCCATCACACCTTGGGAAAAGAGCATGATAAAAGCGATCTCTTCAGCTATCCAGGCAGCAAATATCGGCGTCAATCCAAATAGTGATGGTGAGAGTGTCAAGCTATTTTTTCCACCTATGACCGTCGAGCAACGCCAAGAAAATGCAAAACATGCAAAATCAATGGGAGAAAAAGCCAAAGTTAGTATAAGAAACGTAAGAAAAGATGCAAATGATGAAGTTAAAAAGCTTGAAAAAGACAAAGCCATAACTGAGGACGAGAGCAAAAAGGGGCAGGATGAGGTTCAAAAGATAACTGATACCTACACTGCAAAAATCGATACTCTTGTAAAAGAGAAAGAGGCTGAGCTTTTAAAAATCTAAAATTTTTAGAAATTTTCCTTATCTAGCTACTCTTATGTGGCTAGATATTCTCTCAAAATAATATTTCAAAAAAATATTTATCAGCAAGTAATTTAATTTTTTGTCTGTTGTGTTTTTACCTATTAAATATAAAAAACCTAACTACATAAAATATAGCCATCACTTTGTCTTTAAACTATTTTCATGGATTGCTTTAATTTAAATTTTTATTTTGGATTCGTCTTAAATTCTTTATTCAATATTATTAATTTTACAAATATTATTTTGAGAATTTGAGATAGCTAAAAATAAAATATAAAAACTCTTAAACTTTCCATTATCTTACAGTATCTTACTTTGAATAAGTAATTTTATACTATTTTTAGTTTTAGTAAATTTTAGACTAAATTTTTATAAAAATTTTCTTATAGCCATTATGAATAATAAATCTAGGTAATGCTTTATAAAATATACAAGGAATTAGATGGATGGCCGGGAGATAGGGATTCGAACCCCAGGAGGCTTTCACACCTCAACGGTTTTCAAGACCGCCGCTTTCGACCGCTCAGCCATCTCCCGAATTAAGATTTGTGATTATAACCAACTTTGCTTAAAATTTACTATAATCTCTAAAATTTACTCTGTTTTTTCTTTAATATATGTAGCTCCATCATTTATCTTTTCTTTGGTCCATTCTTTAGCATTATGGGTATCTTCTTTTACACCATGCCAAGTATTTGAACAACCAGCCATAAAAAATGCTATAAACACTGCTAAAAGTAAATTTCTCACTGTTATTCCTTCGAGTAGTTATTTTTGAAGTTTGGAGGCGACACCCGGATTCGAACCGGGGATCAAAGCTTTGCAGGCTCATGCCTTACCACTTGGCCATGTCGCCATATCGTGGTGCCCGAGACCGGACTTGAACCGGTACGGTAAAAACTACCGAGGGATTTTAAGTCCCTTGCGTCTACCATTCCGCCACTCGGGCTAAGTTAATGGAGCGGGAAACGAGATTCGAACTCGCGACCCCAACCTTGGCAAGGTTGTGCTCTACCCCTGAGCTATTCCCGCGTTAAAAGTTGCAATGTTATCCAAAAATTGCTTAAAAATTTATTTTGCAAAATGTAAATTTCAAAATATTGTAAGGCATAAAAAGATAAAATACCAAATCTTTTTTGGGGTTATAGCTCAGCTGGGAGAGCGCTTGAATGGCATTCAAGAGGTCGGCGGTTCGATCCCGCTTAACTCCACCAGTGATTTACTGCCTCTTTTGTTTAATATATTTTCACTACTTTTTACTAAAATTTATGCCACATATATGTAAAAATTCAGATTTCTTTCGCTAAATTACAAATTATGGAAAATTTAAAACAATATGTTGATGAAATTTTAAAAAGTCATAGTGACGGCAACGATCGCGTCTTTAGCTTTGAATTTGATGAACAAAAATTTTGGTTAAAACGTATTGAAAAAAACATTGAAGGTGGCTTTTTAACTAAAATTTTCAAGCCAAATCCTTATAAATCATTTGCCAACGAGATAAAAAAACTTGAAATTTTAAACGAAGCCAAAGCTCCTGCCCCAAAACTCATTCTAAAAAGTACTGAGTTTTTCGTGATAGAAGATGTCGGTGAACCGATTTCTCGGCTTTTTAAGTATAGCAACGATGAAAAATTTAAACATGAAATTCTACTAAAAGCGGCCCACGCGCTAGCTGGACTTCACGCATTAAATTTTGCGCACGGACGCCCGGCTCTTAGGGACATTGCCATAAAAAATGATGAGATAAAATTTTTAGACTTTGAGTCAAAATTTTTTAGCCATGACCTAGAGCTTCAACAGTGTCGCGATCTGCTTGTTTTTATAGATGAGTTATTTCGTTTTAAAATTTCAGACGAGTTTGCAAGTGAAGTCATTAGTGAATATTTGGTAGCTGGTGGGGCTCAAATTTACTCGCGTTCACTGCAGCTAATTATAAAATTTAAACCACTTTATTACTTGCTAAAACCATTTAAATCTCTAAATAAAAAGGATCTAAACGCAGCCATCAGAACCTTTGAGTATCTCTTACCGATCGCTCAAAATAAATAGCAAATTTTCTCACCAAATTTTATCTCCTCTTAACAAAAAATAAAATAATATTCGCTATTAAAATTTAAAGGAAAAAAATGTTTTTAAAACGAGGAAAAATCATTTTCAACATCCACCTAATAATTGGGCTAATTGCGGCTATTCCACTAATATTCATGACTCTTTCAGCACCATTTGCGTCTTATAGAGAAGAGATCAAAAGTGCGATAAATAAAAATTTTATAAACTTAGTTCCTAGCGAAAAAGTAAATTTAAGTTTAAATGAACTCCTAGCTAAAGCAAAAAGTGAGATTCAATTTGATACGCTTGAAAGCTTACAAATAGGTGGAGCAAATGAAGCTTATCGTATAAGCATTACAAAGGATAAAAAGCAATTAAATTTCTTCATAGATCCAAGAAGTGGCGAAGTTATTAGCGAGGATTGGGGTGAGAAATTTCGTATCATTATCTTAAGTCTTCATAGAAATTTAGGACTTGCCTTGCTTGATAGCAAAGTCCCGGCTAACATCGGCAAGCAAATAGTCGCGGTTAGCTCCATCATCATGGCTCTGCTTGCTATCAGTGGACTCATCCTCTACGCACCAGCGATCAAACGAAATTTCTTAAATTCGCTAAAAATCAAGCCAAACGCAAAGGGCTACGCCTGCTTTTACAACCTCCACACGAGCCTTGGCACCTACGTGGCGATCCTACTTGTCGTGATGTCGCTAACTGGTCTTTACTGGTCTTATGGCTGGGTCAGAAACAGCGTAAATAGCGTATTTTTCGAGCTAAAACCAAGCCAAGCGCAAAGGGCAATGCCTCAAAGAAATTTAATCCCAATAAGCGATGAGAAATTTAAAGAGATCGAGACTGCGGAGCAAATTTTTAAAGACAATGTCACGCTAGAGCTAAAATCACTCACGATAAATGTGCCTGAAAACAACCAAAGCACCTACACCATAAACTACGAAACTAGCGAGAGCCAAGTGGGCAAACTAAAGCTTGACGCGAGCGCTGGCAAGATCAAAGAAAACAAACTTGTTAGCAAGAGTGATAGCATCCCAGAGGCAAAAAAAGCAGGTCGCAAAGTGCTTAGCCTGCATACTGGAGAGATGTTTGGCGAGATCGGTCAGATAGTCTTTGCCATCTCTTGCGTGATCGCCGTTTTGCTTATCATAACTGGCTTTTTGATGACCATAAAAAGGAGCAAAGCCATATAAATAAAAGTAAATTTTTACCTTGCTTTGGGTAAGATTTTAAGAAATTTTTACCACAAACAAGAGAGAAATTTATGAATAGAAAACGCATCTACAACCCAAGTTCAAATGAAAATTTGACCGACAGAAGAGTCTTTAACGGCAACCCACACGGCATTTTAAATTTCACTAAGGCAAAATACGAGTGGGCGTTAAAGCTCTGGGACCTCATGGAGGCAAACACCTGGTTTCCAAAAGAGGTCGATACTACCGATGATGTGCGCGACTACGCCTACAACCTCACAGAGGCCGAAAAACGCATGTATGACCTAGTTTGGAGCCAGCTCATCTCGATGGATAGCTTTCAGACAAACAACCTAGCTGACAACATCAACCCCTACATCACCGCACCAGAGATCAACGCCGTGCTAAGCCGCCAAGCCTACGAAGAGGCAAACCACAGCAAGTCTTACGCCGTTATGGTCGAGGCGATCTGCGACAACACCGACCTCATCTATGAGATGGAGAAGCACGACGACGTCTTACGCGAGAAAAATGACTACATCTCAAGTGTTTATGAGGAGCTTGCAGGCGAAGTGACTGACGAGAAGCTGCTTCTTGCGATGGTTGCCAACCAAATTTTAGAGGGCATCTATTTTTACAGCGGCTTTACAGCGATCTACGCTCTAGCTCGCGCTGGCAAGATGCTAGGCTCAGCTCAAATGATCCGCTTCATACAACGCGACGAGATCACGCACTTGCTTCTGTTTCAAAATATGATAAATTCAGTTCGCAAAGAAAGACCTGATCTTTTCACGCCTGAGACTGAGACAAAAATTTATGATATGTTTGAAAAAGCTGGAAATTTAGAGATCAAATGGGGCAAATACATCACCCAAAACCAAATAATGGGCTTTACTGATGATATCATTGAGCAATACATCCACTATCTCATCGACCAACGTCTAGTTGCAATCGGTCTAAAACGCAAATACAATGTCGCTCACCCAATCAAATGGGTCGATGACTTTGCGAAATTTAACGACCAAAAGTCAAATTTCTTTGAAGCAAAGGTGACAAACTACAGCAAGGGAAGCATCAGCTTTGATGACTTTTAAAAATGGAATTTTAGCCCTTGTCTGCGTACTTTTTGTGGGGTGTGCGAGTAGCAATCAAAGAATAATTGATCAAGCAAATAAAAATAATCTCGAAAATTTCTACGCCTACAAGCTTGTCAAGATAAAAGAGACAAGCCAAGCGGAAATCTATCAAGAGATGCCAAATGGCGAACTTGCACCAAGTTTTGCACCGCTAGGATCTGTGCTAGGAAATGACGTGATGCTTGGCATAAACAAACAGTGCGGTTTTGAGGCAAAAGACCTAAAAGAAGTAAGAGTGGTCTCACATGATGAGGCTAGGGGTCTTGGCTTTGAGGTCTGGGTTTTTAATGATCCGCTCTCCCAGCGCGATGATAAAATCACAGCTATAAGCGTTATTTTAAAAGCCACACCAAACATCGGTGGCACGGATATAAACTGCAAAATTCCAAAAGACTGCCACGACGAAAAACCTATGACATTTGTATTTGGAAAATAAATGAGCGAAAATTTAAACCTAATAAGCCTAACTTTAAAGGCAAAAAATGCAACAGATCGCCTAGAGGAGCTTGCAAATTTAGTTGAGGCTGTACCTGAAAACTCACTCATTCTTGCAAGCGAGCTTTGCATCAGTGGATATGACTTTGACGGCTTTTTTGCTGGGGCGGACAAAGCGATGCTTGGTGGCATGATAGGTAGCTTTGATGCGATGTTACTTGAACGCTTACAAGAGGCGCTTAGCCCAGATAAATTTCTTGGTTTTACGCACCTTACTAGCCTAAACAAAAGCGCAGGGCTCGCTCAAATTTCAAATCTAAATCCACACCAACCAAAAATTTATAACGAATTTTTGCTTCTTAACTCAAATAATGTCTTTCATTCACAATTTAAAGCCGAACTTTTTCGGCCAAATTTAGAGCACGAAATTTTTGCTGCCGGCGATGTGAGCGAGATAAATGCCTTTGATTTTAGAGGGCTAAAACTTGGCGTACTAATATGCTTTGAACTACGTGATAGCACACTTTGGGCAAAGCTAAAAGGATGTGACATCATCATGGTACCAGCCATGTGGGGTAAGGCAAGAGAGGATGCTTATCTTAGTCTTTGCAAGGCTCTAGCTATCGCAAACAACTGCTACGTCATGATCTCAAGCTCTCTTGCATTAGAAGTTGCTGGAGTATTTTTACCAAATGGCACGCTTGTTAAAGAGACGATATTTGATGCAAATTTAATAAAAGAGATCAAGACGAATTTAGGAATTTTATAAATTTTAAGATAAGTTTTAAATCGTATAATAACGATTTAATTTTTATTTAGGATATAAATTTTGACTCAACTAGAAGCGATAAAATGCCAAAATTTAGCTAGCGATATAGCCGATGAGATCACGCTAAGCCCACTTTTGTTCGATGCGATAGCTACCACTGAGCGTGAAATTTTTGTACCAATTACTGCACATGCTTATAAACTTGACGCGCAGCCCATACTGGGCAATCAATGGATCAGCTCACCGCTAACTGTGGCAAAGATGACAATGGCACTAGAGTGCGAAAATATGGACAATATCCTAGAGATAGGCTGTGGAAGTGGCTATCAAGCAGCTATTTTAAGCAAACTTGCACATAGAATTTTTAGTGTCGAGCGTATAGAAAAGCTAGCCATGGAGGCGAAAAAACGCTTCGAGGCACTAAAAATAAAAAACGTACATGTAAGGTATGACGATGGCAACAACGGCTGGCGAAGCTACGCACCATTTGATCGTATCTTGCTCTCGGCAGCTGCTGATGAGATCTCGCCAAATTTATTTAAGCAGCTTAAAAATGGTGGAATTTTAGTAGCTCCAATGAAAAAAGATGGCAAGCAATTTATCGCTAAATTTAAAAAAGATAAAGATGAAAATTTAGAAAAAGAGTACTTAGATGAGTGCCTTTTTGTGCCACTTCTTGAAGGTAGAGAGTAGCCCAAAATAAGGCAAAGCCTAAGCCTTGCCTAAAGGTTAGAATTTATAAGTATAGCCTGTATAAATTCCTATAGTTGTATCTCTTAGCTGAGCTCCGCTATTTTTCTTATAAAAAGTCTTATCAGCTTTTAAGCCAAATTCGATCGCGTTTTGCTCATCAAATGAATAGATTCCGCCCGCTTTTGCGCCAACTAGCAAGCCTTTGAAATTTTTCTTACTTGTTTCGTTATTAAATCTCTCTCTAACGCTTAAGTAGCCAAGACCTGTGTATCCGCCAAGAACGGCTTTAAAATTTTCAGTGATGCTTGGCGTATAATCAACACCACCTAAAAATTTATGCTTACTCCATTTTGCATCTGATTCACCAGCATTTTTCCTAGCTTTAAAGTCATAATAATAACCACCATAAGCTCTATAGCTGTCAAAGTCATAACCGCCATAAAAGCCAAGGCCGTAGTGACCTTTTTTGAAGTTATTTTTCTCACTACTTGCTATGTTTTTTGTTTTGATTTTTGAGTTAAACGAATAATCACCTTCACCACCAACAAATGCACCTTGAGCTAGTGCAGCTGAGCTTACCAAAGCTAAAATCAAGCTTGATTTTACAAGTAAATTTTTCATACCTCTCCTTTAAAAAATTTCTGAGATTTTACATCTAAGCTTTTAATCTATATAAAATTTAAATTTAATAAGAAATTTTATACCAAGTGCCAATTTATTACTAATAGTAAATGTAGTAAGTGTGAGTATTATTAAGAAGATAAGAGCAGAAATACTTAAATTTGGCACAGCTCTAGGGCAAATCCTAAGCCCACAGCCATGCCAAATTTATTAAGTTAAGCCCTAAAAATACACCTTAAATTTCGCTCAAAAGCTTCTGCCCGGCTCATAAAGCCTCGTGCCGTTTGGGATAGTCTCGTAGCCTGCGATACCGCCGCCGTATAGTAAGGCATCGGTATTAAATACGTTTGATGACATGCCCATAGGACTATATTTTATCATTATGTAATCATCCATCTTCGAGACAAAGAAATTCGCGTTTAGCTCGTAATTTTTATCTTTTAGCACGGTGCCAAAGTCAAGCTGAGTGTTTCTTTCTTTATTTAGCTTGAGATTATCGTCTTTATTCGTTTCCCAGTGATCCGGTAACCTTTGCGCGTGACCTAGTCCTGCGTAGAGCGTTAAATTTTGCAGATATTTTTCGTATCTAAAAAAGCCTGAGAATAAATTTTCGCTCCTACTTTTATGCGTTAGTAATTGCTTTCTCTCGCCGACGTCTAGCCTAAGTCCGCCAAAAAGCCCGTAGTCGTTTTCAAGGACGTATTCGTTTTGAGTATATATCGTTTTATACGTTACCTTGCGCTCTTTTACGTGCGGCTTTGATAGGGCGGCGTCCATGTCGGCTTTAGATACGCCGGCTCCGCCCGTTCCGGCGCCTCGCCATTTAAAGGAGTCTTGCGAATAACCGGCGCCAATGAAGCTGGTTAGATTATCGAAATTTAACTCGCCTTCTAGCTTAAAGCCGTACATATCGCGTATCGGGTGACTGATGCTATATCCCTTGCCGCGCCCCGTGCCCGGCACCACCGGACGCATGGTGAAGTTGTCCATTATGTGATCGATTTGATGATAGTACGAGCTTAGCCTGATCTTGTGCTCGCCGACGTCTTGTTCGAATTTTAGTCCAAAAGATTTACGGTCAAACTGCACGCCGTCCCTCATCCTATCGGCATAAGCCGCTTCTCCATTACCCAGATCCGCGCTTAGCTGCAAGGCGGTAGTATCCGTGGGCGTTAGCGTACCTACGAGCGAGACGCTGTTGCGTTTATAGTGCGTATGCATTTTCTGTCCGTCGCCGCTTTTATAATCGCCGCTCTGGTAGTGCCCGCCGGAAATTTCTAAGCTTCCCAACTCGTTGCCCGCCGCTACGTCCGCGGCAGTTTCAAATCTTCTAAAACTACCGCCAAGCACGCTTACGTTTCCTCCGAAGCTCGGTTTTGATAGCCTTGCTATCTCTCTATCGAAAAATATACCGCCGCTAATGAGCGCGCCGTATCTGACATCTTGCGGGCCTTTTACGATGCGAACCGAACTATAATTTTGCGCCGAGATGTAAGTGATGGGCGTATCCATTCGCATACCGCAACCACCGTTTAGCGTGCTACCGTCGATTAGCACCGGCAGCCTAGCCGCCGTCTGTGAGCGGTAATAAACCTCGCTGCCGCCTCCGCCCTTGCGCTCCATCGTAAAGCCGCTCAAATTTAAAAGCGATTTAGCGATGTCGCCGTTTTCTAGTATCGCGCCTTTGCCCACTATTTGAGCCTTTGTCGGTTCGTCAAGAACGGACTTTTGTATCTTTGCGGAAACGGTAACCGGAGCCAAGTCTATCGTTTCCTCAGCACCAAGCATTAAATTTGACACTAAAGCAAATGCTAAAACGTAAGAAATTTTCATGTTTAGTCCTATGAAATTAATATTTAAAATTAAAATTAAAGCAAAAATGAACTTAAACAAAATATTTATATAACATTAATTTTACAATACAGAAATTTGAGTCAAATAGTATTATTTTAGTTGGACTGCATTAAATATATAAAGAAACGATTTTGGTAAATTAAAACCGAAGCGATCTCGGTTTCATTAAAATTTTAGCATTATAAAACCGAGATAAAATTTATAAAATCTCTTTTATGAGTAGCTGCGGGGTAACAAGTCCGCGGAATGAATTTTTTGATATACAAAAGATAATATCTATCATCTCGCCAACTCTAGCGTGTTTTGTAAAGTTAAAAAATAGAGCCTCAAGTGTTTTATTATCCTTTTGCAAGATGAGCTTTAGGTGGTTTTGATCCCTGCCTATAAGTCTTTCATTTTTAACAAGAGCATTTTTTATCTTAAAGACTGGGCGTGGATTTTTCTGTCCGTATGGCTCATAAAATTCTAAAATTTCAAGCAGTTCAAAGTCTATCTCGCTTGGTATTATGTCACCAAGTAGCTCGTCCGAGCTTTTGCAATCTTGCATATTTAGGCATGAGCAGCTTTTATTTATCGCTTCTTTAAATTTCACCAAATTTTCAGGCACAAGCGTAAGTCCAGCCGCTCCTTTGTGACCGCCGTAGCTTGTTAGCAGATCTTCGTGGCTTGCTATAAGAGATAAGATATCAAGCTTACCAATGCTTCTAGCACTACCTTTTGCACGGCCTTTATCGATACTAAAGACGATAGCTGGCTTTGCAAAGTGCTTTGCTAGGCGGCTAGCTACGATACCTATCACGCCCTCGTGCCACTGCTCACCCCAAGTGATGATGACTTCATCGTCTTCTTTTACGTCCTTTAGCGAGCACTCAAAGAGTTGGCGCTCCTCCTCTTTTCTGGAGTTGTTAAATTCAATGATCGTATCAAGGTAGTTGTAAGCCTCTTCGATGCTCTTTGCGCGTAAAAAGTTAAATGAATTCATCGCATCGTCCATGCGTCCGGCTGAGTTTATAAGTGGAGCTATAAGAAAGCTAATATCATCGCACTCAAATTTTTCCTTACCATAAAACTCTTTTATAGCGTGAAATGCGGAACGCTTAGACGCATTTAGCTTACAAATGCCAAGGCGAACAAGCATTCTATTCATATCTCTTAGCTCCATCATGTCAGCGATTATCGCGATAGCTAAAAGCTCTAGAAATTTGCTCATATCGTAATTTAGTCCAAAAACATCCTTTAACGCTCCAACCAAATACCAAGCGACCTCAGCGCCACAAATTTCGATATTTGGGAAGTTGCAGTCTTCTTGTTTTGGGTTAATGATCGCATAAGCTTCTGGGAGAACAGCTGGAGGCATGTGATGATCAGTAATGATAAGATCGATGCCTTTTTCTTTACAGATAATGGCCGCATCGTTTGCAGAGATGCCGTTATCAACGGTGATAATCAGGCTTACATCGGCTGAGAGTTCGTCTATTATCTCAGGATTTAGCCCATATCCATCTTTAAATCTATTTGGAATTTTTACTAGGTAGTCTTTCACGCCAAGATCATCAAAAAACTCAGCCAAAATTACGCTCGAAACAACACCATCAACATCATAATCGCCCACAATGGCTATGCGCTCGTTTTTCTCGATCGCTTCTTTTATGCGATTAGCGCCTTTATAGATATCTTTTAAGGCACTTGGTGTCGGAATTTCACTAATTTTTTTATGTATGTCGTTACAAAATCTATGCGCTAGTAAATTCCTTATATCCTCTTTATTTAGCATGGTTTTGGCAAGAATTTTTAAAGAACTTACCAACTTTATTTAATGCCACTTGTTCACTTAAATTTACACCCATATTGCCAAAAATTTGGCTATAAAAATACTTCTTTTTCATCGCAATCTTTCGTCTTTATTTTGAATGCTTGGATTATATCTTTTTGAAATTTAATTTCTTATAATTTTAAATGAAAGTAAGATTTTAGGGCTCATAGCAAGCTTAAAAGCTTTGTTAAATTGATAGTCTTTACAAATTTAACGCGCCAAAAATAGTAAGCATTAGCAAAAATTTATACAATTAAATTTATAAATTTTTAAATAGTTTATACCATAAAGTTTAAACCATTTTTGTAAAAATTTACTCCAAATTTCTCAAGAACTCCGCGTATTCTCTAGCGTCGCGCTCCAAATCGTCCTGGCTTGATACGTAGTCCACGCCCGGAGTCTCCTCGGCGCCGTAAAATGCAAAAAAGTCGCGGTAATCGGCGTGAAAATAGTATTTAAACGCAAGCTCAAACGGCGTAAGAACCTCGCGCAAGCTAAAATGATAGCGTCCTTGCGGGCAGTAGTCGCTCTTTTTGATGCCTGCGGTCACGGCTAGCGCCACCTTGCGCCCTGCTATACCATCCGAGCCGCGTCCGTAGGCAAAACCATGCGTCATCACCGCGTCGATCCATGATTTTAAAATCGGAGGGCAGGAGAAGTTGTGAAGCGGAAATTGCAAAACGAGGGCGTCGTGGGCTCTGATGAGCTCTTGCTCACGCGCGGTGTCTATGTTGCCGTCCGCGTAAACCTGCGTCAAATCATGAACGCTAAAGCGCTGCGGCTCTTTGAGAGCCTCTTGTAGCAGGCGTTTGTTTATGACCGAGTTTTGGATATCAGGGTGTGCTAAGATGATTAGAGTTTTCATTTTTGTCCTTAAAAATTTATGGCAAGTAGTGGGATTTATTTGATAAATAATTTAATAAAAACAGCAAAATTTTAAAAGAATTTTTAGAGCCAGATGGCTCTAAATTTAAGATTTAACGTTTTCTAAACTTGCCTTTATAAAGCCTAATATCACAGGATTTGGCTTAGTTAGACGGCTAGTAAATTCAGGATGACACTGCACGCCCACAAACCACGGATGGCCTTTTAGCTCGATAGCCTCTATAAGTCCATCGCTCTCACCGCTTACCAAAAGACCATTTTTCTCAAAAATTTCTTTATATTTTGGATTTGCCTCGTAGCGGTGGCGGTGACGCTCTTTTACACTCTTTGCATTGCCATAAATTTCAGCTAGAAGTGTCTTTGGTTTTATCTCACAGTTATATGCTCCAAGCCTCATCGTGCCGCCAAGTGGGCTTGTGTGCGTTCTTATCTGTTTTTTGCCATGAGCGTCGATAAAGCTATCGATTAGATAGATGATAGGGTTTTTACACTCTTTGTCAAATTCCATAGAATTTGCATCTTCTAAGCCTAAAACATCCCTTGCAAACTCAATGAGTGCTAGCTGCATACCAAGGCAAATTCCAAGATAAGGGATCTTATTTTCACGAGCAAATTTTATAGCTTGCATCTTGCCTAAAACGCCCCTTTCACCAAAGCCACCAGCGACTAAGATACCATCAACGTCTTTTAAAAGCTCATTTACATTGTTCTCTTCTATCTTTTCGCTATCTATCCAGCGTAAATTTACCCTAGCGTCTAAATTTGCTCCAGCGTGAATGATGCCCTCAGTTAGGCTCTTGTAGCTCTCTTTTAGGTCGATATATTTACCCACAAATGCTATTGTAGTTTCATTTGTTGGAGCGATTATCCTTTTTACTAGACTATCCCACTTTGCCATGTCTGGTTTTAGCTCATTAAAGCCTAAATTTTCAGCGATTGGAGTTAGTATGTCTTGCTTTAAAAATGAAAGTGGGATTTGATAGATACTTGCGCTGTCTAAGCTCTCTATAACGCAGTTTTTCTCAACACCGCAGCTTGCTGCGATCTTATCTTTTAGCTCGCGGTTTAGTGGCATTTCAGATCTGCAGATGATGATATCTGGTGTTATGCCTATACGTCTTAGCTCACCTACACTATGCTGGGTTGGTTTTGTTTTTAGCTCGCCAGCCACTTTTATAAATGGCACAAGCGTTAGGTGGATATTTAGCGCTCTTTTTTTACCAACTTCCACCCTTAGCGCTCTTATCGCCTCTAAAAATGGTAGTCCCTCGATATCGCCAACGGTTCCACCGATCTCAACAATGAGCACATCTTTGCCCTCACCTGCTTTTTTGATGCGATCAACGATCTCGCCAACGATGTGAGGGATCACTTGTATAGTCTTTCCAAGGTAGTCACCACGGCGCTCTTTTTCGATCACTGAGCTATAAACTCTGCCAGTAGTGAAGTTATTATCTTGACTTAGGCTCTCATCTAAAAATCTCTCGTAGTGGCCAAGGTCTAGATCAGTCTCTGCACCATCGTCTGTGACAAAGACTTCTCCGTGCTCAAGCGGGCTCATCGTACCAGGATCTACGTTGATATATGGATCAGCTTTTAAAACACTTACTTTTAGTCCGGAATTTTTTAAAAGAGTCGCTATAGACGCAGCTGCGATGCCTTTTCCAAGTGAGCTTAAAACACCACCTGTGATAAAAATGTACTTCGTCTCTTTTGCCATTAAATTTCCTTAAATTTATTTATTTTTTAATTGCGGATTATACCCCTTAAATATTTAGTAAGGCATTAATCGTATAAATTTTAAAAATTATTCTTTAAGTCTTTTTGTTATAGACTTCAAAAACTATGATAAAAAACTACTTAAACATCATTGCCTCTTTATATATAGAGGGCTTTAAAAATATGAAAATAGGCAAAAAATTATGGCTTCTCATAATAATAAAGCTTATCATCATGTTTGGAATTTTAAAAGCCTTCATCTTTAACGAGACTCTAAATACCAAATTTCAAACCGACGAAGAAAAAAGCGAATTTGTAATTCGTAATTTAATAAAGGAATAAAATGTCTGAGATGGATTTTGTTGATTGGTCTAGGGCTCAGTTTGCGCTGACTGCCATTTACCACTTTTTGTTTGTCCCGCTTACTTTGGGGCTAAGTTTTATCATCGCCATTATGGAGACGATATATGTTAAAACCGGCGATAAAGCCTGGCTTGAGATAACGAAATTTTGGCTAAAGCTCTTTGGTATAAATTTCGCTATCGGTGTGGCTACTGGCATCATTATGGAGTTTGAGTTTGGTACAAACTGGGCGAATTACAGCTGGTTTGTAGGCGATATATTTGGCGCTCCACTTGCGATTGAGGGCTTGCTCGCATTTTTTATGGAGAGTACATTTTTTGCCATTATGTTTTTTGGCTGGGATAAAGTCAGCAAGAAATTTCACCTGCTTTCAACTTGGCTTGTCGCGATTGGTTCAAATTTAAGCGCACTTTGGATCTTAATCGCAAATGGCTGGATGCAGTACCCAATAGGCATGAAATTTAACCCAGATACTGCAAGAATGGAGATGGAAAATTTCTTCGAAGTCGCGCTAAATCCTCTTGGAATTAGCAAATTTTTACACACAGTAACTAGCGGCTACACTATCTCGGCTCTTTTTGTGATAGGAATTTCTGCCTGGTTTTTGATCCAAAAACGCCACATCTTGCTAGCTAAAAAAAGTATCGTCGTTGCTAGTGCATTTGGTCTTATCACTTCGGCATTTTTGCTACTTAGCGGCGATGAGAGCGCATATCTTGCAGCTCAAAAGCAACCTATGAAGCTTGCTGCGATGGAGGGACTTTACAAGGGCGAGAAAAACGCTGGTCTAGTTGCAGCTGGCATTTTAAACCCAGCTAAAAAGCTTGGCGATGAGAGCGAGCCATTTTTATTTGAGATAAAGGTGCCTTACGCACTTGGCATCATGGCAAACAGAGAGCTTGACTCATTTACACCAGGTATAAATGACCTACTTTATGGCAATAGCGAGCACAATCTAATAAGCGTTGAAGAGAAGATGGCAAAGGGCAAAGTAGCTATCGAAGCTCTTAAAAACTACAAAGAGGCTAAAAAAGCAAATGACGAGAGCTTGATGAAAAGCTCGCTTTCAAATTTAGAGAGCAACCTAAATTTCTTAGGATATGGCTATCTTAAGGACGCAAAAGATGCTGTGCCACCAGTTGCACTTACATTTTATAGCTTCCACATCATGGTCGCTCTTGGTACATATTTCATAGCTCTTTTTGCTATTACGCTATATCTAAATCTTTCAAGAAAATATAAATTTGAAAACATAAGAGCATTTTTATGGATCTGTCTCTTTACCATACCACTTGGCTATATAGCAGCTGAAGCTGGCTGGATAGTAGCAGAGGTCGGTCGTCAGCCTTGGGTGATACAAGATCTTATGACCGTTGGCGTAGGAGCTACAAATTTATCTGACTCAAATGTCAAAATTTCATTTATATTATTTGCTGTTTTATTTACGGTCTTGCTAATTGCTGAGATCAAAATCATGCTTAAGCAAATAAAGATAGGATTTAACAACCATGCATAGTTTAAGCTTAGAAAATTTACAAATTTATTGGTGGTTTATAGTTAGCCTTCTTGGCGGACTTTTGGTATTTATGATGTTTGTTCAAGGCGGTCAAACACTCATCTTTAGCCTTGGCAAGGACGAGCTTAAAAAAGATATGCTCATAAATTCTATCGGTAGAAAATGGGAGCTTACATTTACAACGCTTGTTATGTTTGGTGGCGCGTGCTTTGCGGCGTTCCCGCTATTTTACGCTACTAGTTTTGGCGGCGCTTACTGGGTTTGGCTGGCTATTTTATTTTGCTTTATCGTCCAAGCTGTAAGCTACGAGTACCGCAAAAAGCCTGATAACTTCTTAGGCGCTAGAACTTATGAAATTTTCCTTTTTATAAATGGCTCACTTGGTGTTATCCTTATTGGCATGGCGGTTAGTACCTTTTTTAGTGGCAGTGACTTTGTACTAAATGAACACAACTTTGTCGAGTGGAAGACTCCATTTCGTGGTCTTGAAGCATTGGCAAATCCTTACTTATACTTGCTTGGCATAGCGATGTTTTTCCTATCTCGCATAGGCGGCTGCTTATATCTTATAAATAACATCGCTGATGGCGAATTTATACAAAACGCCAGAAAACAGCTACTTATCAACACCGTGCTATTCTTGCCATTTTTCTTAGGATTTCTTGCTTGGATACTTACAAAAGATGGCTTTGCATACGACGCAAATGGCGTAGTTAGCCTTATGCCTTACAAATATGCTATAAATTTGATCGAGATGCCTATCGTTGGTATATTGCTTCTTGTTGGCGTTGTTTTGGTACTTGTTGGAATTTTCCAAGGGGCATTTACAAAAAGCATACGTGGAATTTTTGCTTACGGCGTTGGCGTTACGCTAGCTGTGACTGCGCTATTTTTAATAACAGGACTAAATGGCACTGCATTTTATCCGTCATTTAGCGACCTTTCTAGCTCGCTAACTATCAAAAATGCAAGCTCAAGCCACTACACACTTGGCGTTATGGCATATGTTAGCTTGCTAGTGCCAGTAGTGCTTGCTTATATCATCGTTGTTTGGCGAGCGATAGATAGCAAGAAGATCACGCAAGATGAGATCAAAAACGATCATCACGCATACTAAGGATAAAAGATGTTAGAAGCAGGAATTTTTTTGATACTTTGGCCAGTAACATTGTTTGCTAGCTACAAATTTGTACTATTTGCTTTAAAGAAATTTGAAGCAAATAACTAAAATTTAGGGGCATTTGCTCCTAAATTCTTCTTTTTATTTTTACCCTTTAAAACAACTCTTTTATAAATTTATTTAAGCCACTTTTCATATAAGCGTTAGTTTTGTGTGAAATTTGGGTAGTAAGATATCATTAAATTTTATTAAAGGAGCGAAAATGAGCAAGAATTTCTTAAGTTCTGTTGCCCTTGCGGCTGTTTTGGTTAGTGGTCTTAGTATAGGCATCACGCCACTAGAGGCTGGAGTCCTCGCTCATCACGTAAAGGTTCAAGGCGAGCTTGGATCAGTCTTTATAAACCCCTACGACGTATCGCCTCTAACTGCTATCATCGATAGAGCTGGCAAAGACATTAAAAATATCCACGTCAAAGTAAAAGGCAAGCCAGATGGTGGTATTGATATCGACTACAACGTCTCAGAGCATGCCCTGCTAACGCATGATGGTGTGCCTATTTGGGGCCTTTACCCTGACTATCTAAACGAGGTCGTGCTTAGCTACACGTTTAACGGAGCTAAAAAGGTAGAAACATATAAAATTTACGCCCAGCCTATCGTCACATATAGCCGTGATTTTAGATTTTCTCACATGCAAAAGACTCGCGTCAAAAAGGTCGATCCTGCCTTTAAAAACAGGCTCTATCTCATAAATAACACGATCACAAGCGTCTATAAACCGCTTGACTGGAAAAACGGCGGTGCGGCTAGCTGGAATGATTTTACTGAAAACTACATAGTAGATACCAAAGGTGAGGTTAGATGGTACCTTGACTATCAGAAATTTTACGACCGCAGCGAGAGAAGAGTGATGGATGGAGGCATGATGATGGGCTTTCATCAGCTAAAAAATGGCGATATCAGCTTTGGCATGGCTCAAAGATATCTAAGATATGACCTTATGGGAAAAGAAATTTATAACCGCCCACTTCCAAGAGGCTACATCGATCTAAGCCATGAAGTTATGCCATTAAAGGACGATCACGCACTTCTTAGAGTTGGCAAATACAACTACCACCACAAAGATGGCAAAATTTCTCACACCATAAGAGATCACATCATCGAGGTCGATAGCACCGGTAAAGTGGTCGAAGAGTGGGATCTAAATGAAATTTTTGGCAACAACGTCTACCGCAGCAACCTCATAAAAGCGCTTGACGCAAGAGCTGTTTGCCTAAACATCGACATGGACGCAAAGGAGATAAAGATAAGTAATGATCTACCATTTGGCGACATCACCTCTACTGGCACAGGTAGAAACTGGGCTCACGTAAACTCTATCTCATACGATGAGAGCGACGATAGCATCATCCTCTCACTTCGCCACCAAGGTATCGTTAAAATCGGACGCGATAAAAAAGTAAAATGGATATTAGCTTCGCCTGAGGGCTGGAGTGAAGAATTTAAAGCCAAAGTGCTAACTCCAGTCGATAGTAAAGGCAATAAGATAAAATGCGAAAACTCAAAATGCGAGGGCGAATTTGACTGGTCATGGACTCAGCACACTGCATGGCTAACGCCAAGATACGACAACAAAGGCAGCATAAAACACCTAAGCGTATTTGACAATGGCGATGCAAGAGGCATGGAGCAGCCAGCCTTTAAAGAGGATAAATACTCTCGTGCGGTCGAGTATAAGATAGATGAGAAAAAGGGCACGGTTGAACAAACTTGGCAGTTTGGCAAAGAGCGTGGCTTTGACTTTTATAGCGCAGTTACTAGCAACGTCGAGTGGCAAAAAGATAAAAATACCTACTTCATCTCAAGCTCAAATGTAAATTTGCTCCGTCCTGACAAGACTATCAAAATGGTCTTAGTTGAGATCGATCCAAAGACAAATGAGATCAAATTTGAGATGGACGTGGACTCTGCTTCAAGAGATGATGTCGCTTATAGGGCGATGGTTATTGATCCGGAGGTATTTAGTTATTAGCAGTATCTGGTGTGAGATTTTTCTCGCACCAGCTTTTAGTTGTTGTTTTGAAATTTATAGATTGCTTCTTTGATTCTAGTAAGGTTAAAATTTATTGCTCGCTCTAGCTCTGGCAAGTCTATATCTTTATCCGCTTCGAATGCTTTTACCATATCGCTTAGCTCTTTTGTCTCATCACTTGCAAGAACTATGCTTTTAAAATTATCATCGTCTATCTGGTCAAATTTTAAAAAGATCGATGCAAATTTATCTTTTAAAATTTCTTTATTTAGCTTTCTATTTTCCAAAGCTTTCTTTGTTCCGCCATTTTTATTACAGGTTCTAAATATCGAATCTATTGTTTCATTCACTTCATCAAGTAAAATTTCTATTTTTTCACTTTGCATATAAAACTCTCTTAACTATAAATTAAATTTAAAATAAAAGCTAAATCGCTCTTGTTTTGGAGATTAGAAGTTGTTTTACTTCTTCGCGTAAAAAGGAAAAATTAAAGTTGTATTTGTGAAGTTATTTTCATAAAAGTTTGTGCCAGAATTTAAAATTTTAGTTTGCATTGGCATCACTTTTATGCCCTCTGTTTTTGCGATCATTTTCTCATCCTTGTTAAAAAATTTTATCGCATTGTATAAATTTTCATAAGTCTTGTAAATTGTACCAAGGTACAATAAAGCCCTATAAATCAATATTTATAACACATTGATAATATTTTTACGTTATTATTTTGCATACTGCTTTGATTAAAATTACCGAAATTTCGTAGCTATTTAGCTCATCCTTTTTGGATAAATTTTAAAAATTTAATGTGTTATTTATGTAATAAAAAAATTTTTAAATTTGTAAAAATTTTTTTAAAATCTTTGATACTTTATATGTGATAAAATCCTCTCAAATTTTAAAAAAGGATCAAATTTGAGAAGCGACATAATCAAAAAAGGCTACACAAGAGCCCCACACCGCTCACTTTTACGTGCGACTGGGCTAAAAGACGATGACTTTGCTAAACCCTTTATCGGCGTTGCAAACAGCTTTATAGAGATCATTCCAGGTCACTTTTTTTTAAACAAATATGCACAAATTTTAAAAGATGAAATTCGCAAAAATGGCTGTATTCCATTTGAGTTTAACTGTATCGGCGTGGATGATGGCATCGCGATGGGGCATGGAGGCATGCTATATAGCTTGCCTAGCCGCGAGATCATCGCAAACTCGATAGAGACCGTGATGAACGCTCACGCACTTGACGCACTTGTTTGTATGCCAAACTGCGACAAGATAGTCCCTGGCATGGTTATGGGCGCTTTAAGAGTAAATGTCCCAACCGTATTTGTAAGTGGTGGCCCAATGAAAAAGGGTTACACAAAAGATGGCAAGCCAATTGATCTTGCGACTGCGTTTGAGGCAGTTGGTAAATTTGAGACCAAAGAGATAGACGAGGCCGAGCTAAAAGATATCGAGTGCAACGCATGTCCAAGTGGTGGCAGCTGTAGCGGTATGTTTACGGCAAATTCTATGAACACACTTTGTGAAGCGATGGGCATAGCACTCCCTGGCAACGGCACTATCCTAGCGCTAACCCCAGAGCGTGAAGAGCTCATCAGGCAGGCGGCTCGTAGAATTTGCCAGATCGCCCTTGATGAGAAATTTAAAATCAGAAACATACTAAATGAAAAAGCGATCCGCAACGCGCTTGTCGTTGATATGGCGATGGGCGGCAGCAGCAACACCGTTCTTCACATGCTAGCTATCTCAAGAGAGGCTGGCGTAAATTTAGATATCAAAGAGCTAAATAAGATCAGCCAAAATATCGCTCACATCGCTAAGATCAGCCCAAGCTTACCAAATGTGCATATGGAGGACATCGGTAGAGCTGGTGGTATGAATGCGGTGATAAAAGAAATTTCACGCAGAGATAATGGCATGCTAAATTTAGACAATCTCACAGTTAGTGGCGAAACTTTGGGAGAGCGTGTAAAGATAAGTGACATCAAAGATGAGAGTATCATTCACAAAGTAGAAAACGCCTATTCACAAGTTGGCGGACTTGCCATTTTGTTTGGAAATTTAGCCGAGCAAGGCTGTGTAATCAAGACAGCTGGCATCGTTGGTGAGCGTAAATTTAGCGGCAAAGCGGTCTGCTTTAACTCACAAGATGAAGCCATCGCTGGAATTTCAAGTGGCAAAGTAGATAAAGGCGATGTCGTCGTCATCCGCTACGAAGGCCCACGCGGAGGCCCTGGCATGCAAGAGATGCTAAGCCCTACCTCACTCATCATGGGACGAGGCCTTGGCGCAGACGTGGCGCTCATCACAGATGGTCGCTTTAGCGGGGCGACAAGGGGTCTAAGCATCGGCCACGTAAGCCCAGAAGCAGCTGAAGGCGGCATGATAGGCTTGCTACAAGATGGCGACATCATCGATATAGACGTCGATAAATACGAGATCAATGTTCGCCTAAGCGAAGCTGAGATAGCAAAGAGAAGAGCAGAATTTAAACCGGTTGATAAAGTGCTAACCTCTCGCTGGCTAAGGCAATACCGCAAACTAGTCACAAACGCAAGCAACGGAGCAGTGCTAGAAGCATAAAAATTTATTATAAAAGCAAGGAGTAATCTCTTTGCTTTTATAAACATATAAAAATTTCTTCACTTTTTAAGGATACCAAATGCAACAAGATTTTTATTTTTATGCTGCCATATTTTTAGGAGTACTATTTTTGATTGCGATATTTGTCATCTATTCATTTAATAGGGATAAACTCGAACTAAAGCGAAATTTGGCGCAAAAAGAGCAAGAAAATTTTGAAATTTCATCAAATTTAGCAAATTTATCATCTCAAAATAGTGAAAATTTACAGCTTATCAGCGAGCAAAAAGCAAGACTTATGTCAAATCACGAGCGAATAGACGAGCTTATCAGTGAGATCGATGCGCTAAAAACCAAAATAGCCCAAAAAGACGAAGCTGAAGACGTGATGGAGCGCGTAATAAATGAGCTTAAAGAGAGTATCGGTACAGCAAATGAAAGGGCCAAGAATAACGAGACAAATTTTACTGCAACTCTAGCCGAGCTAAATCAAAATAAAAATGCTTTAGTTGAAGCAAGCGAGAGAGAAAATAGATTAAAACGTGATATGGCTGTGCTTAGAAATGAAATAGAAGCAAAAGAAAATAGCCTAAAAGAGCAAGAGGCAAATTTGTTAAAAGTAAAAAATGAGTTAAATTTGGAATTTTCTAATCTTGCAAATAAAATATTTGAAGAAAAAAGTGCGAATTTCACACAAAATAGCCAAAATTCTTTAGATCTTTTACTAAAGCCACTAAAGGAGCAAATTTCAACCTTCCAAGATCGCGTAAATGCAGTCCATGACGCGTCAGTTAAAGGCATGAGCGCACTAGGAACGCAGATTAAGCACATAAGTGAGATTGGTATCTCAATGTCAAAAGAGGCAAACTCACTAGCTACTGCATTAAAAGGTAGCAATAAAACACTTGGAAACTGGGGTGAAATACAGCTTGAACGCACATTTGAGGCTTCTGGACTTGTAAAAGATGAGCATTACTTGACACAACAAAATTTTAAAAACGAAGAAGGCAAACGTCTTATTCCTGATTTTATAGTAAAGATACCAGATGGCAAGCACCTAATAGTTGATTCTAAAGTATCACTTATAGCCTACGAAAAGGCTATCACAGCTAGCAACGAAGAGGAGCTAAATTTAGCATTGAAAGAGCATATTGCTTCTATGAAAAATCACATAGATAGCTTAAATAGTAAAAATTACGGAGAGATCGTACCTGATAGCCCTGATTTTGTATTGATGTTTATACCAATTGAGCCAGCATATATCGAGGCTATGAAATTTGATAGTTCCCTTTTTGACTACGCATTTCAAAAGCGCGTAATACTAGTATCTCACACTACGCTTATGCCTATTCTTCGCACAGTGGCAAATTTATGGCGCATAGAGCGTGGCAATGAAGAGGCCAAAAATATCGTAAAGAGTGCGATTAAAATTTATGATAAAGTCCGCAATGTGGCCGAGCACATGAATAGACTTAGCAATACACTAAATACTGCAAATAAACATTTTAACGCCCTTGCATCAAGTTTTAGTGGTAGAGATGGTCTTGTTAGTAGGCTTGAAAATTTTAAACGCTTGTCTCCAGACGATCAAAAAGATATAGAAGTAAAAGAGATCGGCGTAAATAACGAATTAGAAAAAGAGGATTAGGATATGGCTAGAAAAACTAGCCATAAAATTTATTTTAAAAGACCTTGTTTTTTCATTTGTTCCATTACTTGAGCAAACATCTCTTTAGCTTGTTTGCAAGTAGCGTCTTGTTGCTCTTTTGGAAGTGCAGCAAGTTGATCCATTGATTGTTTCTTTTGATCTTCATAAATTTTTACTTGTTGCTCTTGACCAGCTTTTTTGTAAGCTTCAACCATTTTGTCGATGTCTGAGAAGTAAGACTTGCAAGTATCTGTAAGATCTGCAGCGTTTAGGCTTAGTGCAAAGCCAAGAGTAGCTAAAACTAAAAGTGATTTTTTCATCTCTTTCTCCTTGTGAAAATTTGAAAGGATTGTATCATTTTTATAATATTTTATAACTTAAATTAATAGTCAAGGCAAACACCTTGACTATTTTGGCTTTTAGCCTAGAAATTCGCGTTTAAAATACTCTTTTGGAGCTTTGCAAAGTGGGCAAGCACCTGGAGCTTTTTTGCCTCTGTGAACGTGTCCGCATACCTCACAAACCCAAATATCTTCCTCATCGCTCTCAAAAAAGCCCTCTTCATCAAGCATCTTTTTAAGCTCTAAATACTCTCTTTCATGCTCTACTTCAACCTTGCCGATCGCATTAAATAGCCTTTCAACATCTCTTAGTTCTTCTTCTTTTGCGATCTTTGCAAAGTCTGGATACATCGTAGTATGCTCGTAGTTTTCGCCAGCTGCCGCATCAAGTAAATTTTTATCCATCTTATCGATCGGATCGTTCATTAGCTCGTGATATTTTTTAAACTCAGCTCTTGCATGCCATTTTTCATTTTCAGCTGCCTCGTAAAAGTGTCTAGCTATCGCGTGATAGCCTGCTTCTTTGGCTAGGTCGCCGTAAAGCTCGTACTTGTTTCTAGCTTGTGACTCGCCAGCAAATGCCTTCATTAAATTTACCGCTGTTAAATTTTCAGTGACGCATTTCATCTCTTCGCCGCAACAGGTTAGTGTACCGCCGCCAACCTTTTGCACCTCGATCTCGTTGCCGCATTTTTCGCATTTGTATGTTTCGTACTGTCTCATTTTGACTCCTATTTTGATAAATTTTGAGTGGATTATAACCAAATAATTAAAATAAGTAAATAATAATTTTTATTGATAACGTATATTATTATTTTATTTTTTACATAAAATTTGTGTGAGTTTTGTTACAAATGGAGAGACTAGCAAAAGCACAGGATATGCCACTACAAAGGCTTTTACATAAACGATTAGCCAAATTTTCACAAAGCCATCAACAAAGCCAAGGTTTAGATACGTCAGCACAAATGACATAAAAAACGCCATAAATGCCGACATTATAAACGCAAAAACATATTTATAAAATTTTGCTGGTATCATGAAATTTTGCCTATCAGCTCCCCCTAACCTTTTTGCGTGATCGAGCGCCTTTTGCCTCATCAAAGCAAGCTTTGCCTCATCGTGCCTACTCTGATACGATAGCCCTCCGCTATAAACATATCCTGCAAACTCCATGCCACAAGTATTTGCTAGTGCCTTAAGTGGCGGCAAAAATTCCTCTATCTCGTAGCGCTGAAGCGCATCTTTTTTATAAAGCTCCTCAAGCGCACCAGAGGTAAATGAAAGCACTAGCTTTTTGCCATGTAGCTTATCTCCCTTACTGCCATGAGAGAAGCCATGAACTAGCACATCTTCAAACCACTTTTGCAAAAGTGATGGCACGCCGTACCAGAAAAATGGATAAACAAGTACGATCACGTCAGCCTTTACTAGCTTTTCTTGCTCGGCTTTTACATCGATCACGTAGTTTTTATAAAGCTCACTTAGTATGTCAAATTTAGCCTCTGGCAAGTGCTTTTTCAGCTCGCCCAAGATGATCTTATTTGCAAATGAATTTTCAAGGTCAGTGTGACCTGATACAACTAAAATTTCACTCATTTTCTCTCCTTAAATTTACTTCTTTAAATTTACTTGCAAACAAAGCTACTTGCCTTGCTCGTATCTGCACCCACGTATGTAGCCACCTTTGGATACGCACACACTAGAAATTCCTTGCCAGCGTAGGTCCTACTTTTTGCTAACATGCTCTTTGGCGCTTCGCCCTTTCATTCGACCCCACATCTATGATTTCATTGTTTAAAATTTTCACATCTTTTAAACTCTCACATCCAGCCCTATCAAGGGCAAAAGCCGTGCTACTAATGAGTGCTAGTGCGCAAAAAAGTTAAATTTTCTTCATAGCATCTCCTAAAATTTTATCTTACTAAATGAGGTCTCGTTTTTGAGACCAAAGCCGTCAAATTCATCTATTAGCCCAGCTCGCTCTTTGGCGTAAGCTTTGTAGTTTTCACTGTGGCGGTAGCTCTCAAAGCTAGCTTCGTCTTTGTAAATTTCAACCAAGATCCACTTATTAGGTGCCTCTTTTTGACTAAAGGCAAACTGCGCAAATGCAGCGTCATCTACGCTTTTTTGCATATATTTTTTGATGATCTTTTCAAATTTCGCATCGCTTTTTGCCTTAAGGCTTAAATTTGTGATGTGAAAGTAGGCATCTTTTAGGCGCTCTGGCGTTAAATTTTTAGAAAAAGCAGCCCTCTTTTTCACGCTGATAGCCTTTTTGCTAGCTAAAATTTCAGCGCTTGCGCTTGCAAATTTCTTAAAATGCGCTGAGCTTATATGCTTTTTATAAGCCGCCTCGTCCTCGTAAAACTCAAACACATAAAACAGTTCCGGCTTACTCTTTGCACTCATAAAAAAGATCGCCTGCGTACCTGGCTCGCTCTTTGAGCTAAGGACATTTTCCCTACCAAGCTGTCTCAGCAAGCTCTTGTTATTTGGCGTTGAAAGCAGCTCGTATAAACTCACTTTCGCCTCCGCCCCAAAGGCAAAAGCCGCCAAAATCGCTAGTAAAAATAGCTTTTTTATCATCAAATCTCCTTAAATTTATCTTTGCCCCACTCTTTTCATCCAAGCAAAAAGCTCGTCTAAATCGTAGTCGCCACCGTGTCCTTCTCCCCAGACCGCTTCGAAATCAACCTCTTTGCCAGCATTTTTAAGCGAGAGTGCGAGCATAGCAGGCACGGCAAGAGCCAGATCGGTGTCGTTTGTGCCCTGCCTTATGCGGTAAAATTTCGCCCCCTCTTTGTTTTTCGTGTAGTTCATCGCATTCATCATCTTTATGACGCCAGCCTCCGCCATCTCGCCACCACTTCGCTCTTTTGCAAATTTAGTAAAGTGCTTTGCAGGAGTTTTGCTGTCTCCAAAGAGGTCGTTTTCAGGATTTTCTAGCGCAAGTCCGTCAAAGGCAACCACCGCTTTGGTACGCTTTAGCGAGGCGATGAAGTCTTCAAGCTTAAATGTATATCCAAGCGAGCAGCCCTGAGTATCAAGCGTGATAAATTTAGGCGTGAGCGTGTTTTTGTCGCTGCTTTTTGTAGCGGTAAATGCCCTTGAGATGAGGGCGTTTATATACTCTTTGAAGCTGCCCTCGCCGTTTTCATCAAGGCTTAGCACGTGGCCTTTGGCGTCTTTTAAATTTAGCGAGTTTAGATAGGCTGGGAATTTACTCTTTAGCTCGCGCGAGAGCTCTTTTTGCGTGGCGTTTAGCTCGCCTTTGATAGTCTTTTGCTTTTTGTTTCTGTCGTTAAAAGTGCTCGCATCAAAGCTTGAAAAATCAATACTTTCAAATTTATCCAAATCCCTAAACATCCACTCATACGCCTCGTCTTCATGCTCCAAATTTGTAACAGGGCAGTAAGCTGAAGCGGCATAAATTTGATCGTCCGCCTTTGCAGCGCCTAGCTCTTTAAGATATGGCTCATACTCTTTTGCGCAAGCGCTCGTGCCTAGAAGTGCCGACATCGCGCCGCCTGCGCTCGTACCGTTTGAGATGATCTTATTTGCGTCGCCTGGCATAAATTTGTCGTTAAATTTAAGATATCTAACGGCCGCTTTTAGATCGACTATCGCAGCTGGCGCTTTGCCGATAAATTTCTCGCCATCTTTTAGCGTCCTGCCCCTAGCGCCAACGCTTGCCACGACATAACCTCTAAGAAGTGCTTCAAGAGTGGCATTTGGCTTTTCGTTTTGAAGCTCTGGCTTTGGTGGCATTGCGCTCATATAGCCGCCGATAGCGTTTGGCATAAAAATAGCCCCTTTTTGGTCGCTAAATTTACCCTCTGGCACATAAAAATTTAAGACCTGATAGTCGCTAACTGGCTTTGCCACATAGACTATGCCCTCATAAGCTCTAAATTTAAGCATCCTATCGCCAACTTGCATGCTTTTTAGCTCAAACTTGCTCTCGTCAAATTTAAGCTCATTTCCAAAGCAAGCACCTACTAAACAAACCCCTAAAATAGCAACTCTAACGCCTTTCATGATCTGCCTTTTTATTTTGTCCTACTTTTTTTGCTTTACTAGCCTTGGCGTAGGCTACCAGGGCTTTAGCGCCTAGTTATCTTTTGGCTCGTATTTGATCGCGTAGTCAAATTTTGGCTTGCTTAGGCTAAACTCAAAGCTATCTCTATCGACCGAGCCAACACAGTAATGGCTATCATAAAGGCGAAGCAAAAACTCCGCCATCTGCTCGCTCGTGTGATACTTTTTAAACGCTTTGTCGTAGTCGTAGCTCTCTTTGCTAGTTGCTACCATGCCAAATTCTGTCTTTGTGGCAGCTGGAGCTAGGACTTTAGCCTGCATCTTTGCCTGCTTGTCCTGTGCTAGCTCGTGGTAAAGTCCCTCGCTAAAGGCGCTTACGAAAAATTTGCTAGCGCAGTATGTGACGGCGTTTGGCACGATCTTATAGCCGCCTATCGAGGATATGTTGATGAGCTGTGTATCTTTGTCTTTATACTTTTTTGTAAAGAGCGTCGAGAGCGTGACAAGTGAGATAATGTTTAAATTTATCATCTGTGTGATCTTGTCTAAATTTTGCTCGCCGACCTTGTTGTAGTCGCCAAAACCGGCGTTGTTTATAAGTGCTTTTAGCTCATATTTTTCTAAATTTTGCCAAAGCAAGAGGGCATTTTCTTGCTTTGAGAGATCACAAATCTCTATAACGACATCAACACCCGAAAATTTAGCTATCTCGCTTTTTAGCTCCTCTAAAAGCTCGCCACGCCTTGCAATAAGGATCAAATTCTCCCCGCGCCTTGCAAATGCCTTTGCCACGGCCGCTCCTATGCCTGAGCTTGCTCCAGTGATGGCGATATATCTTTTCACTTCGCATACTCCATAGGACTATAAATTTTGACACCTTCGCTGTGGTCATCTTGCGCTACTTGCACGATCACTTTAGCGATATCAGCCGCCTTCATCGGACGATACTCGTCAAAAAAGCCTTTTGGGATAAATTTAAACGCCTTTATCGCCAGGTACTCGCCAAGTCTAAATTCCTTTCTCTCAGCCTCGATAAGTGGCAGCCTAACGATGTGAAATGAGCTATATCCAAGCTCTTTTATCTTTGCTTCTGCTTGACCTTTTGCCTTTAGGTAAAACGAGCCTGACTTTCTGCTAGCACCTGCGGCCGAGAGTAAAACAAAGCGTTTTGCCCCACACTCCAAGCCAAATTTGGCGAAATTTATCGGATAGGTCACATCGACTTTGTAAAACTGCTCTTTGTGCTTTGCCACTTTCATCGTCGTGCCAAGTGCACAAAAGACGTCATCAGCGATAAATGGCACCTCATATTTTAGCTCGTCAAAATTTATTACTTTTACTTCAAGCTTTTCATGAGTAAATTCTAGTTCGTGCCTAGCAAGGGCGATAACCTTGTTGTAGTACTCACTCTCGCATAAATTTTTTAAAATCTCACTTCCCAAAGCACCGCTAGCTCCAGCTATAAGGGCGATCTTTTTCATATCTTTCCTTTGTAAAATTTAGATAAATTCTATCTCGCTAAGGCAAAAATTTCACTTATGGCCTCTTTTGTATAAATTTGCTCCAAGCCCCTGCCCTTTGCGTAGTCATAAACTAGCGCTATGATCTCATCTAAATTTGTATCATCGACTCCGATTTCAATAAGGCTTGTTGGCGTGCCGATCTTGCTAAACCACTCTTTTAGCTTTTCAATGCCTGCGTCTGCGTCATTCACGCCAAAAATTTCCTTGCCAAAACGCTTAAATGCCTCTAAATTTCTACTCTTATACCACTTCATCCAAGCTGGCATCACCACACTTAGACCAGCTCCATGCGCACAATCAACTACCGCGCCTATGGCGTGCTCGATCATGTGATTTGGATATGAGTAGCCGGCTGTGCCAACGTAAGTTAAGCCATTTAGCGCCATCGTAGCAGCCCAGGCAAACTCACCTCTAGCATCGTAATTATCTGGCTCTTTTAGTAAAATTTCAGTCGTTTTCATGACGGTTTTGATGTTTGCTTCGATGTATAAATTTATGATCTCAGGCTGAACGCTCGCCGTAAAGTAGCCCTCGATGCTGTGAGCGATGATGTCAGAGGCTGAATAGACCAAGTACTCCTTGCTAACGCTTGCTTGAAGAAGCGGATTTACCACCGATACTTTTGGGTAAAGACAAGCGCCGTGCATGGCAAATTTCTCTTTTGTGGCTTCGTTTGTGACGACCGAGCCGCCATTCATCTCTGAGCCAGTTGCTGCAAGCGTTATGATGTCAAATATCATAAGTGCTTCACTTGGATCTTTACCGGTAAAAAAGTCCCAAACATCGCCGTTATATTTAACTCCAGTAGCCACAGCCTTTGCCGTGTCAAGCACCGAGCCACCACCTATGGCTAGCACGCTATCGACACCTTGCTTTTTAGCTAAATTTATAGCCTCATTTACCTTGCTTAGCACTGGGTTTGACTTCACGCCGCCTATCTTGCAAAACTCGATGCCATTTGCACTTAGGCTCTTTGCTGCCACATCAAAAAGGCCATTTTTTATGATCCTATCGCTGCCATAGATGATAAGCGTCTTTTTAACGCCAAATTCTTTCATATATCTGCCGATATTTTGCTCTTTGTCTTTGCCAAATTCTATTTTTGTAGGGTTTAAAAAGCTAAAATTTTGCATAGTTTCTCCTTATTAGTTTTAATGATTATAGTTTTGCAAAGCAAAAATTTTTGTTAAAAATAATGAGTAGAAATTTAAAAGTTTCTTAGTTTGATAGGAAGTTTCGAGATAATTTTTTTCGGATCAAAGCTACTTTTAGCATCAACTAAATTTCCAAAATTTTCACCTGTGCTAAGGAATTTTTGCAAATAATAATTGCCTCTATATCCAAGGTCATAAAGAATTTCAGACATCAAAGAAATATCTGCTTCATCTAAAAAATCTGCATGCACGGTTGTTCTTACTTCAAAATCAAAATTTATCTCAAGCAGATATTTTAGTGTGCTAATAAATTTTTCATATAAATTTGAGCCAGTTACGCCCGTAAATTTCTCTTTTGGCGCTTTAAAATCAAGTGCGATATAGTCAATCAGCCCTTCGCCTATCGCCTCTTTTAAAATCTCAATATGAGAGCCATTTGTATCGACCTTTAGGCAAAAATTTCTTGACTTAACCTCTCTTGCAAGCTTCAAAAACAAAGGATTTGCCGTGCATTCGCCACCGCTAAAGACAATGCCATTTAGCTTACCTATACGGCGGTCTAAAAAGTTACAAACCTCATCCATTTCTATATTGCCATTTGAATTTACAACTTCTATATTGTAGCAATACACGCATCTCATATTACAGCCTGCAAACCAAACTACCGCAGCCACTTTGTCTGGATAATCAAGCGTAGTAAATGGCGTTATACTAAAGACTTTATGCAAATTTATGGACCTTTTGAGATTTAAAAGGCACAGAAGATTGTGCCTTTTTTATTTGAGTTTTTATGTTTTTATTAGCTGCGGTGATTATCTTTTGCAGCAACTTGCGTATTCATCAAATTTAATACGCTCTTTATGCTCACCTTTTTTACCAAGGTTAAAGCTCTCAACTGGGCGATGATAACCCATAACACGAGTATAGACTACGCATTTTGTGCGTTTGTCTTGCACTTTTTCTAAAATTTCTTTTTCTGTCATTTCCTCTCCTTATTTGGAATTGTTTTTCTCTTTCTCTATTAATTCTGCATCACAAAGTGGACAAAATTCATGCTCTCCAGCAATGTAGCCATGTTTTGAACAAACGCTAAATACTGGTGTTATCGTGATGTATGGAAGCTTATAATTTGAGATTATGCTCTTTACAAGTTCCTTACAAGCTTTAGGTGAGCTGATCCTTTCTTTCATATAAAGGTGAAATACTGTACCACCAGTGTATGAAGTCTGAAGATCATCTTGTAAATCAAGTGCCTCGTAAGCATCATCTGTAAAATTTGCTGGAAGCTGGGTTGAGTTTGTGTAGTAAATATTCTCCCCGCCACCTGCTTGGATGATGTCTGGATAGCGCTTTTTATCCTCTTTGGCAAAGCGGTATGTTGTGCCCTCAGCTGGAGTCGCCTCAAGGTTATATAAATTTCCAGTTTCTTCTTGAAATGTCCTTATCTTATCGCGCAAAAACTCAACCATCTCAATAGCAAAATCACGTCCAAATTTTGTTGAGATATTCTCCTTGTCATTTGTGAAATTTCTAAGAAGCTCGTTCATGCCATTTATACCTATCGTGCTAAAGTGGTTATTAAAGTGCTTTAGATATCTAGCCGTATAAGGATAAAGCCCTCTGTCATACATCTCTTGGATAAATTTACGCTTCTTTTCAAGTGTTGATTTAGCAAGTTCTAAAAGATAGCTAAGCCTGTTATAAAGTGCGACTTTATCACCTTTGAAGTTGTATCCTAGGCGAGCTAAATTTATAGTGACAACGCCGATCGAGCCTGTCATCTCAGCACTACCAAAAAGACCACCACCTCGTTTTAAAAGCTCTCTTAGATCAAGCTGCAAACGGCAACACATAGAGCGGACATGTCCTGGCTTGTAGGCTTTTTCGTTTTCTATCTTGTTACCATTTTCGTCATAAGTGTATTGTGAGCCGATGAAATTTTGAAAGTAGCTTGAGCCCATTTTGGCAGTATTTTCAAAGAGCACATCCGCTACTTCGCTATCCCAGTCAAAATCCTCTGTGATATTTACCGTTGGTATTGGAAATGTAAAAGGCTGCGAGCATTTATCGCCAGCTGTTAAAACCTCATAAAATGCCTTATCTATGCGTGCCATTTCAGGCTCGAAGTCCTTGTAGGTCATATCGATCAAATTTTTTCTGCCACGCTCGTTTGCTTTTTTCAAAATTTTCTCATCTTTTACATTCGTAAAGAGGTGTATATCATCACTCGTTGGAATCTGATCTCTTAGGTCGCTTGGGCAAGTGATGTCGATGGTTACGTTTGTAAATGGGCTTTGTCCCCAGCGCGCAGGTACATTTAAGTTAAAAATAAAGCTAGTGATCGCCTTTTTGATCTCAGCATCACTTAGATCGTCTTTAAAAACGTAAGGCGCAAGGTAGGTGTCAAAGCTAGAAAACGCCTGAGCGCCAGCCCACTCGCTTTGCAAAATTCCTAAGAAATTTGCCATTTGATAAAGTGCCTCTCTAAAATGCTTTGGTGCTTTACTCTCAACTCTGCCACGAACGCCGTTAAAGCCCTCATTTAGCAAGGCTCGCAAACTCCAGCCAGCGCAGTACCCTGTAAGGCAGTCAAGGTCATGGATGTGGTAGTCTCCGTTTCTGTGGGCTAGGCCCTCTTCTTTGCTATAAACAGCGTCTAGCCAGTAGTTTGCGATAACTTTGCCAGCGGTGTTGTTTATAAGGCCTGCGTTTGAGTAGCTTGTGTTTGAATTTGCAGAAATTCTCCAGTCGGTGCCGTTTATATACTCATTTATCGTTTGGGTTGAGTTTATATAGGTCGTATCTTCGTTTAGCCCTAAAATTTGCTCGCGTTGGAGCTTGTGCGTGTGGCGGTAGAGCATGAAGCTCTTTAAAACTTCAAAATGTCCGCCGTCAAATAGCTCTTTTTCTATCGCATCTTGGATGTCTTCGACTGTTATCGCACTTGATTTTTGAAAGATATCTTGGACTACATTTGTAAAAACTTGCTCGTCATAAGCTTTATTTTCGCTGGCAAATGCCTTTTTTATAGCATCTACTATCTTGTATGCTACAAATTCTTGCCTTGTGCCATCTCGTTTTAAAATTTCACGCATCACTTGCTCTTTTCTGATTATTTTTTGATATGGAGTTTAAAAGTATAGGACAAAAAAGCTTAAAATATAGAAAACTTATTTTATTTTGTTTAATAATATTTATCAAAAAATATAAAATTTTAGAGAGTTTTATTAAGTATATTTTTGCGTATTTTTAGCATTTTAAACTAAAATTTGATTATTTTTACTTAAATAATTATTTTAATTTTAGTTTTTAAAATAGTAGATTTAGAATTTTGCAGGTCAATCAAGCTTATTTGGGTATAATCTCAGAAATTTATAGATAGAGACATTTACATTAGCTAATACGTTTTTAAATTTAGACAAAATTAATAGAGGCAACTAATTTACTTTTGTTAAATTCATTATATTAATTAGATTAGCAATTCAACTATTTAGTTTTATAGATACTCAGAATATACTTTTCCATATCTGCTTCACTTGGTGGAGATAATAATTTATGAGATTTTAACTGTTTTATATCTATTTTTCCATATACAAGATCCAACATATCAAACCCTATGTCTGAAATAATATTTTGATTTTCTAACCATTTTTCAAAAAATAAATATTCTATATGAAAGTTAATATTCCTTTCACAATCGCTATGTTTTTCTACTGCTTTTGTTATCTCACCACTTTCTCGCATATATTTTAAATCATTATCATTCCAATTACTATTTTTTATGTTAATTTCTATAAATTCTTTTTCATAATCTTTTTTACATATATTTACAAATTTTTGCTTTGTCTCTACTGCTTTTAAAAAACTATCTTTCCATAATTTATAATCAGGTTCTTGAATAAACAAGTTTTCTTGATATTTTTTCATATTAGATAAATATCTTTTGATTATATCTTCATAAATATCTTTTTCTGAGCTACTTTTAGCATTGCCTAAATATTCATATAATTTATTAAGTTGTTGTTTTATTCTATCAATAGGCAATATCAGAGATTTTTTTAAATCTTGATCAATATTGTTAATATTTTTTATTTTAAAAATATTAGATACATTTCCATCATCAAATAAATCGGTTAACATGCTTTTATAGGAGATATATTCAATCGTTGTATTGGTATATAATTTTTTTAAGTCTATTAAATTTTGTTTATAAACCACTTCTTTACTTCTTAAATCTTGTATATTTTTTTCATATTCTTCCATTTGTTTAATTAAGGCATTATTGGTGTTTTTAAGATCGTTTTCTTTCTTATTAAGTTCAGCTATTCTAATATTAGTCGTATTAAGTTCATTTGATTTCTTTAATAATTCTTTGCTAATTTTTTGATTTTCAACAGTAATATTTTGTTCTTTTTCATTTAATATAGTTACTTGTTTTTCTAGCATTTTAATTTCGAATGTTGGTTTGATTGTATAAACATATCCGTATATGGCGGTTATTGCAACAATAATAGTTGCAATATTGCCAAGAATAGAATAAGTATCTTTATTTTTTAAAATTCTATAAACATATTTTATAAAATACAACAACCATACTTTCATAGCCTTATTACTCCAAAATAAGAAAACAAATCAAACATCTTATTGTAAAAAGTTCTTTACTGACACCCCTCACATTCGATTGAGCGGTCAGCTACGTCGTTTAGCTTTTCGCTGTCTGGTGACTCAGAGCGTAGATAGTAGGTTGATTTTAGTCCGAGCTCCCATGCAAGCGTATAAATTTCACTTAGATATCCACCGCTTGCTTTGTCTAAGCTCATGAAAATATTTAGACTTTGACCTTGGTCGATCCACTTTTGGCGAATCGCGCCTGCTTTTATAAGAATTCTTTGATCAAGCTCGTAAGCTGGCGTGTAAAACTGCCACGTCTCAGGGCTTAAATTTGGCACGACATTTGGGATCATACCGCTTAGGTTGTGCTCAAACCACTTGCGTTTGTAGACTGGCTCGATGGTCTGAGTAGTACCAACAAGGATCGAGATCGAGCTAGTTGGAGCGATCGCCATTAGGTAGCCGTTTCTCATGCCGTCACGCTTGACCTTCTCTCTTAGCTTGTCCCAGTCGCAGACATTTTCGTCAAATAGCCCGCCTTTATCGTTTAAAAGCGCCTTTGCGTTCTCGTTTGCAGTGTCTATCGGCATGATGCCTTTGCTCCATTTTGAGCCTTCAAATTTTGGATAGATGCCCTTTTCTACGGCTAAATTTGAGCTAGCGTAGATCGCGTTGTAGCTTATGTTTTCCATTATGCTATCGATGAGCGCCAAATGCTCATAGCTGCCCCATTTTACGTTTTTCTCAGCTAGCATCTGCGCTTCGCCCATGACGCCAAGGCCGATCGAGCGAGAAGCAAGGTTTGTGTGTTTTACCTTTTTGTGCGGGTAGAAATTTAGGTCTATAACGTTATCAAGCATCCTGATAGCTATCGGCACGACACGCTCGATGTCCTCTTTGCTGTTTATCTTGCTTAAATTTATACTTGCAAGGTTGCAAACTGCCGTTTTGCCCTCGATGCTCTCTTTTTCTACGATGAAAATTTGCTTGCCTTTTAGGCTATCAAGCGCGCTAAGCTTTTTGGCCTTTTTAGTTATGCCGCTATCTACGGTGACGTCTTCTTCTTCGTCAAATAGCTCCTCGCCGCCGTCTTCATAAGTGATCTTGATCTTATAGTAGTTTGGCGCTGTGTTTTGGAAAATTTCGGTGCATAAATTTGAGCTTCTAATGATGCCTTCATGGTCGTTTGGATTTGCTTTGTTGGCATTGTCTTTAAAGCATAAAAATGGCATGCCCGTTTCAAAATAGCTAGTTAAAATTTTCTTCCAAAGCTCTTTTGCAAGAATGGTGTTTTTCTGGATATTTTCGTCGTTTTCATACTCTAAGTATCTCTTCTCAAACTCCTCGCCGTAAAGGTCGCAAAGGTCGCTTACTTGAGCTGGGTCAAAGAGGCTCCAGCGGCCATTTTCTTTAACGCGTTTCATAAATAGATCGTTTATCCAAAGCGCAGGGAAAAGCTCGTGTGCACGGCGTCTCTCTTCGCCTGAATTTTTACGAAGATCGAGAAAATCACTTACGTCCATATGCCAAGGCTCGATATAAACGGCAATCGCGCCCTTTCTAGTGCCTAGCTGATCGACCGCTACTGCGATGTCGTTTGTCACTTTTAAAAATGGAATGATACCACCAGCTGCATTTTTGTGTCCATCGATGCTACCGCCCATCGCACGCACCTTGCTCCAGTCCCAGCCGATGCCGCCACCAAATTTTGAAAGAAGAGCCATCTCTTTGTAACTATCAAAAATTCCCTCAATATTATCGGGCGTACTGCCTACATAACAGCTGCTTAGCTGGTGGCGTGTAGTCCTTGCGTTTGAGAGCGTTGGGGTGGCTAGCATCACTTCAAATTTAGAGATAAGGTCGTAAAATTTCTTAGCCCAGCCTTGACTATCTAGCTCGTTTTGCGCTAGAAACATCGCAATCGCCATAAACATATGCTGTGGCAGCTCGATTGGCATACCATTTTTGTCTTTGATAAGATAGCGATCATAAAGCGTCTTGATACCAAGGTATGCAAACTGAAGGTCACGCTCAGGCTTGATATAGGTGTTTAGATCTTCAAGATCGTATTTCTCTTTTAGCCCAGGGATGATGCGACCTACTTTTTCACCTTTTACTAGGTAGTCTTTTAGGTGATTGTAGCCGTTAAAGCCAGATACTTTGTGATAAAGGTCGTATAAAAATAGCCTTGCAGCAACAAATGTCCAGTTTGGGCGGTCGATGTCGATCTTATCAACTGCTGTTTTTATAAGAGTCTGCTGAATTTCCTCAGTCGTGATCATGTCCCTAAACTGGATTTTCGCATCTACCTCAAGCTCGCTAAGGCTTACATTGCTCAGTCCAAGAACTGCTTCGTTTGTGTATTTTTTGATCTTACTTATATCAAGCTCTTCGGTTCTGCCATTACGTTTTATAACTTTCAAAAATACCTCTCCATGTTAAATTTTAATTTGGGATTTTATCCAAAAGGAGATAAAAACTCTCTTTGTTAAAAAAGTGATTTTTGATATAGAATTTAATTCAAAAAATAATATTTTATTTTTAAAAAAATTAAAAAATTTGATCTTATTTTAAAATGATTGTAAAAATTTTTGAAGCGACATCTTGAAGCAAGAAGCATAAATTTGCTTCTTGCATTTAAATTACTTGCCAAAAACTCTGACAAAAATTCTATCTACATTTTTAGTGTAGTAGTTGTAATCAAAGCACTCTTTGATCTCATCTTTGCTAAGGCTCTTAGTTAGGTCTTCATCGTTTAGCAAATTTTGTAAAAATAGGCTGTGACCTTGCTCATCGATCGCTTTTTTGCCCTCTTGCAAGTCTGCCCAGACCTTCATGGCGTTGCGCTGAACGATCTTGTAGGCATCCTCTCTAGAAATTCCACGCTGAGGTAATTGCAAAAGCACGCGTTGCGAGAAGACTAGTCCGCCTGTTAAATTTAAATTTTTCATCATGTTTTCTGGATATACGACTAAATTTGCTATCAAATTTTTGATGCGAACCAGCATAAAATCAGCCGTGACAAACATATCTGGCAGGATAAATCTCTCAACCGAGCTATGGCTGATGTCGCGCTCATGCCAAAGAGCGACATTTTCAAGTGCTGGCGTGACGTATGAGCGTAGCACCCTGCAAAGGCCGGTGATATTTTCGCTAAGGACTGGGTTGCGCTTATGTGGCATCGCGCTTGAGCCTTTTTGTCCAGGGCTAAAATACTCCTCTGCCTCGTAAACTTCAGTCCTTTGGTAGTGCCTAATAGCAACTGCGATCTTCTCACAAGTAGAAGCTAGAACTGCGATGGCGCTTACCACATGTGCGTAACGGTCGCGCTGGATCACTTGGTTAGAGGCTGGGGCAGCTTTAAGACCGAGCTCCTCGCATGTTAGCTCTTCAAATTCCATCGGAGCGTGGGCTAA
The DNA here is from genome assembly GCF_002092855.1 of Campylobacter concisus. Lineage (NCBI taxonomy): Bacteria > Pseudomonadati > Campylobacterota > Epsilonproteobacteria > Campylobacterales > Campylobacteraceae > Campylobacter > Campylobacter concisus. The sequence continues at coordinate 151,650 of NZ_LVLC01000030.1, forward strand.
ATTTCCCATAGCGCCTGAGAGTTTGCCATAGCTGATCGTATCTTTTGCATCTTTGATGAGCTTTAGCGCCCTTGCAATCTCGTCGTACCAGATAGCAAGAACAAGGCCAAAAGTTATCGGCTCGCCGTGGATGCCATGGCTTCTGCCGACCATGAGCGTGTGCTTGTGCTCGTTTGCTCTATTTTTGACTGCCTGCATGAACTCTTCAACGTCGCTGATGATGAGCTCTAGGCTCTCTTTCATCTGAAGGGCGACAGCTGTGTCGATGCAGTCGCTTGAGGTCATGCCGTAGTGCACGAACCTGCTCTCCTCGCCAAGGCTCTCGCTGACACTTGTTAGAAATGCGATGACGTCGTGCTTTGTCGTCTTTTCTATCTCATCGATACGAGCCACTTCAAATTTAGCGTTTTTGCAAATTTTCTCGCAGTCGCTGTCGTTTATGAAGCCAAGCTTATTCCAAGCTTTAACGGCAGCTTTTTCTACCTTGAGCCAAGCGTCATACTTTGCTTGTATACTCCACTTATCAGCCATCTCTTTGCGCGAGTATCTTTCGACCATTGTTGAACCTTTTTGTATTAGTTTTTCTTTATCATAAAAGTAAATTTTAGCCTTGAAAGCCAAAAATCACATCGTATAATTTTATAAAATTTAAGTTTGGATTATATAAAATCCGTGCTGAAATGTGGGTTATATACTTATAAATTTGTGCTTAAGATGGCTCGCTCTTTTTTAAAAGGATTACCTTGCCCTACGTAAATAAATTTATTGCCACTGCAAACAAACAAAAAGCGTATGAAATTTTAATGAAAACTGGCTTTAGCATGAGAGAAGCGCAACGCCTCATAGATAAAGGTAGGCTGATATGTGGTGGTGTCGTGAGTGAGAAAAATGCCATTTTGTGCGGTAATGTTTTTTTGATCGACTATGAGGCGGAGCCAAAGGGACTAAAACCAATCTTTGAGTATGAGAGCTTTGCGGTATTTGACAAGCCAAGTGGCGTGCTGAGCCACCCAAATGGCAGACACTGTGAGTACTCTCTAAATGATGAAATTTATACGCTTTTTGGACGAGATGCGAGCGTGGCACATAGGCTTGATTTTGAGACGAGCGGCGTGATAGTCGTGGGCAAAGATAGAAATTCTACGATTAAACTAAAGAAAATTTTTGAAAATAGAGAGGTTTCTAAAAGCTACGTCGCGATGGTACAAGGCAAGATCGAGCGAGAATTTACTATCGATGCTAAGATGGATCTAGCGAACAACTACGACGATGTGAAAATGCGAATGCAAATTTGTGAAAATGGCAAGAGTGCGGTGACTAAAATTTTGCCGATCAAATATTTTGACGACATCGATACGACTTTGGTTCGTGCTATCCCACTCACTGGCAGGCAGCATCAAATTCGGTTGCATTTGTTTCATGTGAAACACAAGATCCTTGGCGAACCACTTTATGGTTTGTCTCGTCCGCAGATCGAGAAAATTTTAGACAAAGAGATGAGCGAGCGTGAACGGATAAATTTAACTGGAGCAAAAAGGCTCTTGCTTCACTCAGATAAAATTTCTTTTAAATTTGATGAAATTTTTTACACCATAAAAAGTAAATTTGACGCTGAAAGCGAGTTTTATAGATTTGCAAAAGAAGGTTTACTTTAGTCTAAAATTTTTTAATAAATTTCTATTTCTCATAAACCTTTACCTGCTTTTGACAAAGTTTATCGCATTTAGATACCATAATGATAATTTTGTAGTTTATGTAATTAACACTCCATTTTATTTCTTTATGAGAGCTAGGCTTTATCTTGATGTTAAGGCTTAGAATTTATGCCTATCTTTTTCATCTTTTAAAACTTTTAAAATAAGCCCTAGTCCAAGTAAAACCACAACAGCAACAAAGACTATTTCGGCTATATCAAGTGCACTCATTTTAACTCATACTGGCTTTACTATTACCTTCAAGCGAATGTATTTTTAAATTTTTATCGCTGGAAATAGCTTTAAATTTTGCATTTTCATTGCGTTGTTTTAACTGCCCACAAGCCGCACTTATGTCAAGCCCTTTACTCTGTCTGATCGTGCAAGTAATACCGTGATCTCTTAGATATTCTTGAAATTTTAGCATGCTGGTAAGCTCAGGTCGTCCAAATTCACTGCCCTCATGTGGGTTAAAATATATAAGATTTACCTTCGCTTTTATGCCATGAAGTAATTTTACCAACTTTTTGGCATCACTCACGCTATCGTTTAAATCCTTGATAACAAGGTATTCAAACATCACGCGTTTGCGCATATCGATAGGAAATCCCCTAACAGCATCCATAACAGCCTCGATATTATACGCCTTATTTATCGGCATCAGGCGACTTCTAAGTTCATTAGTAACAGCATGAAGCGATATGGCCAATAACACACCAAGATCCATCTCGCCAAGCTTTTTTATCTGGCTACCAAGGCCACTAGTTGAAACTGTTTGACGACGTGGCGATATGGCTAGACCCTCGTTAAGTGCTAAAATTTTGATCGCTTTACTAACATTAGTAAGATTATCAAGTGGCTCACCCATGCCCATATAAACGACATTTATGCGCCTCTCATATGGTATGTTATTTTCTCTTTTTATCCATAAAATTTGTCCCACAATCTCGCCAGCAGTCAAATTTCTAACAAGCCCGCCCTTTGCTGTTAGACAAAAAGCGCATCCCATTTTACAGCCAACCTGCGAACTAACACAAACCGTATAGCGAGCATGGCGACTAATCTTTCCATTCTCATCACTAATCTCCTCTTTCATCGGTAGCAAAACACTCTCTATCTTTAGCCCATCTTTTAGCTCAAAAAGATACTTGATCGAACCATCACTACTTTGCTCAAAATTTACACATTTTAAAGGATCGATATAAAATTTTTCAGCCAGATCTTGACGCATATCTTTAGGTAAATTTAGCATTTGGCTAAATTCGGTTGCATTTTTTTTATATATCCACTCGTAGATTTGTGTTGCTCTAAATGGTGGAGAAACTAACTCTTTTAGTTCATCAATACTAAGATCAAGCAAATTTATCACATATTTTCCTTTATATATTTTGTTAGAATTTTCTTGGCCTCTGCGTGATTTTTTATAAAATCAGCATGTGCATTTTTATCACAAAAATTTGTCGCTACGAAAATTCCATAAGCTGGAATTTTAAAAATTTGAGCTACTTTTAGAACAGAATAAAACTCCATATTTTCTAAAAAATAGCCCTTTCCAAACATCTTATGAGCTAAATTTTTATCAGTCGTTATAAAATTTGACGAATTTGCTTTGATAGTTCCACGTGAAACTATAGAAGAAATTTCATACTCAATCGGCGAATAAGATCTATTTTCTATACTAGAAATTTCAATATTTGCCCCAACTGAACTTTCATAAATTTGTAAAATTTCACCATCTTTATAAAGACCAGCTGAGCCAACGAAAACTATCTTTTCTGGCATCTGGTATAAATTTCGTTCAGGATTTTTTGACAAATTTTGGCTTAGATTTTGCAGCTCTGGATTTGATGAGTTTGCAAATTTAGCCTCGATCTTTGCAAGATAGTGCGGATCGATATTTTTTAAATTTATACTCTTTTCATCCAATCCCATACACGATCTTTTCTGCAAAAATTTTGTCAAATTTATCGCCATATCAACTAGCCCCACACCCATTGGCAAAGCAAAGTCAAAAATTTCATTTTTTCCAGCAGAGATAACTAACATCAGAGCCTAACCTCAATACCATTTGCCTTGAGATACTCTTTTAGCTTTTTTATCTCGATTTCGCCAAAGTGAAATATCGAAGCAGCTAAACACGCATCAGCCCCGGCTTCAAAAGCCTCTTTAAAGTGTTCCATCTTACCAGCACCACCGCTTGCAATAGTTGGTATAGAAAGCGTGCTAAATACCTTTGTTAGCTCAAGGTTAAAACCTTGTTTGACACCGTCATTGTCCATAGAGGTTAGCAATATCTCCCCTGCTCCACGCGACTCAACTTCTTTTGCCCAAGCAAATGTATCTTTTTTAGTATCGATCCTGCCGCCATTTATAAAAACACTATAACCATTCTTGATCTTTTTAGCATCGATCGCAATTACGACACATTGCGAGCCAAATTTCTTAGCTGCCTCATCAATCAAATTTGGCTCTTGTATAGCTGATGAATTTAGGCTTACTTTATCGCAGCCAGCATTTAAAAGGCGAGAGATATCATCGATCGTGCGTATGCCTCCACCAACTGTTAGTGGGATAAAAAGCTTACTTGCGACCTTTTTTACGACATCAACTATCGTATCACGCCCAAGATGAGAGGCTGTAATATCTAAAAAGCAAAGCTCATCAGCACCCTCGTCATTGTATCTTTTAGCTATTTCGACAGGATCTCCAGCATCGACAAGTCCTACGAAATTTACACCCTTTACGACTCTGCCATCTTTTACATCAAGGCATGGGATTATGCGTTTTGCAAAATGATTCAAATCTGTCCTTTATCTATTTTTCTAGCAGCTACCTCAAAATATGGCAAATTAGACCAATTTTCTCGGTTACCAACTATATAAATAACCTCTTTTGCTCTTGTTAGTGCTACATTTAGTAAATTTGGCGTACTAGCAGCCCATGCTCTAGCACCTTTTGTAGCACCGCCAAGAACAAAGATAACAACATCAGCTTCTTTGCCTTGCATGGTGTGAATGGTACCAGCCCCTTTTAAATTTTTACAAACATCTTTAAAAGGTGTTATTATTTTAACACTATCTTTTAGCTTGGCTAGCTTACCATCTAAAAGCCCTTTAACGATCATGCCTTCGGCTTTATTATAATTACCTATCCATTCATCACTACTAACATCAATCCATTCTGTTTTGATGTTAGGGTCACTAAGTTTACTTTCACTACTTCTACCAAGTATCATCATATCATCATATGTTGTCTCGTTTGAAATTTTAAACATAGGGTTGGCGCACCTTCTATGAACGATAAGTGGCGAACCAACCCAAATGGACTTACCCTCTCCTTTTATATATGTACCAATATTTTGTACTTTATCGGCTCGAAGTTGAACTGATGATTTTAGTAGATTAAACTCATCCTTTGCATCACAGTAGCGCAAAATAGCATTATTTAAAGCTGGTGGCAATGTTACAACAGGTTCAAGTTGAAGTGGATCACCAACTACAACAGCCATGTTTGAACGAAGCAGTGCACCTAATGCGTTAGTTAAATTTGCCTGCCCTGCCTCATCTATTAAAAGCAAACCTATATCGCCATTTAGTAGCTCTTTAAAGGTATTATTAAAAGATGCGAAAGTAGAACTAACAACTGGCGTTAGTAAAAATAATCCTTTTATTATTTCACGTCTATCTTTAGCCTCAAGCCCGTTTTTCTCAGCCATTTTTTCATCATTAAATACAACGCTAAGAGCTCGTAAATTTGTTCTAACAGCTTCTTTGCAAGCAAAGATAGTGGCTTTATGCAGATTAAGCGCTTCTTTAAAAAGCTTAATTCTTGCCTTAAAAAGCTTCGTCTTGTGGGGTTTCTCATCAAGATCACGCTCCATCATAAATGGCATACTCTTTTGCATATCTTCATTACTCTGATTAAAACTACCATTTAAAAAGCTATCAAGTTCTTCGCTTCTGCCAATTAATTTTTGACGTCTAATAAAGTCATCATTAAGCTTGTTTAGATGGTCTATCTTGGTATTAAGTTCTAAAATTTTCTCTTCAAGCTGAGTTATTTGAGCTTTTAGTTCGTTTAATTTTACTTCATTCTTCTCTTTATTTTCACTATTTTGCTTGCTTGCTTTCAAATTTTGCTCAGCTATTTGGCGATTTATCTCACTAACTTTTTGCGCTTCATTGTTATATTTTTCAAAAGCTTGCGTCTTTAAAATTTGCTGGAAAATAAAAAATGATGGCTTTATAGGCGCACTTAGATACTCTTGTAAAATTTCATTTTGTCCGATAAGCTTTGTTAGCTCGTTAGCTTCCGTAGCCTTTTGCTCTAGCTCATTTTTGCTCAAATCCAGCTCATCTATTAGTGGCCTTAAGAGCTCATCTATTTGCTTTGCTGAATTATAGTTATCAAGTCTTTTATCGATATTTATAAGCTCACTATTTATACTTTTTAGCTCCTCTTCTTTGATCCTGATCTCACTAAAAAGTAGATTTACTTCATGTAGGGCTTGATTAAATTTCTCCTTTGCCTCGTCGTAATCATCAACTCCTTCGCTAGTAGCCAAATACTTGCCAAGCCCCATTAAAAAGCCATCTTGTTCTATAAATTCTTTAAATTCTTTTGAAATATCTTCAAACTGACTATGTGTTTTTTCGATCTTTACGCCATTAATCGCGTTGAAAACAAAATTTGACTTATTTTGCTTTGAGCCAAGAGGTATGCAAAAAAGTCCCCATGCAGGTTTTGAGATAAAAGATTTTTCTCCAAAATTTGTCTTTTCATCGGCCGAGAGAAGCCTTGTGGCTATAAATTTAAAATAATCAATCTCGCCTGCGTAACTACCGATGCTTTTTAGTTGGCTAAGCTCTTTACTTAAAATTTCAACCGCACCGTTATTGCAAGAGCTAACAATCATCTCGTAGCCCTGAAGTTCTTTATTTAGAGTAAAATAAAGCACCTTATCGCTACTATCTCGAACTGGTGCAAAGATATCATGTCTACTCATTTGTGCGAGCTTCATCGCTCTAAGTGTGACGACTTCAGCCATCACGTCCTTTAAAAGTGTAGTTTTGCCAGTGCCTGGAGCGCCATTTACGCTATAAATCCCACCGTTACCCTCTTTAAATTTCTCTATGATGTTATTTAGTGCCATTTGCTGCGAGAAATTTAAAGCAAAATCGCTAGCAAAAGCCGATCTTGGATACTCTTCTGCTTTAAAAAAATCTCTAACAAACCTTTTATTTTGCTCATCTCTTACATCAAGTCTTTCAAATTTATTCTCACTGCCCTCGTCCAAAAACTGATCCGTTAGCTCGTGCGTCCTGCCTGACTCGTAAAATTTGATAAGCAAATTTATATCATCTATAAAAAAGCTATTTAAAAGGGTGTCGTTCTCTTTAAAATTTGAATCAACTATCCTTATCTCAAGCCTGATCATATCCTTACAAAATGGTGTTTTAAGAGAGTTTTTTAGCTCTTCATGCACCGCTTTTACGTATTCACTAAGCCTCACTTTTTCTTTATAGATAGAGAGCTTATCTTTTATGCGCTCACACTCTTTGTTAAAGTCGCTTTGGCTTATCTCTTTTAGATGATTTAGGCGAGCCATTGCCCAAGGAGCTGTTGAGATGAAAAGATCATTAGATGAGTTTGGTGTAAAAAATGGAGTTAAATCATCATCTAAATTTACATCTTTTAAAGCAAAATTTTGATCATCTTTACAAAATATCAAATCGCCAGTAAGCTTAAATTTATAGCAAAATGCCTTATCAAAGCTAGTTTGCTCAGAGCGCAGCTCCTCTAAAATTTTCTCTTTTTCAAATTTCACCTTTGCTAGCTTTGATATCGCAAGGGCAAGCAAGTCAGTCTCAAAAATGCCGCCATAAATTGAAATTTCTATACCATTTTTTAAAAGCAAGCTATCAAATGCCCTTAAAATTTGCATAAATTTCTCATCAAAATTTGTGATCTCAAGGTCTATTGATTTTTTAAATTTGGTATTTGTCTTTTTCGGCTCATCTAAGGTTTTTGGGTCTAAATATTGTGATAATAAAAAGTATTTTAAGGTATTTGCTTTGCTCAAATTTATGCCCTATTTCGTTATTGTTTAGTGATTATAATCCATTTTATATATGATTAAACTAAACTTGTAATCATTGTATAAGTAATTTTTGGCTAATATCGTGGCTATGATAAAGGCAAAAAAGCACTTTGGACAGAATTTTTTACAAGACAAAGCGACACTAGATAAGATCATCCAAGCGATACCCAATGACGTAGCAAACGTCGTTGAGATTGGGCCTGGCTTAGGTGATTTGACATTTAGACTTTTGCAAATTTACAAGACAACCTGTTTTGAGATAGATTGTGAGCTGTTTCAAATTTTAAAGGCCAAATTTGCAAATGAGATCCAAAATGGACAATTAAAACTTTTTTGTAAAGATGCATTAGAGCAGTGGCAACAAGAAGGCGGACTAAGTAGCGAAAACTACTTTTTGGTCGCAAATTTACCCTATTACGTTGCTACGAAGATGATACTAAATGCGATAGATGACGAAAAATGCCTTGGGCTTATTGTGATGATACAAAAAGAGGTTGCTCTTAAATTTAGTGCAAAGAGCAAGGATAAAGAATTTAGCGCTTTATCTATCCTCGCATCACTGCAAGGCAGGTGTGAGCTCTTGTTTGACGTGGATGCAAAGCTTTTTAATCCACCTCCAAAGGTCACATCTTCAGTCATCAAACTACAAAAAACAAAAAAGATTTTTGGTAAAGACGGGTTTTTCAAAGATGCGAAACAATACGAGGCTTTTAAAGTATTTTTAAGAGCTACGTTTGCTTCGCCAAGAAAGACGCTTTTGAAAAATTTATCCATAAATTTCGACAAAAAAGCGTTAGAAGAAATTTTTGAAGACCTAGACTTAGCTCAAAATTTACGTCCACACGAGCTAGATGTCGATTCTTATCTAAAAGTATTTAAAAGATTAAAGGAAGATAATGAACGACAAAAACGAAGAGAAAGTTGTAACTAACCAAAGTAAAAACAACAAAAGACGAAGATTTAGACCAAAAAATAAACCAAAACAAGAGGGTGAAACTACCGAGCAAACCTCACTGGCAAGTAAAAGCGTGATAGATAACTTCTTTGCAGCAGAGCAGGCTGAAACTGAAACGCACGCCGAGCCAAAGAGCCAAAATTCTCGCCCAAAAAAGCCAAGAAATAATAAAAATCAAAACAAAAACGGCGAAAATAATAAGCCAAAAGAGCAAAAACAAGAACCACAAGAAACAAAAACCAAAACGCAAGAACAAAAAGAAAAGCCTAAAAAAGCTAAAAAGCCAAAGAAAAATTTACCTGCAAAACTAAACGGTAATGAGCAGTGGCAGCAAGATATCGCAAGTGCAATGATGGCAAATAAGGCTGTTCACGAGCTTCGTCTGGAGCCGATGAAGTATCTAAACTCAAGCGAACATAAAATTCGCATAACTCCACTTGGCGGTCTTGGCGAGATCGGCGGCAACATGACCGTCTTTGAAACTGAAACCAGCGCTATCATCGTTGATATCGGTATGAGCTTTCCTAGCGAGAGTATGCACGGCGTGGATATCCTCATCCCGGACTTTGACTACGTACGCAAGATAAAAGATAAGATAAAAGGTGTCATCATTACTCACGCACATGAGGATCACATCGGTGCAGTACCATATTTTTACAAAGAGTTTAAATTTCCGATTTACGCCACGCCTTTACCACTTGGTATGATAAATAATAAATTTGAAGAGCACAGCTTAAAGCAGGAGCGCTCACTTTTCCGCTCTGTCGAAAAAAGAAAGCCATATCTAATAGGCGACTTTGAGGTTGAGTGGATACATATAACTCACTCTATCATCGACGCTAGCGCGCTAGCCATCACGACAAAGGCTGGCACTATCATACATACGGGTGACTTTAAGATCGACCATACGCCGATAGATGGCTATCCAACTGACCTTGGCAGGCTCGCATACTACGGCGAGCGCGGCGTACTGTGCCTCATGAGCGATAGTACGAACAGCTATCGAGAGGGCTTTACTAAAAGCGAAAGCAGCGTAGGCAAAACCTTTGATGCGATTTTCTCAAAAGCCAAAGGTCGCGTCATAATGAGTACATTTAGCTCCAACATCCACCGCGTCTATCAAGCGATCGAGTGGGGGCTAAAATACAACCGCAAAGTCTGTGTCATCGGTAGATCAATGGAGAGAAATTTATATACTGCAATGGAGCTTGGCTATATCAAGCTTGATAAGAAAATTTTTATCGACGCTAACGAGGTTGGCAAATTTAAAGATAACGAAGTGCTGATCGTTACCACAGGCTCTCAGGGTGAGACGATGAGCGCGCTTTACCGCATGGCTACTGATGAACACAAATACATCAAAATAAAACCAACCGATCAGATAATAATCAGCTCAAAGGCGATCCCTGGCAATGAAAGCAGTATCTCAACTGTATTAAATTTCCTAATAAAATCAGGCGCAAGTGTCGCTTATCAAGACTTTAGCGAGATCCACGTCAGCGGTCACGCGGCACAAGAAGAGCAAAAGCTGATGCTACGTCTTATAAAACCAAAATTTTTCTTGCCAGTACATGGCGAATACAACCACATCGCAAAGCACAAAGAGACAGCTATAAGCTGCGGCGTAGACGAGAGAAACATATATCTAATGAGCGATGGCGATCAAATGGAGATCTGTCAAAAATACTTAAAACGTGTAAAAACGGTAAAAACCGGCAAAGTCTTCATAGACAATCAAATAAATAAACAAATCTCAGACGATGTCGTCATCGATAGACAAAACCTTGCTGAAGCAGGTGTCGTCATGATAATCGCTCAAATTTCACGTCATGGTGCAAAACTTATAAACAAGCCTCGTGTCATTAGCTACGGCCTTGTGGGCAATAAACAAGATGCGGAGTTTAGCAAAGAGATGCAAGAAATTTTGACGCAGTTTTTAAGCAACGTCAAAGAGGAGCTTTTAAAAGATGGCAGACTGCTCGAGTCACAAGTGCGTCAAGTGATTAGAAAGCATATCTTTAGAAAGGTCAAAAAGTACCCAACTATCGTACCGATTATCTATCTAATGTAAGGGAAATTTATGCAAACAATCAACCAAATCGCAGCCGAAGTTTTAAAGATAGAAGCAAACGAGCTTTTAAGACATGCCAAAAACTTAGAGATAGAAGATGCTGTAAATTTGATATTTAACGCAAAGGGCAAGGTAATAGTCACAGGCGTAGGCAAGAGTGGTCACGTGGGTGCAAAGATCGCTGCCACGCTTGCAAGTACTGGCACGCCAAGCTTTTTCTTGCATCCAACAGAGGCTATGCACGGCGACCTTGGCATGATAGAAAAGGATGATGTTTTGTTAGCCATTAGCTTTAGTGGCGAGAGCGATGAGCTTATAAAAATTTTGCCTCACGTAAAGCGCTTTGGCGTAAAGATCGTCGCCATGGCAAGGAGCAAAATAAGCTCACTTGGTAAATTTAGCGATGCATTTATTGGCATTGACGTAGAGAAAGAGGCCTGCCCACTAAACGCTGCCCCAACAGCATCAACTACACTAACGTTAGCTCTTGGCGATGCCTTAGCTGTTTGTTTGATGCAAAAGCGAGGCTTTAAAAAAGAGGACTTTGCAAATTTTCATCCAGGCGGTAGCCTTGGCAAGAGGCTATTTTTAAAGGTCAAAGATGTGATGATAAGCGAAAATTTACCGATAGTTCGCTGGAATGCGAGCCTAAAAAAAGCGATCGATACTATGACACATGGCAAGCTTGGCACGGTCCTAATCGTCGATAAAGATGGTGTGTTAGATGCTATTTTAAGCGACGGCGACCTTAGACGTGCACTTATGCGAGAGGACTTTGACCTAGACGAGCCAGCAATGAAATTTGCAACCTTGCATCCAAAAGAGATAAACGACAAGGGAATGTTAGCTGTGGATGCGTTAGCTTTGATAGAAAAATATAAAATTCAGCTTCTTGCCGTTGTGGAAGATGGCGTACCTGTAGGTGTTTTACACATCCACGACCTTGCAAATTTAGGACTATAAAAATGGAAAAAACAAGACTAAATAAATTCATCTCACATAACACAAACTACTCACGCCGTGAGGCAGATGAGCTGATAAAAGCTGGTAAGGTTAGCATAGCAGGACGAGTGGTTAGCGACCTTGCCACAAGCGTGGATGAAGATGACAAAGTACGTATAAATGGTCGTTTGATAAAGCTAAAAAAGGAATTTACTGTTATCGTCTATCATAAACAAAAGGGTGAACTAGTTAGCAAAAAAGATGACCGCGGACGAAAGACGATCTATGATACGCTAGATAAGAAATTTGCAAAATTTGTTAGCGTAGGACGCTTAGACTATGCAAGTGAAGGGCTACTTTTACTAACTGACGCTCCAGCAATCGCCACAGCGCTCATGAATAGCGACTTAGAGCGCGAATACTATCTAAAAGTAAAAGGCGAAGTGACAAAAGAGGTAATTGAGGCGATGACAAATGGCTTTTTCGCCAAGGACGCTACCAAAGGCGCACATGCAAAAACCACTATAAAATCAATGGAATTTAAGCCATTTCTAGCCTACAAAATCTTTGGCTCAAGCGGTGGCTACACAAAGCTAAAGGTCATTATCAACGAGGGACAAAACAGAGAGCTTCGCCGATTCTTTGGATACTTTGACCTTGAAGTAATGGATCTAAAAAGGGTTAGCTTTGGACGTGTTAGCCTTGATATGCTAAAGCCTGGCAAATGGCGCTACTTCGAAAACAGCGAATACGAAGACCTAAGAGACTTTTTAAAGGTTAATAACATTAGATACTAACATCAGGCTTATTTCTCCAACAAAGAGGCAAGCCAAACCACAATAACTACGAATTTGCAAAATAGAGAAAAAATGAAAAAGGCTGTTCTTTTATCTGTGATATTGCTAACCACTGGCTTTTGCGAGGATCTTTTTGAGCTTAGACTTGAAGCACAATAAAGGTGACTTATGATAAAGCAACTAAGCAATAGCAAAATGCTTATGATAGTTGAAATATTGATTGTTGCTTTAATTTAGGAGTTATATATGAAAATAAACAAGGATTAAGACAAAATATCGCACCGAAAAAGAATATTTTGGTAAGGCTTGCGAATTAGGGCTTCAACCAGGGTGTGACGTTTATAAAAAGTTAAACAAAAAAAAGGCCTTTAATACTAAAAATAATCCAACAGGGTTCTAGCAAATTTAGAGCTACATAAATTTATATCTTATTTTCTGAAAGCAAGATGTTTATATATGGATTTAGCAGCGTTTCGCCACGTGCTGCGTATAACAAGACTTCTTTAAAATAGTTGTCGTTTATGCCATATGTGTGAAACTCGTACGCCCCTATGCCGTATCCCATCGGCGTTATATCAACCCTTGAGTACCAGGCATCTTGCGCTAGAATATAGCGATTCGTATCTCTTGAATAGACATATAGCTTGATCTTATCTTTGCTCTTTTGCGCCATATACCAGATGAAAGAATTTGTGATGTCGTTAAAAAAGTAGATGTCGCCATTTGGCATGATTGCCTGGGCTGTGTCGTTGTTATCAGCGATAAGCGTCCTACTCTCATAACATATAAATTTATTTGGCGTAAGTTGCTCAATCGGCTCTGATTTGCCATTATTTAAAACTAAAATTTTATCATCACTTATGTCGGCATTATAGGCAAGCACGGCTAAAACTAGAGCCAACAAACACAAAGAAAAAATTTGTTTTATCAAAATAAAAATCCTCTTAACAAATAGTATTTGAGTACATAAAGCGAGCATATCAGCACGCAAACGCCTAGCCAGATCGATGAAAATTTAAGCTTATGTGAGTAGTTTGTCTTTGTGATGATCTCAACAAGATATGGCATAAGACCGTAAAAAACGCCCAGAAACAAACTGCCCCAGATGAGGTAGCCAATATAAAAATAGTCACCTTTTAGCATGCAGTATGGGCATTTATGGTTCGGCTGCTCGTAAACGTAAAGGCCAAAAAAATAGGTGATGGCATAGTAGCTAAGCACCAAAAACAACAGATTTGCCACAAAGCTCGCCATACTTTGCTTTAAGAAATTTAGCACCAAAATGACAAAAAATAGCACAAAAAAGACGCTTACTAAGCCAAAATTTGTATAGCCAAATGGTAGCTTTGGAGCTTGAAAAGTGACAGAGCAGCAAAAGACCGGCACTTTTAGTGGAATATTGTAAAAAAACGAAATTTCTATACCAAGCTCAAGTAGTATCATGACAAAAAGGCAGATAAAAATGGCGTATTTTTTCTTTAGATAAGGGAAATTTAGAGCCTGCAAGTCAAGCTTATTTATAACCAGCCAAATACCAAGCCCAAAGATCAGCAAAATTTTAGTGAGCATCAATATGCCACCAAATTTATTTGAGCCAATCACGCCAGCTGAGCACATGGCACCGGGCACAATATCAGAGAGTTCATTTAGGCAAAGTGCAAAAAATATAAACAATACGATCTTGATACAGACGCAAAAAAGTAAGATCGTATTTACAAGATAGTTTTGCTTTTCAAGCGAGTATTGAAGCGATGTTAGTGCATTATAGTCCCACGACCTCACGATCCTAACGACGTAAAAGAGCGAAATACTCATCAAAACCAACAGTACAAACTCCGCTAACAAAAAGGCAATAACGGCGTTTGATAAAAAGACACTCATACTATCTCTCCATTTTGTAAGCTGACAACCCTATCTGTTGCACTTAGCTCATCAAAAATGCTATCGTGAGTAGCGACAATAACACTTTTTTTTAGAGCTTTAAAAGACTCTAGCAAGTCTAAAAATGCACGTGCATTTTGTCTATCTAAATTTGCCGTTGGCTCATCAGCCAAGATGATGTCAGCATCCATAGATAAAGCCCTAGCTACCGCACATCTTTGACGCTCACCACCACTTAAATTTGATACGTTCTCATCTTTTTTATGAGCGATATTTGCGAGGCTTAGAGCCTTTTTTATCATCTCGTCTCGCACATTTGCCTTGAAATTTGTTAGAGCAAATGGAGCTAGTAAATTTTCATATACACTTAGCCCCTCAATGAGGTTAAAATTTTGAAAGATAAGTCCAAGTCTTTTGTGTCTAAGCTCAGAGCAAAAAGCATCAGGTAGCTTTGCAATGTTAGTGCCATCTATCAAAATTTCTCCACTAGTTGGCTTTTGAAGTAGGGCGATAAGAGAAAGTAGGGTGCTTTTACCGCTTCCACTAATGCCTTTTAGTATTACTAGCTCGCCGTCATTAATATCTAAATTTATATTTCTTAAAGCACAAAACTCATTTTGTTTGTTTTGGTTATAAACTAGGCTAACACCTCTTATATTTATCATTTTAGCCCCTCATTTATGTCACTACTTGCTACTCTCCATGAAGGTATGAGTACAAACGCCAAAAATGGTATCACACCAAAAACAAAGATCAAAAAGAGCTTGTCAAACTCTAAAATAGGCGTGAAATTTGTAAAATTTAAAAGCTCATCACCTAAAAATATCCCTTTTAAAAGTGGAGCATTTAATACAAAAACAAAGAGATAAGCCAGCATAACACCGAGTAAAAAAGCGCTAACACTAACGATAAAATTTTGTATAAATTTTAAAAATATAATGTCTTTTATACAAAAACCAATGCTTCTTAAAATAGCTATTTCACGCTTTTTACTACCATAGGCGAGTGAAATTTGGTTTTTAAGCAAGACAAAGAATATAAGCATAACACTAACGTAAATGCTCATAAAAATTCCACCCTTATAATAATAAAGGTGCCTAACCTTAGCCACTTCATCTTCTATACTAAGAGCGAAAGAATTTGGATATAAATTCTCTATCTTTAAAGCTACTTCACTGATCTCATCTGTGTTTGGTACCTCAACGTAGAGCTTTGTATACTCTTCATTTTTTAAATTTAAGATAGCTCTTAGCGTATTTGGATGCAAAAATATAGCGTTATTTGAGATTAAACCACTTTGTACCGGCATAGTCTTTAATATCTTTACTGGTATCATGCGCTCTTCAGTTAGAAAATTAAAGCTCTCATCGTAGTAAAGTTCATTCATCGCTGCCTTGACACCTTCTCCGACGATCATCTCATCCTCTTTTAAGCTATCATCTTCATATAGATGAAACCAAACACGCTTTTGCACGAAGTAGTACTCTCCATCAACTACACCCTTTACATCACTTACGCCATCAATCTTCGAGATATCGTAGATATAGCCAGGGTGCATGAGATCATTTTTGCCAGCACGAAATGCACTCACTACTATACTTGATCTATCTTTTACTAAATTTATAAGATCATGTTGGATCGATCCAGAGATGAAAAGTACCGAGCTTAGCACAAAGATAATGAGTGCAAAGAGGCAAAAGCTAAAAAGGTGATCCTTCCTATCTTTAAAAAGCAGAACCACGGCGTAGTTTATAAAATTTTTACCTATCATAGACAAAGCCTTTTTGCTCCTTTTGGTTAAAACTAAAAGCAGCATTTGCTCTTGTTATCTTAGAAATTTCTCTTAGCTCATCTTGCTTTGCTTTATGATCAAAGCTAAGATAGTGTGCCGCTAAAAGCGTATAAGAAAGTCCAAAAAATAACGCCAAAAAAACTAGAAATTTCACATTATTTACCGATAAAATTCTTTATCTCGTCAAATCTTATGACACCTTTGCCAGCATGATCTTTTAAAAAGCTCTCTGCCTTTGCTTCGTCTTTAAATGGAATAAACTCATCGCCCATTGGTCCATAAACGTTTGAGCCGTGAACATAAAACGCATCTTTTGCATCAAGCTTTTCTAGCGTGTAATAATCGCTCACATAAGCATCTTTCATTTTGCCATCCGCAAAGTAAAATTGCGCCATATCTTTTACACCATCAAAATAATAATCCTTGCCATCTGCTTTGATGAGTGTCGCCCATGGAGAATTTTTGACAAGCATGCC
Organism: Campylobacter concisus; assembly: GCF_002092855.1. NCBI lineage: Bacteria > Pseudomonadati > Campylobacterota > Epsilonproteobacteria > Campylobacterales > Campylobacteraceae > Campylobacter > Campylobacter concisus. Next base: position 168,358 of record NZ_LVLC01000030.1, read on the forward strand.
ACATACCGCACATCTTGTGCCCTTTGGTACGACTATTCTCTCAGGTTTTTTTATTTCTTGTTTAGCTTTTGAGGCTTGGTTGCTAGTACCTAAATTTGCCGGAGCGTCCCATAGATACAAAGCGGCAGCTTGTAGGTGTTTGTCGTACTCTGGAGCTTTGCTGGCCTCTTTTGAGTCACATACTTGTTTAAGATGAGCTTTTAGCTCAGAGATAGCTTTAAAGCTTTTTGGATCAGTTTTATCGCAGTTTGCCTCGTAAAATTCCTTACCATGTGCGTAAACGCCGTCCTCACGTTTAGCTTTTATCATTTTATTATCACCCTCGAAATCCTGTCCAGCGATCTCGTAAGCTTTAGCAAAGTTCATTATTTCGCCGCCATTTTCTGCTTGAAATTCTTTTGCGTCAGCCTCGGTTGAGAAGGCATATTTGCTATTTCTAGTCATTGTGCCTTTGACGCTACTACCAACTACGTAAAATGCCTTGTTTACGTCGATCAAATTTAAATTTTTAGTATCAACGACTTGTGCGTCGCTTGGGATCTTGCCTTCTGTTAGCTCGTATAGGCAGTGGAGTGATGCTACTTGCTTGCCGTTATATACGTGATTGGTCTTATAAAATTTAACCAAATTCATTCCACAAACGGCGCAGTACTCCTTGCCCTCGCCATTTCCTACTAGTGTAGCCTTGCTAGGATCCACGCTTTGAAACATCGGTTTCATTTTGACGGCTTGTTCATTTGTAGAAGCACTAAAAAGTATGGTTGCTAGTAGTGCTGAACTCAAGATAGAACGTAAAATCATAATTATCTCCTTTAGTATTTTTTATTTTTATATTTATAAGCTTTAAATGCCACTGGGCTAACTTTATCAAGCATCAATGCTTTCCTAAAATTTCTAAATTCTCGCACGCTTCTTTTAAGCCATTTTTGCAGCTTCTAGTAAAAATTTCACGCGCTTTTTCTACATCTTCTTTCACACCTTTACCTTCAGCTAGCATGATAGCGTAATTATTGCAGCCCTTTTCATATCCATATATACACGCTTGCTCATAAAGTTTTGTGGCTTTTGTGAGGTTTTGATCAACGCCTTGTGCATAAACATATAAAAAGCCAAGATTATCACACCCTATGCCAGCTTCGTTTGCGCAAGCCATTTCGTAGTTTACTTTGGCTTTTGCATAGTCTTTCTCGACACCTTCACCTTGCGCATATAGATAGCCGAGATTGCTACATCCTATGCCATCACCTGCCTTGCAAGCCTTTTCGTAAAGCTCTTTTGCCTTTTTAAGATCCTTTGTCACGCCGGCGCCATTTGCATAAAGCAAGCCAAGCTCCGTGCAACCCTCGTTGTCGCTACATGCTTTTTCATAAAATTTAACTGCTTTTGCTAGGTCTTTTTCCACACCTTTGCCTTTTTCATAGACGTAGCCAAGGTTGCTGCAAGCCATAGAGAAGTTTTGATCACAAGCTTTTTCATAAAGCATCGCCGCCTTTGCTTCGTCCTTTTTGACGTTGCCATCACCTCTGCTGTAAAGCACAGCTAGATTGTAGCAGCCTGATGCCTTTTTCTCTTTATCGCAAGCATCTTCATAAATTTGTGCTAGCTTGTTGTGATCTTCTTTTGCGTTTAAAGCCTCTTTGATATAGCCAGCATTTAATAGCCCCAAACAAGCAAACAATAAAACCAAACTCTTTTTCATCATATCTCCTAAATCTCTTTTATATCCTTACCTCTATAAGCAAAGGCGATTAGCAAAGCTAAGAGCATTAAAATCAAATAAAGTAAATTTGAAACGCTAAATCCATCACTATTTGCGTATGAGTGAAGTCCGCTTAGATAGAAATTTACACCAAAATAGGTAAAAATAACTGAACCAAAAGAGAGCACGCTAGCTACTAAAAAGGCAAAAATATTTTTTAATCTTGGAATAAATCTTAAATGAAGCACAATGGCATAAATAATTATCGTAATGTACGACCAGCTCTCTTTGCTGTCCCAGCCCCAGTATCTACCCCAGCTCTCGTTTGCCCAGACGCCGCCAAGGAAATTTCCAATGGTTAGCAAGCTAAGTCCTATGATGAGGCTTAGCTCATTAGTTGCGGTGAGGTATCTTATCTGCTCGCTAAGCTTTTGCTCGTTTTTTTGATTTTTTATAGCCATTAAAAGAAGCCCAAGAAGCCCGAGCACAAAGCTAAAACCTAAAAAGCCATAGCTTGCCGTAATGACACTTACATGCACACTAAGCCAAAATGACTTTAAAACTGGGACTAGATTTGTTATTTGTGGATTTATAAAATTTAGATGAGCTACAAGCAAACTAACACTTGCAAAAAGTGAAGCAGCTCCAAGAGCAAAGCTTTGATGTTTAAAAAATAAAACTCCAGCTAGTACACTTGCAAGCGAGATATACACTAAGCTCTCATAGGCATCACTCCAAGGTGCATGCCCTGAGATATAAGCACGAAGAGCTAAATTTAACAAATGCACCGCAAAGCCAAAATAAAATGCAAGGCTAAGCGCTTTTTCAAATCTAAATTTCTTTCCAGAAAATAGCCTATAAAAGCCAAGAGCGAGCGAAACTAGCCCAAGGATCATGTAAAAATATATAAGAAATTTAAAAATTTCCATTTGGTTATAAAGCACTTCAAGCTCCACCTTTGCCTCGCTTGGCGCAAGGGAGCCTAGAGTGCTTCTTTGATAGCTTGAAATTTTCTCCAAGCTCTTATCAGCCCCAGTACACTCGCCATTTTTTACACAAAGGCTTAAATTTTCTATATAAGCGCCTAAAACGCTTTTAAGCTCGCTTGAAATTTCACTTGAGCCAAAGGCTTCATTTACGCCTAGCCATGTTAATTTATCGCCATTTTTAGCTGGTATAAATTTTAAAATTTCTCCCTTTAGTGCAAGATATAAGACATTTAATCTCTCGTCAAATTTAATGACATCGTTGTCAAATTTATCTCTTTTTGAGGCGGATTTTTCATTTGCAGCTTCTACAAATTTAGCCAGCTTATACTCGCCATTTTCGTTAAAAACATCGTTAAAACTAGCAAATTTTTCATTAACCCCCAAAAGCTCGCCCACACGCTCACTTGTGATCTTTACTATCCTTTTGTCCATCCACTCTTTTGGCGAGATGGCAAAAGATAGCATTAGCTCCTCGCTACTAAGCCCAAATAGCGTAGTTTTGGTCGAAATTTTACTTATCACAGCTCTTGAGTAAGAACCAGCTGGAGCGATTCTGCTATCAGCTTGAGTCAAAATTTTGGCAAATTTACTTGCATGAGCGTCTAAATTTTTATTATTTTCATTAGCAAAATTTGGAGTAGCATTTAAAAGCAAAATAGCCAAAAATGCGATTTGCGAACCTTTTATAAAATTTAGCAGCCTAAAAAAACGGCTCTTTTTGCTAAATAAATTTGCCACAAAGCCAAGGCAAAGCAAAAAATATCCTATGTAAGTTGGGATTTTGCCAGGATCGCGGCTGATCTCAAAAGCGCTTCCAAGCTCGTCAGGATCGTATGAAGACTGAAAAATTTTATAGCCATCAATCGTTAGTGGATTATTTAGCGAGATGTCGTACTTGTTGCCAGCGATACTTACTTTACTTGTATAAGATGATGGACTATTTAGCCCCGCATATCGCTCTAAAATAAACTCGTCAAGCTTTAATGAAAATGGTAAATTTAAAGCCTTTGAGCTAAAGTAAAATTTCACCTCTTGCCCACCAAAACTTAGCACACTAGGCTCCAGCTCATATCCAGCTCCGCCTTTTAGTTTAATACTCTTTTTTTCGCCGTTAAAGCTTATTTCTAAAATAAGCGTAGCTGGAGTATTTTTCTCATCTTTTTTATATCCAAGCAAGTTAATTATAATTTCTTTGCCATCTATAAAATTTTTAAACTCAATGTCGTTTTTACCAAATAAGCTTAATTTTAATGGATAACTAAAATTTTCTCCAAGTATTTCGACTCTAAGATAAGGCTTGACACTTTGCATTACATTTGAGCTTTGCAAGGTTCTAAGATGCATAACGCCCTCTTCGCCAAAATACCTTGTAAGCGCAGCCCCGATGAAGATAACGATAAAAGCAAGATGTATTAAAAATGCGCCAAATTTTTTATGCATCTTGGTTTTTACGATACTAATGGCTAAACAAATAGTGCAAGCAAGCATAACACACTCGTACCAAAGCGCTTCATAAACAAGCACTCTAGCCGTTTGTGTGTCATAAAAATCTTCTAAAAAAGTCGCAAGCCCTGCACCAAAAGCAAGAATAAATAATAATATCAAAGACAAGCGGTAGATATTTAAAATTCTCATCGCTCGCCTTTGCCTTAGATGCTATAAGTTTGTCCCGCATAAAGTATAAACACCCTAAGCAGTAAAACACCGATAACAGCCGCTAATGAACTGATATAAAAGCTAAATTTTAGACTAGCTACTTTTTTGCCAAATGCAAAATTTAAAACAAAAGGCACAATAAAGCCAACTAGCACAACGCCAAGCCAAAAGAAATTTGCCCAAACGCCACTATAAAAAGCAACAGCTGCATTTTGCTGATAACTTGAACCAAGTAAAAGCGATACAAAAAGCATTAAAATGAGTAAAATTTCAGCTCCCAAAACGCTAAATTCTACGCTATGAAGCGAATGAAGGTCGCTTGAATGTGGATCTTCTTTAAATAAAGCTGCTGCGACCAAGCTACTGCCACTTATACCAGCACTTAGTCCTGAAGCTATAAATAAAGCTGGAAGCACAGCTGTGTTTAAGAGTGGGAATCTAATCAAAACTGAGATCAAAAATCCAGTATAAGCACAAATTATTACAGCAAAAATAAGACAAATACGACTTAAAAATGGATAAAGCGGTATTAAAATTTTCATTATTAGTGCAAAAAGAGCACTAAAGGATTTTAAACTTTTGGCTAAGAAATTTGAAATCTCATCATTAAATGCATAAAGGCACATCAAAAAGCTAAGCGGTATAAATACACAAAGTCCAGCAACACCGATAGACATAACTGATGTGAAATTATAATTAATCAAAATTTTCCAAAATAAAAGCGGCTTTTCAAGATCAGCTATCAAGCAAACCATACCAAGCATGATGCTAACAAATGCTAAAAGCGAAGCAGCCTTAAAAAATGGGCTAAAGCTCTCTTGCTTTTTATAGTGTTTTAAAAGTATAGCAGCGATTAGCGCTCCACCACTCATACCAGCTAGCAAAAGATAAACAGCGATCGGCCAGCCCCACTCTACTCCATGCGAAAATGTTGCAGTAAAATTTAATGCACCATCCATCTTACACCCCCATTTTTACTTTAGGAATATATCTAAGGCTTGGTTTTGTGCCAAGCTCTGCTCTTAGCCTTATGCTATCTTTTACGGCTAGTAGCTTACTGATGTGCGAATTTTCATCGTTAAGATCACCAAAGACGATCGCCTCATATCTACAAGCTTCTACGCAAGCTGGCTCTTTGTCGTCCTTTAAATTTGTATCTACGCAAAAGTTACAGCTTTGAGCTGAGTGCGTAACCTTATCGATATATCTCACATCATATGGACAGGCTACGATGCAGTATTTACAGGCGATACAATCATCTATATTTGTAGTTTGTATACCAGTTTTTTCGTCTTTATGACAAGCCTTGGTTGGACAAACAGCTACACAAGGTGCATCGACGCACTGCTGACAAGATATTCTTACAAATCTTTTATCGAGTAAATTTTTAGGATTAGTCTTATCTTCTATAAAAAGTCTCATCTGCCCTTTTGGGACTAAATTTACCTTTCTGCAAGCTATCTCGCAGTCTGTACAGCCAACACATTTATTTTGGTCAAATATCATACCAAAGTGTGGTTTTTTTACACTTTCTTCACTCTTAAAAGCAAAACCACTACTTGCCGCACCAGCACCAGCAGCCACAGCTACCATGCTTTTTAAAAAGGCTCTTCTATTTTTTTGATTTTGCATTTTTAACTCCATTTTATATCTTAATGAGGCTTTTTAATGCCCTTATTTAGTTCTTTTTCGTGAATTTTCTTTGCAGCCTCGGCTAACTCACCTGGCTTTAAGACCTTAACAAGCTCTATCTCAAAAACGATAGTCTCGCCTCCAGGTATGCCCTCCATGCCGCTATCGCCGTACGCAAGTTCTGGCGGGATAACAAATTTAAACTTATCGCCCTCTTTCATGAGCATTAAGCCCTCTTCAAGACCTGGGATCAAATTTAGCATAGAAAGATGAGCTGGAGCCTCTTTTGTCTCATCAAAGACCTTACCATCGATAAAACTAGCTTTGTAGTTTGCTATGATGATACTCTCTTGTTTTGGAGTCGCTCCCTTTTTGCTTGATTTTAAAATTTCATATTGCAATTTTGATTTTGTTGTTTTTACATTTTTATTTTTTGCATTTTTATCCATAAAAGCCTTGCCTTGCTTTAAATTCTCTTTAAGTATGGCGGCTTCTTTTTCTTTTACTATCTTGTCTAAATTTTCAGCTCTTTTGTTTAGTAGCTTTGCTATCTCATCATCGCTTAGTTTTAGCTCTCCTTTTAGTGCATCACTAAAACCTTTGATAACGGCCTCAGCATCGTAGCTAATGCCTATTTGTTTTTGTTCAAGTAACCCTTTTAAAACATATCCACCACTTGTTGCTCCCATAGCATAAGACTCATTTGAATCTACATTTGCAAGCAAACTAGAAGCACTTAAGCTAAGAAGTAGCGTAAATTTTAAAACCTTATTTTTCATATCAAACCCTTAAGATTAAAGGGGCTAAAACTAGCCCCTAAATGCTATAAATTTTTATTCAAAATTCTTTGAGCTTCTTTTATATACTCTTTTGATGCATCGAGTTTTTGTTTAGTAAATTTAAATCCGTGCATACCCCATGAACCATCTTTTTCAACCATATCGATGATCTCTTGAGCATTTTGGATAAGCTCATAAACTCTTACTTTATCACTTGCATCAAGTTTTTTAGTCTCAAGTAGTGAGTAAAGTCCTTCAATACCAATCTTAACTTCAGAGAATTCATTCTTAACTGGAGTTTGCCATCCCATGACTTCATCATAAACTTGTTTTTGGTTTTTGAAGTGAAGTGTTGGTTTTAGCTCAGATAATACTGGGCTGTGGCAGCCTTTGGTATCTTTCATATCTTTATCAGCCCAAGATGTTCTAGCGCAAGCCCACATCAAGTCAACGTAGTTATGGCCATTTTTATCTCTTTCAAAGTGCCAATCTTTAGCATCTCTTGGACCTTTAGCAGCATCGCCTGGTACTAGAGATTTCTCTTTTGGATCAACCATGATCTTCCAGATGTGAGATCTTCTTTGAGTATCAAAGCCAGCGTTGTCTTGGAACTGAACAGCGTAGAAATTCTCACAACTCATCATAAATGGCATGTGGCAAGATGCACAAGTGTTATCTTTGTGAGTATCTGCTTTAGATGCGATATATGCTTGAGTCTCGTGGCAATCTTTACACTCTTTTCTAATCTTTGGTTTAGTATAGAATGAGCTTAGATAGCCTTGCTCTGAGTTATAGTTCATACCTGTTACACTCTTATCACCTACAACTGGACCTGTGTTATCGTGTGGATCGTGGCAAGTAACACATCTCATACCTTTGTCGTAGTGAGCTGTAAAGTATGATTGTGAACCTTCAGAACCACATCCTGGTCCCATTGATTTAAATTTAGAGCTAAGCGAGAGATCAAGCTTGCCGTTATTAAGAGGATTAGCACGAGCTAGATCTGGGCTAAAGTTAAATCTTTGGTGGCAGCGTTCACAGTTTGATGTTCTAAAATTTGTAGCTCCATCAAGGTGACCGCCAGCTCCGTGGCACTCCTCACAGCTTACGCCTTTTGAGATAGTGTGTTTTTGAAGCTCTTTGGCATTACCAAGTGCTGCGTAAAATTCTGCTTTTGATTTGAAATCAAATTTAACTGGGTGACAAACTTCACAATATGATGAGTTCGCTTGGAAAAACATCGACTTTTTGTGTTTTGCGGCGTATGAAGCTAGACCTCTAACATATCCGCCATTGTCGCCATACTCTTCAAGAGTGCCAGGAAATTCTGGGACAAGCTCTTTTATCTTTTTAACAGTTGCGTCGTCTAAATTTAACGCCCATGTTCTTTGCCATTGGTTACCACCAGCTACGATCTGACCTGTGCCATCTCTTAGCAAACCACCCTCAACGTAGTAAGTACCACGAAGTAGCCACGCATCAACGTAGCCCATTTTTGTTCTTAAGTGACCAACAGTTGCGTAGATAACATCTGGAGTGATACCTTTTGGAAGGATAGAAGCGGTATCTTTGTCAAATACTGGCTCAGTTAGGTTGTTATTAACCTCTGGGTGCTCGCCAGGGAAGCGCATAGTAGTTGCGTGGCGAGATCTGCTCCACACTTCATACTGAGCTGGGTGACACTCACCACACTTTTCTGGTCCTACAAATTTGTTAGGAAACTGAAGTGATGAAGTGGCTGGAATTCTATACATCATAGAACTATAGCCCTTACCGCCATCTCTTTTACTAAGCTTTGACATATCAAAGCCATGTCCCTCGGCAAGCCACTCTAAGCCACGGTCGTGAACGACCATTTTACCGACGGTTTTACCACCATATTTTGTAAAAATAGGGTGGTTTTTAAATAACCAGTTATACATCTCTTGCTCTTCTACAACGTAGTCTTGCAAGGAGATAACACCTCTACTTTGCAGTGTGCCTTTAGGATTTGCGATAACATCACGTGCTTTATCGGACATCTGCATATTATGCTCTTCGCAACAGGCTTGTGAAGCGAAGATGCTAACACCCATGAGCAAACCAGCTAAGGCTTTTTGTAGATTTCTCATGTGCCCTCCTTTAAATTTTTATCCTAAAATCAAAATGATTTCATACTGATAATACTAACACCAAAAAAGGGCAGAAAAGGGGGAATTTTAATAAATTATAAATTTTCGAAACTAATTGTAAATGTAATACTATTTTCATCTACATTTCTAGCAAAGATTAGGGCGTTATTTTTGCTAGCGATTAGCCGGCTCATATATAGACCAAGCCCACTGCCAGACTCTTTTGTGCTAAAGTGTGGCTCAAAGATAACCTTTAAAAATGAATTTTTTATCGCTCCTGCATTATTTTGCACGCATAAATTTTTACGATTATCTTTTATGAAAGTATAAATTTTTATTACTCTTGGCTTTACATAGCTTTGTTTAAATGCATCTTTTGCGTTATTTATAATATTTATTAAAATTTGGATTATTTCATTAAAATTTGCAAAAATCGTAAAATTTTCTCTTATATCGATCTCTATTTCAATTTGATATTTCTTAAGTGAGGCGTTTAGAATTTTTATAGTCTGATTTACCACTTCCTCTACGCTAAACTCCCTTTTTAAAGTATTTGGCTTAAAAAAGTTTTTAAAATCATCAACCGTTTCAGACATGAAATTTATCTGTTTGCTAGTCTCTTCTATAAACTCATAAATTTTTGCTTCATCAAGTTTTTTTCGCTCCTGATAGAGTTCTAAATTTATTAAAGCTGAGCTGATTTGAGCTAAAGGTTGCTTCCACTGATGTGAGATATTGCCTATCATCTCGCCCATTGAGGCTAGGCGGCTTTGATGTATCATTAGCTGCTCAGTCTGTCTTTTACTCTCTTCGCCACGCCTATGCATCTTATAAACAAGTAGCAAAAATATCCCAAATACAAAGGCTATCGCGCTCATTATGATGACAACCTCTTTTAAATGGTAAGAAAAAATGGCACGTAGTGGGATTTTAAAAGATAGCATTGCCATCATCTCACTTGCTTCAGAAATTTTTCCATTTGAAATTTCATAACGATCCAACATCTGTTTTGGAGCACTTTCGCTATTATGACAGGCTAGGCAAGATGTATTTTGACTTTTTATAGGAAGCCCTACAAAAAATTGTGAGCCATTTTCATCTTTTATAATCTTTGAAAACTCACTAAATTTATTCTCTTTAAAGCCTCTTAACACCTGCGCTTCAAATTCATTTGGTTTATGAGCTTTATTTAAAGGTGCCATGGCGACTAGTTTGTAGTCAAAGTCAAGATTGTATTTTTTCTTTTGGATATTATAAATTTCACGGCTTATATATGAAGATGAAAGTAATCTCTCGTCAAAAAAATCCTCTTTTATAATGCCATCATGTTTTAGCTGCTCTATTAGCGGACGCTGAACGCCTGCAATGTACTCTCTTACAGAATTTATGCTCTCAAGCACATAATACGCCTCTTTTTTGGCATCTTTCATTGCAAGATTATTATAAAAATTTAAAACAAGTGCGGATATTAAGAGATAAACAAAGATAAAAACACTTACGATTAGCTGAAATTTATATTTCACAAAGATAACCTACACCATATAAATTTTTAATCACATCTTTGCCAAGCTTCCTTCTAAGCTCTTTTACAATCGTCTTTATCGCCTCTTTGCTTGGCTGCTCATACTCCCAAATATAATCAAAAATTTGTTCATAAGTTATAGTTTGATTTTTGTTGTTTAAAAAATACTCTAAAAGCCTACTTTCACTCTTGCTTAGATGAGAAATTTCACCATTTATATAAAGTACTTTTTTACCAAAATCGTATTCTACTTCATCATTTAGCCTAAGAGTCGGCTTACGTCCAACAAGCTCTAAAGCAACGTCTTCTAGGGCCTTTATAAATGATTTTTTATCATATGGCTTTGCAAGATATCTTGTGATCTTTAGCTCAACCGCTCTCCACAAATACTCTTGCTCGACGTGGCTTGATAAGATCACGATAGGAATTTTTTGATTTATGGTTCTTACTTTTTTAGCGATCTCTAGGCCATCGATATTTGGCACACTTATATCAAGCACCAAAACATCATAAGCATCGCTCATCGCTAGCTCAAGTGCATCATAGCCATCTGTTACGCCATTTACCTCGGCAAAAAATAGCTCCAAAGAAGCACAAATATTTTTTAAAATCGCCTCTTCATCTTCAAGACAAAGGACCTTTTTGTTTGATAAAACGTCTAAAATATCATATTCTTGCATAGCTTCATCTCGCTTTTTGAGCAGATATTATCACTTGGTAGCTTAAAAAATAAGATTATCTAAAAAATAATTCATACCAATATAAAAGACAGATTACTTTTAAAAATTAAACTATAAATTTTTGTTGAAGTGGTGTAAAATCTTTATTAAAAATTTTCTATGAGTACTATTTTTGGATCTTTCTAAAAATTTTAGCTATCGATCAATTTTAAAAAAGAAAGATAGCTATATTTATAGTATTAAATTTTAATTGCCTCTGCTTCCAGGTTTGATCGCTTTGCTTCCATTTTTACAAAGTGGGCAATGCTCAGGCTCATAAATTTCAAACTCAAAATTTCCTAAAGCAAAAAATGGCTTATCGCTTGGCAGTTTAGCATTTGGCTTAGCCTCATTGTCTAAATTTGCGACCTTACAAAAGCCGCGATTTGCAAGCGCTGCAAAGCCAACTACCTCGCCGCCAAGGCTCTCTATTACGTGTGCTGCTTCAAGTGCCGAGCCGCCAGTCGTGATGATGTCTTCACAAACGATAAATTTCTCACCTTTTTTCACCTCAAAACCACGTCTAAGACTCATTATCTTTTCAACTCGCTCTGTAAAGATAAAACGCTTCTTTGCCGCACGAGCTAGCTCATAGCCAGCTAAAATTCCTCCAAGTGCAGGCGAGCAAACGCTATCAAATTTAATGCCAAATTTCTCTATCACACAGGCGAGCTCATCAGCTAGCTTTCCAGCCAAAGCTGGGTCTTCAAGTACCTTTGCACTTTGGAGATAAAACTGCGAGTGATTGCCACTGCTTAGTAAAAAATGTCCCTCTAAATATGCCCCAGCCTCTTTATAAATTTTCTCTAAATCCATCGTTTTTTCCTTTTAAAATTTACTCAAAATCTTAACACAAGCCCACTTAAGCCACTCTTTTTAAAATTTAATAAGCCACACATTTGTATAATCTCTCAACACTCACAAAAAGGACGCTCATGCTTATATTTAACCCAGTTGTTTTTAGCATTTTAGTGATGACGATACTTTGTCTATTGCGTTTTAACATCTTGCTTTCTATCCTTATCTCTGCTCTTGTTGCGGGAGTAATGTATAAGCATGGATTTAGTGGATTTGAAAGTGGCATTGCAGGTGGAATAGATAGCCTCTTTACAGCCCTAAAAGAGACTACACAAAGCCTTATAAGCGGTATGCAAGGCAATCTTGAAACATCGCTTAGTTATATTTTACTTGGTGCTTTAGCAGCCGCCATCGCAAATACAAATTTAACTGCTATCTTGATAAATGCTTTGAGTAAATTCCTTAGTTCAAATAAAGTGATTTTTATACTAACTATTGCATTTATAGCGTGCTTATCTCAAAATTTAATCCCAGTTCACATAGCTTTTATACCTATTTTGATTCCACCACTTCTTGCTATTATGAATAAAATGGGAATAGATAGACGTGCCGTGGCTTGTGCTTTGACATTTGGTCTTCAAGCACCTTATGTAAGCCTTAGCGTTGGCTTTGGTCTGCTTTTTCACAATATCCTAAAAAAAGAGCTAGCAAATAACGGCATAACCACATCTATTTCTGATATATCTTCTGTTATGTGGATAGGTGGCGCTTCTATGCTTATTGGACTTATCCTTGCCATACTTTTTTACGGTAAAAAAAGAGTTTATAAAACTTCAAAATTTGAAAAAGAAGAGCTTGATGAGATCGAGCGCGCAAAAAGCCTTGAGATGACTAAAAAAGAGTGGGCGGTTTTAGCTGGTGCAGTTGTGGCTTTTGGTGTGCAAATTTATACTGAGCTGCTACCTCTTGGCGCACTACTTGGACTTTTGGTTATGGTCGTTTTTGGCGGCATCGAATACAAAAAAGTAGATAAAATCATGGATAACGGCCTTGCTATGATGGGATTTATCGCTTTTATCATGCTAGTTGCTGCAGGTTATGGCACTATCTTAAGAGAGAGTGGCGGCATAGACGAGCTTGTAAAATACGCTAGCTTGGTATCTGGCGGCAAGATAGGCGGAGCATTTTTGATGCTTCTTATTGGTCTTCTCGTTACGATGGGTATAGGCACTAGCTTTGGTACGATACCTATCTTAGCTTCTATCTATGTTCCACTATGCGTTAGCCTTGGTTTTGGCATACCAGCCATCATCTTGTTAGTTGGTATCGCTGCAGCTCTAGGAGATGCTGGAAGCCCAGCAAGCGATAGCACACTTGGGCCGACAAGCGGTCTAAATGCTGATGGTGAGCACAACCACATATATGATACTTGTGTGCCTACATTTGTATTTTTCAATATCCCACTCATCATCGGTGGCATAGTTGGAGCTATGATACTTGGATAAAATTTGGCGTTAATTACGCCAAATTTCTTTTTATTTCTTCTACTTTTTATCAATATAAATTTTGGAACATCTTTTGCTTTTGAAAAATATAAAAATTTAAAATGCAAAAAGGATAAGTCAATGATGAGATCACTTTGGTCTGGTGTTTCAGGCCTGCAAGCCCACCAGATAGCCATGGACGTAGAAGGCAATAATATCGCAAATGTCAATACTTATGGTTATAAATACAACCGTGCAAATTTTGCTGATATACTAAGCCAAACTCCAAGAGTCGCTACTGCTCCACAAGGTCAGCTAGGCGGTCAAAACGCTATGCAAATAGGTCTAGGAACGACTATAAACTCAACTACGAGAATTTTCTCACAAGGCACACTGACATCTACTGATAAGCAAACAGACCTTGCACTTCAAGGAAATGGTTTCTTCGTCGTATCTCCAGATGGTGGAACTACAAGATACTATACAAGAAATGGTGACTTTGTCCGTGATAAAGCTGGAAATTTTGTAAACAATAGTGGCTATGTCGTTCAAGGTTGGACAAGAGATGAAGAGACTGGCACTATCGACTCAACTGGACCGATAAAAAATATTGTGATCAAAGAAGGTCTTACTACTCCAGCAAGAGCAACAACAGAAGTAAAGATAAAAGGCAACCTTGACTCAGGCAACACCATAGGACAAAGAAGTACGCCTATTTATTCACTAGACTCTGTTGCTGGTGGACGTGACTATAACAATGACGGAATTTTAAATGCAAACGAAGTCCATAACGAGAATGATGTAAATAATGATCAGTTTTATACAAACTCGAAAAAAGAGCAAAATTTAACAGAGCGTGGCGTCGATCTTGGTGTTACATTTGATGAGCTTGGAAATGGTCTTGCGTTAAGAGATGGACAAGGTATTTGGGTGAGCTATGCAAATGCTAAAACCGAAAAATTTACAGTAGGAAGTGGATTGCCACAAAGTATCGGACAGATAAACCCAGCAGCAACACTTGATATCACAATCAATGGCACAAACATCAAATCTCAAGCTAACACAATAACAAGTATCAGTGATGTTGCAGCTGCGATCAATGCTCAATACAATAAAACTGGCGTTAGAGCTGAAATTTCAGAAGGTAATAAACTAACACTTATAAATAGAAATAACTCAGGCACTACTGAAGAGACAAAAAATATCCATCTAAAAGTAAATGGCGGAAATACTGTTACTGGTTTAGCTGATAAAGATATCATCACAGCTTATCAATATGTCTATACAAGCTCACAAACAACAGCTGTTCATCCAAATAACGATAAAATCGCAAGACAAGTAACAACAACAGAAGATCTTCGCGCTGCTATGCAAGAAGATGCTAGAAACCACGTTGACTACAACGGTGACGGCCAAATAAGAGCAAACTCAGATGCACTAGATGCTGCAAAACTAGCAACCGCAGCACATAGAATAGCACCTGGAACTGGTGGAGCAGCCATAACTAACACTGCATATCAAACAGCTTATAATACAGCATATACCGCTGCAGCTGGTACTCCAGATCAAAAGCATGCAGCTGGTATCGCGGCACTTCAAGCACTTGCAGGTGATGATACAAATGATGGTGTAAAGATTACTGTAAATAAACTAGGTCAATTTCAACTAGAAAATCCATCAAATGAAGTAGCAGATCATGCACTTTACATGACAACAACTGGCCTTACAAAGCCAGCTCAAGGTACAAATAATTCAGCTGTAAATGAAAATGTTAGACTTACAACTATTATGAAAGCACTTGATGGCGCACTAAGCCCAGGCCAAGCTCTAAGAGCAAGTGGAAAGATGATGATGTCAAGCCACGGCTCAACGGCAGAAATTTTTGACTCACTTGGCTCAAAACACACAGTTAGTATCAAATGGACGAAAACGGGCACTACAACAGATGGTGGAACTGAGTGGAGCATGGTTATACAAGTGCCAGAGCCAGCTAAGATAAACTACACAGGCGAGGGCCCAGATAACGTTATAACTGGTACAGCTAGATTTAACGCAAATGGCTCACTTGCAAGTTTCCATCCAGCAACGATAACATTTTCAGCTAACAACGGCTCACAAAGTGGCCAAAACATTAGTTTAAATTTTGGTCTTGGAACTGACTTTAACGGCTTAACAAGCTTTGATAAAGACTCATCAACTGAGTCAATCTCGCAAGATGGCTACACAGGTGGCACATTAAACGGCATAAAAATAGATGAGACTGGAACGATAATAGGCTCATTTTCAAATGGCCAAAGCTTTGGCCTAGCTAAAGTAGCACTTGCTACCTTTACAAATAACGAAGGTCTTCAAAGCGAGGGCGGAAATGTCTTTTCACAAACCGCAAACTCAGGCGAAGCAGTTATCGGTGCAGCTGGTACAGGCGATAAAGGAACGATCGCAGCTTCAAAACTTGAAGCTAGTAACGTCGATCTAAGCCGTGCGCTAACAGATCTTATCGTTATTCAAAGAGGTTTCCAAGCAAACTCAAAAACGATCACAACAAGTGATGAGATGTTAAATACACTTCTTCAATTAAAACAATAATAACTAAGACTTTTACAAAAGGGAGCGTTTGTCTCCCTTTAAAATTTATGCTTTAAATTTACAAATAAAATCAGCCTTCTTTTTGTAAAATGTTAAAAAATTTTACAAAAGAGAAAAAATGCAAGTAACACTACTAAATCACACTCCACTAAATATTTGCTCTCACGCTATCCGCACATGCTGGCAAAGCTTTGATAAAGGCGATAACGGCGGCGAAAAAGATGTTGAGCTAATAGATAGAGTAGGCAATAAATTTAAACACGCCTCCACCTTAGAGCACCTATACTATAACTTCTACATCCAAGGTATCTCTCGTGCGCTGCTTCAAGAGCTAGCTCGTCACCGCTTAGCGAGCTTAAGCGTCAAATCAACTCGCTACACACTAAAAGAGCTAAAAAAAGAGGAGAAATTTGAAGCAGGGCAGTTTGAGCGTGCGGCTAAATTTATCGTACTAACAAATGACGAACTAGTCGATAACGCAAGCATAAAAGCACTTGAAAATTTACGTGAAATTTTAGCTACAACGACAAAGAGTCTTGACATAGTTAAATACTGCTTGCCAGAGTGCTACAAAACTGAGCTTACATGGAGCATAAATGCTAGAAGCTTACAAAATTTCATCTCTTTAAGAAGCTCAAAATCAGCCCTTTGGGAGATAAGAAATTTAGCAAATGCCATCTACGATGCCTTGCCTGATAAGCATAAATTTATATTTGAGAAGTGTTTGCCAGATGATGAGTCAAACTAACATTTACGTTAGTATGATTTGTGATTTAGAAGTGATGAAATGTCAGTAAATTTACTTTTGTAAAATGTAAAGTAGCTCGTCTACGTGGATGTTTCTAGCTTTTAAATTTCTGCTGCCGCGGTAGGCATTGTATTTTTGACGAAGCAGATGAACCTTGCCCATCTGCTTTAAATTTTTATCAAATTCATCTTGGTTGATAAAGCCCTCTGAGTTAAATGAAATGAGTATAAATTTTGCTTTTAAATTTGCTATCAACTCGAAAAATGCCTCGCTTGCTGACGATTTTTTATTAAAAACTGATCTGTTCCAATCCTTTGCGATACCAGAAATTTTTGAAATTTTACTTGGCTCTTCGTAGCTTGCGATGAGATTTAGCATGAAGTAGTTTGAGCCGTATGGGTGCTGGTTATATGGCGGATCAAGATAGACTAGATCAAGCCCATCAAGCTCTTTTGCGAGCAAATTTGCATCCTTTTGATAGACCTCAAAAGGCACTTTAAAATTTGAGAAAATTGGCTTAGTCAAATTTATATCAGAAGTGATTCTTGAGATGGCGTTTTGCCCCCTACCGCCAAACTGACCGATGCCCTCTTTATTTTTATGAAAACCTTTAAAAATTCCACTCGTATTTGCATGTACGCTTGCATTATAAAGTAGTGGGGCTATGAAAAATTTTCTCATCTCCTCTGGCATTAGCTCATCTATGAGCCTTCTTGTAGTGTCGATGAAGATAGCATTTTTTCTTGTGTAAAAGACCCGCTCGCCCTCGGTAATATTTTTATCATCTTGTGGGGCGTAAAGTTTTGTTATAAAGCCTTCAGAAAAACTATTTTTTATCTCTTTTTCAAGCTTTTTTTGCCAAAAATTTATCTCATTTTTTAGATCATTTGTGGCGTTTTGCAGATAGCATGAGTTTGTGATAAAGCTATAAAGCTCCAAGTCGTTTGCGACTAAAAATTCGCTATTTTGCTTTAAAAACCTAGCCACCACGCCACTTCCGCTAAAGAGGTCGCAGCAGCTAAGCTTTTCTTTTTTAAGCTCGTCTTTTGCATATTTTACGCCTAGATCTATAAAGCCTAAAAGAGAGCGTTTATTACCAAGATAGGTTAAAATTTGCTCTTTTAGATAGGCTTGATTTTCTTGTTTAGCTGGCTTCAAATCAGTGCTTTTTTAGTCCCATAGCATCAACGTCAAGCTTGATCTCATCGTTATTTATGATGACTAGACCTTGTGCTAAAATTTTGTTTGCTATGGCGTGTGCCTCATCAAGCGAGTGCATCTTGTAAGTGCCGCATTGAAATTTATTTAGCTCTGGGATTTTATCTTGGTCTTTGACTTCTAAAATATCTTTCATAGAGGCTAACCATGCCTTTTTTACGGCTTCTTCGTTAGGTGTGCCAATGACACTCATATAAAAACCAGTTCTACAGCCCATCGGTGAGATGTCAATGATCTCTACTCCATTGCCGTTTAGATGGTTTCTCATAAAGCCAGCAAACAAATGCTCTAATGTATGAGTACCTTTTTCTGGCAAAATTTCTTCATTTGGCTTGCAAAATCTCAAGTCAAAAACACTTATATCATCACCCTTTGGCGTTTTCATACTTTTTGCTAGTCTTACTCCTGGGGCTTGCATTTTTACGTGATCTACACAAAAACTATCAAGTAATGGCATATCTTCTCCTTTAAATTTTTGGTAATTCTAGCGTAAAAAATATTTAAAATTTAAAGGCTCATGCAAAATTTCACATAAGCCTTGCAATATTTGAATGTTTGTGGGTATTAAAATAATAAAAATTTTACTTACTATTATAAATTTCTCATATATTCTGTGCTATAAATACCTTGAATACGTCTTTCCATGTCACTATACCAACTTTTTGGAATAGTGGTGAGAGAGTTAAATTTCTCTAGTAAATTTAAATTTTTATTTGGAGCGTAAAAAAGTCTATTTACTTCTAAAATGCTCATATAAACTGGATCTTTTTCTATAACTTCTATCACGTCGCCCACTTTGCACGATCCTGGTGTTATGACGCGGTAATACCAGCCAGTAAGGCCAGTTTCAAAGATGTGAGTAGCCATATTTTCATTGCCCCATCTTTTTGAGAGCTTAAAGCAAGGCTTTCTAGGCTGCGATACTTGAAGCACAAGTGAGCCGATTTTATGTATATCACCTACACAGACACTACTCTCATCGAGTCCATCAATGCATAAATTCTCACCCATAGCTCCATAAGCCATATTTTTTAATCCTAAAAAACTCTCCCAATCGGCGTAATTTGCAAATGAATTTGCAAAAACTGCCTTTTCAGGGCCGCCATGGTGCTTTGTATCAGCGACACTATCACCCACAAAGCCAAGTTCATTTGCGAAAATTTCGCCATTTTGAGCTACTTTAAATATAGCTGAACTCCATGGTGTATTTAGCTTATTAGTAGCACTTTGCGAGCCGTAGTTTTTCACCTCACCAATTAGTAATGCTTTTACTATTGCCATCTTTTTCCTATCAAAATTTAGCTTATTCTTAAATTATTTGCATGAGTTAGCGCGATCGCGATTGCATCGGTAATATCAAGCGGTTTTATCTCTTTATTTATTCCTAAAATTTTCTTCACCATAAATGCCACTTGCTCTTTATCAGCTTTAGCCTTGCCAGTGACCGTCTTTTTCACCTGAAGCGGTGTATACTCGGCAAAATCACCATGAAGCTGTAAAATTTTAAGGCTAAGTGCCCCTCGAAACTGAGCAAGCTTTAAAACCGTTTTTGGATTGTAGGCAAAAAATATATCTTCAATTGCGACCTCGTCAAATTTATGGTTTTTAAAGATGAGATCAAGCCCCTCGCAAAGCTCGGTAATCTGATACTGAAGTGTGTTTGGTTTTATTTTTATGAGTCCTGCTTCAAGAAGAGTAGTTTTAAATTTATTTTTTTCAAGTATTGCATAACCACAATTCTTCGTACCTGGATCGATTCCTAAAATTTTCATCACTATCTTTTCAATACTTTTTCACGACTTTTTCACGATGTGAAAAAGTTTGTCAGAGTTTAACAAAGGTTTTATTAAATTTAAGATAGTATCACTATAAAAATTCTCGAAATTTAAGGCATAAAAATTTGATAGCAGACGAAATTTTAGAAAATCTTTCAACACAAATTTCACCTGAAGAATACCAAAGCTATATCAAGCAATTAAAATTTAACGAAAAGGCTTCAGACGATCATATTATAGTATTCACTGCACCAAATGAGTTAATGGCTAAATTTATAAATACAAGATATGCTGATAAAATCGCTCATCTATATGAAGTTAGAACAGGCATAAAACCAAATATAGAAATTTCATCTACTAAAAGTAGCAAGGTATCAAAACAAAATCAAATAAATGTTAAGCAGATAAAAACGCAAAGTAGCATTTTAAATCCAAGCTACACATTTGAAAATTTTGTCTGTGGAGCTTCAAATCAATACGCATTTTTAAGCGCAAAAGCAGCCGCTGAAAAACCTGGCGTACTTTATAATCCACTTTTTATATATGGAACGACGGGACTTGGCAAGACTCACTTACTCCAGTCAGTCGGAAATCACTGCCTAAATAAAGGAAAAACCGTTATTTGCGTAACTAGCGAACAATTTATGATAGATTTTACCAGTCACATAAATAACCACTCAATGCCAAAATTTCGTGAAAAATATAGAAACTGCGATGTTTTACTAATAGACGATGTGCAGTTTCTTGGTAAAACTGATAAAATCCAAGAGGAATTTTTCAACACATATAATGAACTTTTAGCAAAAAATGGTCAAATAGTTATGACTTCAGATCGACCTCCAAAGACACTAAAAGGCTTTGAGGATAGGATGATTTCAAGATTTGATAAGGCTTTTATGGCTGATATTACGCCGCCTGAACTTGATACAAAAATAGCCATCATCATCAAAAAATGCGAATTTGATAAAATCGATCTAAATAAAGAGGTCATAAACTACATAGCTACAAACATGGGGGATAATATCCGTGAGATCGAGGGAGCTATCATAAATTTAAACGTATTTAAAACTCTTATGAAAGAAGAGATCACACTCGATCTTGCAAAAAGTATATTAAAAGATTTGATCAAAGAAAAACGTGAAAATATAAATTTCGATACTATCGTTGAAATAGTTAGTAAAGAACTAAATATCAAACAAAGTGATATAAAAAGCAAATCAAGAGTTACAAATATCGTAGAAGCAAGACGAATCATCATATATCTTGCAAAGATGCTTACAACAAACTCAATGCCACAAATTGCAAACTATTTTGGTATGAAAGATCACAGTGCCGTTAGTCATAATATTAAAAAGATAAATGAGCTAATACAAACTAATGAAATTTTTAGTCTAAAAGTTACTGAATTAAAAAATAAAATTTTGACAAAAGGATAAAATACAATATGAAATTTGTGAATAAATGTGAAAAAGAAAATATAATTTTTCACATTTCAAATAGCTGTATTTCGGTGTTTAAAAGTACTTTTCACTTTTTAACATCACCTACTAAAACAAAAAAATTAAATTTAAAAATAGAAGGAAGTTTTTAATGAAGGTTTTAATAAACAAAAATATGCTTGAAAGCATAGTAACAAATACAAATCCATATCTTGAAAAAAGAGATCTTAGTGCTATAACTTCTCACATTTATATCTCAGCAAAAGATGGTGTTTTAAACATAAAAGCAACTGATCATGAAATAGGTCTAGCATATAAGCTAAGTAACGTAAAAATCGTAGATGAAGGTTATGCAACTGCAAATGGTAAAAAACTACTTGACATTATAAAAAGTCTAAAAGACGAAGAAGTGATGTTAGAAACTGTAAACAACTATCTTTATATAAAACAAAAAAACTCAAAATACAAACTTCCAATGTATAAATTTGAAGATTTCCCAGAGTTTCCAACGATTGAGGGCAAATCAAAATTTGATGTTGACGCTGTTATGTTAGGAAGAAGTTTAAAGAAAATTTTACCAAGTATTGATAGCAATAACCCAAAATTTGAACTAAACGGAGCTTTTCTTGATATTAAAAAAGACTTTATAAACATCGTTGGTACTGATACAAGAAGACTTAGTGTATTTAGATTTCAAACACCAACTGAAAAAGAATTTTCACTAATAATCCCTAAAAAAGCTATCAATGAAATACAAAAATTATTTTTTGACAAGATAGAAATTTACTATGATGAAAATATCTTAATCGCTCAAAGCCAAAATTTTGAATTTTTCACAAAACTTATAAATGGTAAATTTCCAGATTACGAGCGTGTAATACCAAAAGAGGTAAGAAAAAGACTTCAGCTAAGTAGAGATAAGATGATAGAGGGTATAAAAACTATCTCAATGCTAAGTGATACAATGAAAATATCCTTTACGAAAGACAATATAACATTTGAAAGTGTTATAGAAGATAATTCTGAAGCAAAAACTACGATAGATTATCAAACTGGTTTAGAGCTTGGAGATGAATTTTTCATAGGTATAAAAAATAGATATTTACTTGACTTTTTAAGTAGTATCGAGGATGAAAATTTTGAGCTTGGATTTAATGAAAGCTCACTAGCATTTGTTGTAAATTCAAAAGAATTAACAACAGTAATAATGCCGATAAATTTATAAGATAAGGCAAGATTATGGAAAATAATTACGGCGCAGAAAATATTAAAGTACTAAAAGGGCTTGAGGCGGTCAGGAAGCGCCCGGGCATGTATATAGGTGATACTAACATAAGCGGTCTTCACCATATGATCTATGAAGTAGTTGATAACTCTATTGACGAAGCGATGGCCGGATACTGCGATACGATAGATGTTGAGCTTACACGTGAGGGCTCAGCGATCATCAGCGATAATGGCCGTGGTATCCCAGTGGATATGCACCCAACTGAAAAAATTTCGGCTGCGACTGTTGTTTTGACAGTGCTTCACGCTGGTGGTAAATTTGACAAGGACACTTATAAAGTATCTGGCGGTCTTCACGGCGTTGGTGTATCTGTTGTAAATGCTCTTTCTAAAAAGCTAGTCGTAAATATCAAACGTGATGGCAAACTTCACAGACAAGAATTTGCAAAAGGTATCCCGCAAAGCGATCTTGAAGTTATAAAAACTACAAACCGCACAGGCACACAAGTCGAGTTTTGGCCAGATGATAGCATATTTGAAGTGACTGAATTTGATGATGAAATTTTAGTAAAAAGATTTCGCGAGCTAGCATATCTAAACCCAAAGATAACTATAAATTTTAAAGATCAAAGAAATGGCAGAAGCGAGAGCTTTCATTTTGAGGGTGGACTTGAGAGCTTTGTAACTGATATGAACAAGGCAAATGCTGTCAGTAAAGCAGTATCATTTAGTGGCGGCGAAGATGACGTGCTTGTTGATTTTGCGCTGCTTTATAACGATACTTATAGTGAAAATTTATTAAGCTTTGTAAATAACATCAAAACTCCAGATGGTGGTACACACGAGGCTGGATTTAGAGCAGGCCTTACAAGAGTTATCACAAACTACGTTCAAGCAAACGCTGCTGCACGTGAAAAAGATACAAAGATAACTGGCGAAGATATCCGCGAGGGATTAATCGCAGTTGTAAGTGTAAAGGTGCCAGAGCCGCAGTTTGAAGGACAAACAAAGGGTAAACTAGGCTCAAGCTATGTAAAACCTATCGTTCAAAAGATGGTTTTTGATGTGCTTACAAAGTATTTTGAAGAAAATCCTATCGAAGCAAGAGCGATAATGGATAAAGCTCTAATGGCAGCTCGTGGTAGAGAAGCCGCTAAAAAAGCTAGGGATCTAACTCGCAAAAAAGAGAGCATGAGCGTAGGCACATTACCTGGCAAATTAGCTGACTGTCAAAGCAAAGATCCAGTAATTAGCGAGCTATATCTAGTGGAGGGCGACTCTGCGGGCGGTTCTGCAAAGCAAGGACGTGATAGGGTTTTTCAAGCGATATTGCCGCTTAAAGGTAAAATTCTAAACGTTGAAAAGGCAAGACTAGATAAAATTTTAAAGTCTGATGAGATAAAAAATATGATAACAGCGCTAGGGTGTGGCATCGGAGATGAATTTGACGCTGAGAAGCTTAGATATCATAAGATCATCATCATGACCGATGCCGACGTCGATGGTAGCCACATTCAGACGCTACTTTTAACTTTCTTCTTTAGATTTTTAAATAAAGTTGTAGAAAATGGCCACATCTACCTAGCTCAGCCGCCACTTTACCGATATAAAAAAGGTAAGAAAGAAATTTATCTAAAAGATGAAAAGGCGCTAAATGAATTTCTCATCGAAACTGGTATCGAAGGTGTTGATATAGAGGGTATAGGCAGTGCTGATTTGATTGATTTCTTAAAGATCGTTGCAGCTTATAGAAGCGTCTTAAAAGAGCTTGAAAAACGCTTTAACGTCTTTTCAGCGATCCGCTATATGATAGAAAATCCAGACATTGTCTCAAAAAGCTACAATGAAATTTTTGAAATTTTAAAGAATTTCTTAAAAGCTGAGGGTCACAATATACTAAACCACTACGTTAGCGAAGATGAGGTTAGAATTTATGTGCAAACTGAAAGCGGCCTAGAAGAGCTTGTAGTAAATGAAAATTTATTCACAAATCCACTTTACGAAGAGGCGCTTTACATCAGCCAAAAGATAAAAGAGCGCGGCCTAGACTTGCATAGTGACGTTATAGATGTGCTTGATGAAGTAGAGAAAAATGCGAAAAAAGGCGCATATATTCAGCGCTACAAAGGTCTTGGTGAGATGAACCCTGAGCAACTTTGGGAAACTACGATGAACCCTGAGAACAGAAGACTTTTAAAGATCAATATAAACGATGCTATAAGCGCCTCTGACACGTTTAATCTCTTCATGGGCGATGAGGTCGAGCCAAGAAGAAACTACATCCAAGACCACGCAAAAGACGTTAAACACTTAGATATTTAAAAGGTGATCAAAATTAATTTTGATCTAATTAGCAAAAAATAAAGGATAAAAGATGAGCGAAGAGCTAGATATGAAATATGGCGAAAAAATTTTGAAAGAATTTGACGTAGAGAGTGACCTTGAGGTCTGGGAAAATAAGCAAACAAGGGACTATGTCATAAAGATCACTCTGCCTGAGTTTTGCTGCCTTTGCCCTCGCTCTGGTTATCCTGACTTTGCGACGATATATCTTGAATACATCCCAAACAAGCTAGTTGTCGAGCTAAAAGCGATAAAGCTTTATATAAATAGCTTTATGAACCGAAACATCAGCCACGAAGATAGTATAAATGAAATTTACTCTGTTTTAGAAAAAAAACTTGAGCCAAAATTTATGAAGATAGTGGGTGACTTTAACCCACGTGGAAATGTTCATACAGTTATTGAGATCAGCTCTGATCTAGTGGTGAAAAAGCCAGCTGAAGAGAAAGAATTTACTCCAAAAAGTAGGGAGAGAAGTTTTAGTGATAAGCCACGTGAGAGACGAAGTACAAGTGATCGTGGCAGCAGCAGGGGCAGCAGAGATGATAAATTTAAAAAAGATGACAAGCCAAGAAGAAGCTTAAATAAAGAGGGCTTTAGAAAGATAAGCTATGCCGATGATAAAAAGCCAAAAGTAGTCAAAAAGGATAAATAATGATAAGTGCTAAGCTTATAGAACATATCTTTAAAGCAGCATCTATATCACGTTGGAATGACTATCCAAAGATGACAAATTTAGTCGAGCTTGATAAGCAGGCTCATAAATTTATCATCGCTTATTTCATAGCAAAACAAGAGCAAGACGCCGATATGAACTATATCATTGAGGCTGGAATTTTTGAGTTTTTAAGTAGGGTCGTAGTCACAGACATACGTCCAGACGTCTTTCACCACATCCAAAAGACAAAAAAAGAGCAGATAAATAGCTGGGTTTTAAGTAATCTTGATAGCCTTATTTCAGATATTGAAGATGGCGAGTTTTTAGAGAGATTTAAAAGTTATTTTAAAAGTGACAAAAAGCATGAAAAAGAGCGTCTCATTCTAAAAGCAGCTAGCTATCTTGCCACTAGATGGGAATTTTCTATCGTCTATCAAACGAGCCAGTTTTTAAGCGATATAGAAGAGCTTAAAGCCAAGGTTGAAGAGGAGATGGAGGATTATTACGAGTTAATTGGCGTTAGAAAGATCGCTATGAATCAAAAATTAGCCCGCCTTGTTGATCTAAGTGGTAGGCTAAGGTTTCAAAAGCGCTGGGCACAAACGCCTCGTATCCCTGAAACTGCAGTCTTAGGACATATGTTAGTTGTTGCAATACTTAGCTATTTTTATTCACTAAAAGCAAAAGCTTGCAAAAAGCGTCTAGAAAATAACTTCTTTTGTGCGCTATTTCACGACCTACCAGAGAGCCTCACAAGAGATATCATAAGCCCTGTAAAATACGGCGTAAAAGGGCTAAATGAGATCATCAGCGAGTATGAGATGAGGCTTATTGATGAGAGGATTTTGCCATTTGTGCCTGAAAAGATCAAAGATGAGTTTAGCTACATCCTTGGCATCAGAAAAGATGGCGAGAAGTTTATAAAAGATGAGTTTGAAAATAGAACTTATGAGCGCAAGATCATCTGCCACGAAGGGACGATGGAGAACGTAAATGAGGATAAATTTAACCCAATCGATGGCAAAGCGCTAAAATACTGCGACAAGCTCTCAGCCTACATCGAAGCTGGAATTTCTATAAGCTACGGCGTCAAGTCAAAAGAGCTAACTGATGGCTTTAATAATATGTATAAATTTTTTAGCGAAAAACCTAAGATCGACGGAGTTGATTTTTTAGAAATTTGCGATGATTTTAATGAACACTTTGGTTTAGAAAGACCCCCTCTCAGATGACTGCGGCACACACTTAATACAAGTGCTCTGCTGTGTTCCCACCCTGAAGCGGTGCTCATAAAAAGCATTGCACAGGTCTAAGAAGGAGCTTCGCAATCATACAGAAACTATACTTAAATTTTGTTTTATAGTTACATTTTTAAAAATTTAGCTTTAAAAGTATATAATCAGCCCAAATTTCATAAAAAGTAGAGTAATGTCTGGAAAGTTTAAACTTCGTTTTTTATCAGCTTTTAGAGATTTTTTTATCTATCATCACAAATCTTTAGAGTTTCGTGCCAAAATTTTTGCCGCAATGATCTCTGCTAAATTTGACCCAGATGAAGATGATTTTTTTGTTTTAAATGACATTACAAATGAAATTTATGAAAATGACCAAACCAGAAAAGACTTTTTGATCCAAACTGTTAAAGAGTATGTAGCAAGAGTTAAAAGAAACGATAGAATCACACTTGATGCACTACTTTTAAGCATTGATAAAGACCTAAAAGATCACAAAAGATACGCCAAAAAGATAGATTTTTCTCACCTTCGTCGCTTGATGAGTGGCTGTGAGGAAGAAATTTTAGTTCAGCAAAGAGTTTATGAGTTTTTAATAAACGAAGTTAAACTCTATTCTTAAAATTATCATTCATTTTAAATTTTTAATCATCAACTAGCATAAAATTATTTCTTCATCTGAATAGCAGTCTGGATCATCTCATCACTTGTTGTGATACTTTTTGCACTAGCCTCATAAGCCTTTTGTGTGACTATAACCTCACTTAGCGCTTGACCAAGATCGACATTACTCATTTCAAGTTTATTTGCAAGGATTTGTGAGCCATAAATAGTCTCACCAGCTTTATTTTTATAAAAAAATGCTTCACCTGAATTTGGAGTTGCTTCATAGAGATTATCGCCCACTTTTGATACGCCCTGTTCATTTTGGAAGTGATATAGAGCTATTTTTGCAACTATAAATGAGCGAGAATTGTCAAAATTTGCCATAATATTTCCACGATCATCGACGCTATATTTTGTGAGATTTCCTTCGGCGTAGCCATCTGCTTTTATGACAAAGTCTTTTTTTGAATTGGCCGAGCTTGTTATGCCATTATAGACGTTTGCATCTCCATCGCCAAGAAAATTTAAAGCCACGTTTCCAACACTTGTTAATGTATTTGTAACAAGCCTGCCGCTACCATCAAAAGTAAGTGTTCCCATAGCTGTATTTTGTACAACACCATTAGCATCAGTTATCGTAGCTGTGGCATTCCATGTAGTTTGGTTGCCACCTTGAGGGATTTGCTTTGTAAAATTTATAGTTACTAAGCTCTTTGTACCATCACTGTTATATATCTCTGAGCTTAGTTTTTCTTTATTAGCTACTTCAACTAGTGATGTAACTTCAGCTTTTACATCTAAGCTAGCAAAATTCATAAATTTTAGGCTTTTATTGTTTATATGCCAGCTGCCATCACTCTCTAGCGTGGTTGAAAACTCACTAAATTTACCATCGCCGTCTTTTACTTTTACCACTACGCTATCGCCTGCTTTTGCACCAAAGTTCGTCTGACTTAGCGGGATTTGCCCATTTAGTGAGATAGTTTTGTTTGTATTATCGAGTGTATAGTTAAAATTTGCCGCATCAATGGCTGTTGTTCGCTTATCTGTTATAAGGCTTGAGTCTAGGTTGCCTTTTAAATTTATATTTTTTGTTTGCTTGGCTGGCATATATAAAAAATGAGGTAAATTTATACCTTTTTGTGAGCCAGTATCGCCTAGTTTTAGATCTTCTTCTTTTGCTGTAAATGCCTGCGTGGTACCTTTTGTCTGACCATATTTTCTAAGAGCATTAGCACTTGGAGTGACTGGAGTAAAGCTTGTTAACGTACCAAGAAGCAAGTTGCCTTTATTATCTACTAAATTTCCAGCCCCATCTATATCGAAGCTACCTGTTCTTGTGTAGTAGTTTCTACCATTTTTATCAACGACGCCAAAAAAGCCTTTACCGCCTATGGCTAGGTCAAAGTTATTATCAGTATTTTGAAAACTACCATTTGTCATCTTTAAAGCTGTCGTTTGTTTTGTAGCTCCAAGACCTACTTGATTGTTAGTTGGACCACTTCCAGCGGAAGCCATATGTTGATTGATTAAATTTTTAAACTCAGGGATTGAAGCTTTAAAACCTACGTTGTTGATATTTGAGATATTATTTGCCCAAACATCCATGCCAAAGCTTTGTGTTTTAATGCCACTAATTCCGTTGTAAAAACCTCTCATCATGGCTTTTATCCTTCGTAAAATTCAGATATTTTATCCATTGGGACATATTCGCCTGCGATTTTTATCATAGCTTTGCCATCTACAAATTTTACTGCCTCGACTGGATAGCTACCTACTTGAGTCTTGTATGAATTACCATCTTTTCCAGTGTAATTAACAGAGACTGTATATGCGCCGTTTGGTAACTGTTTTCCAGAATCATCTTTACCATCCCAAGATATTCTGCGGACTCCTGACTTTAGATCTTTTATATCGATTGAACGAACGACCTCTCCATTTGCATTTTTAATTTCAAGCTTACCATTTGCAAGATCTGATTTAAAATAAAGTGCAAAATTTACAGTTTTTTGCTCATCTGTTAGTAAAACTGAGTTTGAACCAGTTGAGACCATTTTTCCAAGAGCTGAGATAGCGTAGGCATTTGCATTTGATTTTAACTGATTTACAAGCTCTTTCATAGCTGAGTTTGTATTTTGTTGCATCTCTAGTGATGCTAGCTGGCTAGTTTGCGTAAGCATCTTTTCAGTATCCATAGGACTTGTTGGGTCTTGATACTGAAGCTCTGTTAAAAGTAGCTTCATAAATGCATCTTTATCTAGC
The DNA here is from genome assembly GCF_002092855.1 of Campylobacter concisus. Taxonomy (NCBI): domain Bacteria; kingdom Pseudomonadati; phylum Campylobacterota; class Epsilonproteobacteria; order Campylobacterales; family Campylobacteraceae; genus Campylobacter; species Campylobacter concisus. The sequence goes on from NZ_LVLC01000030.1 coordinate 197,841, forward strand.
TGTGCATTTGGGTTAGTTCCTGTGCCAGCTGCCGCATCTTGCTTTGCTTTTGCCTTTTTCTCGGCATTTTTTTGCTGTGTTGTTTGTGTAGTTATATCTGAAACTGAAGCCATAATCTCTCCTAAATATATCTTGGTATTACTAGTTCAAGCAAGCTTTGTTCCGCTTGAGCGTTTTCGCTCTCATCACTTTGATTTGAGCTATATTTATTCTTTGCTTGTTCTTTTTTATCTTGTCTTTGATTTTGATCTGAGAAATTCATCTCAAGCTCGGTAAATCCCATATTTACAAGGCTATTTTTAAACTCGGCTTGATTTTGCAAAAAGAGATTCATCGTAGCCGTGGTTGAGTTAAAATTTACATGTAAGTTGTTGCCTCGATTTACCATTGTGATCTCGACCTCACCTAAATTTAGAGGATTAAGCGTTATGTTAAAACGAGTGATTGGAGCTTTGTAGTTTTGAACCTGCTCTTTTAGTGTAGAAGAGAAGTTACTAAGCGTCTCTTTTATCTCAGCCTTTGTTTGAAGCTGGTGTTTGGCGCTGTTTGCGATATCTTTTACCATTTGATTTAGTTCTGATTTATTATCGCTGTTAAATGTCTCCTCGCTTGGCTCAGGCTCGCTCATCTGCTCTCTTTCTGGGAAGAGTAGCGACTCGAGAGTTGGAGCTTTTTGCGCCTTTTGCTCGTGTAAATTTACCTTTACTTTTGGCTCTTTTGGTTGCTCCTCTGGCTCAACATCCACTATCTCATCATCAAGCTTTACTTCACTATCTAGCTTTTTAGGCTCTTCTTTTACTAAATTTTTAGTTTCATTAGTTGGATTTGCCACTACCTCTTTTAACAAAGTATCAAGCTTTACGACCTCTTTTGGCTCGTTTTTTATGATGGTTTGCTCGACCTCATTTTTTAGCTCTTTTAGGTAAAAAGGCTTCTCTTCGGTCTTTATCGGTGTGAAAAATTCTTTCTTGCCTAAATTTTTAAACATCTCGTTTAGTTTTGGCACGTCTTCATTTGAAATTTCTATATTTTCAAGGCCAAGGTCAAATTTCTTAGCAAGGTCGATAAGATCACTAACGCTTTTAACATTGCTAAGCTCTTCAACGTTTTCAGGCACACTTAAGAAATTTGCTATTTTGTCGCTGAAATTTGGAAATTTACTTACTTTTTCATTGCCGTTTAAAATTTCTAAAACTTGTAAAAGCTGCATAAAATTTGCATTTTCATAGAGCTCATTTTTTGTATTTTCATCTAAATTTTCTTCAAGTGCAGTTGAAATTTTTGCCGCACTTTCGCTTTGTGCTTTTTGCAGTGTCTCTTTTTGAGTGGTAATCGTTTTTACTATCTCTTTGACATCTTTTTCAGTGATTTTTTGGCCGCTATTTGCCTTGCTCGCAGCTGCATCTAAAACCATCGACAAAAATTCGCCGTTGTTTTGAGATTTTTTAGAAACAGAGGGCTTTTTATTCCCAGCAGGAGCCAGCAAATCTACGTTGTTTTTCGCTGTATAAGCTTGCATTTAAACCTTTCAAATTTTTAAACTTAATGCCAAACATGCAAAATCTATTCCAAAAATTAATTTCTTGATATCAGCTTAAAATTTATAAAAATTTGGCTATAATCTGCCCCTATTTTAAAACTGACAAACGAAAAATAGCAAACTAATAAACGGAGAAAAATTTGGAAAAGATACGAAATATAGCCGTTATCGCACACGTCGACCACGGTAAAACAACAATGGTTGATGAGCTTTTGAAACAGTCAGGAACATTTAATGAGCATCAAAACCTTGGCGAGCGTGTAATGGATAGCAACGACATCGAAAGAGAGCGTGGTATCACGATCCTTTCTAAAAATACTGCTATTCGCTATAAAGATACAAAGATCAACATCATCGATACTCCGGGTCACGCTGACTTTGGTGGTGAGGTTGAGCGCGTTCTTAAGATGGTTGATGGCGTTTTGTTGCTTGTCGATGCGCAAGAAGGCGTTATGCCACAAACTAAATTCGTCGTCAAAAAGGCACTCTCACTAGGACTTCGTCCAATCGTTGTTGTAAATAAGATAGATAAGCCAGCAGGTGATCCAGACCGCGTTATAAATGAAATTTTTGATCTTTTTGTCGCACTTGATGCAAATGATGAGCAGCTAGAATTTCCAGTCGTTTATGCCGCTGCTAAAAATGGCTATGCAAAGCTAAAACTAAGTGATGAAAATGTAAATATGCAGCCACTTTTTGAGACTATCCTAGCTCACGTACCAGCTCCAAGCGGCAGCGACGAGAACCCACTTCAGCTTCAAGTTTTCACGCTTGATTATGATAACTACGTCGGTAAGATCGGTATTGCGAGAATTTTTAATGGCAAGATATCTAAAAACCAAAATGTTATGCTTGCAAAGGCTGATGGCACAAAGACAACTGGTAGAATTTCAAAGTTAATTGGTTTTATGGGTCTTGAAAGAACCGATATTAACGAAGCTGGTACTGGCGACATCGTAGCGATCGCTGGCTTTGATGCGCTTGACGTTGGCGATAGTGTCGTTGATCCAAATAATCCTCATCCGCTTGATCCTCTCCACATCGAAGAGCCAACCCTTAGCGTTGTATTTTCTGTAAATGACGGCCCACTAGCAGGCACTGAGGGCAAACACGTCACATCAAACAAGATCGATGAGCGCCTTGCAAACGAGATGAAGACAAATATCGCGATGAAGTATGAAAACATCGGCGAGGGCAAATTTAAAGTAAGCGGCCGTGGCGAGCTTCAGATCACTATCTTGGCTGAAAATATGCGCCGCGAGGGCTATGAGTTTTTACTTGGCAGACCTGAGGTCATCGTAAAAGAGATAAACGGAGTAAAATGCGAGCCATACGAGCTTTTAGTGATCGACGCACCTGATGATACGACAGGCACAGTCATCGAAAAACTAGGCAAAAGAAAAGCTGAAATGGTCTCTATGAACCCAACAGGCGACGGACAAACAAGGATCGAGTTTGAGATCCCAGCGCGCGGCCTTATCGGCTTTAGAAGCCAGTTTTTGACTGATACAAAAGGCGAGGGCGTTATGAACCACAGCTTTTTGGAGTTTAGACCACTTAGTGGCACCGTCGAGCACAGAACAAATGGCGCGCTAGTTTCGATGGAAAACGGCGTAACGCTTGCTTATTCGCTATTTAACTTGCAAGATCGTGGTGTGCTTTTCCTTGATCCGCAAGCAAAAGTCTATGTGGGTATGATCATCGGCGAACACAGCCGTCCAAACGACCTTGACGTAAATCCTATCAAGGGCAAAAACCTAACAAACGTGCGTGCAAGCGGTAGCGACGATGCGATCAAACTAGTGCCGCCTAGAAAGCTAAGCCTTGAGCGTGCACTAGAGTGGATAGAGGATGATGAGCTAGTTGAGGTTACACCTATAAATATCCGTGTTCGCAAGCGCTATTTAGACCCAACAGAGCGCAAAAGAAAAGCAAAACTCTAATCAAAATTTGTCATCTAGCCCCTTTGTAAAGGGGCTAATAATTAAACTCTAAAAACAGCAAATAAATTTATATAAATTTCTCATATCTTTTTTGCATTATTTATTTAAGTTGGCTTTGCTTAAGACGATTAAAATTTATCAATCTTAAAACTATTTATACTTTAAAATACCATACTTACTTTTCTATTTTTACTTTTAATATAATCAATATGAAAATGCCTAGTTTATGCTAAAATCGGCGAAAATTTAAAGGAAACTGATGAAAAAACTAAAATTTATCTTTGCTCTCGCCGCGGCGTTTATTTTTGGCGGCTGCTACAAGACGACGCTACTTACGCGGGTGCCGATCTCCGCGCTTATTTCGGATAAAAGCTCGGACGTGAAATCCACGATCGTGCTAACGGATATAACGCCGCAGACGTACGTTACGAAAACGGTAACGGACAACGTGCGGGTTTTCGTCCCGGACGCTAAATTTAAGGACTTCCCGACGGGAGAAACCGCCTATGAGATGAGCGTTAGCGCCGGTAAGGGCGAAAAGGGCGGCAAAAACTCGGATAAGCGCGCCGTGCGAATATATCTAAGCCAAGACGGCGACGTCTACGGCAAGCTTAGTAAAAACATGCTCGAGCAGTACGCGGGCGCGGCGAAGCAGAAAATGGAGCCGACGCTAAAAGCGGCGATCAAATTTGAAAACGACACGAACGTCGTTTATGAGCTGGTCGCGGGTAACGACTTTAAGGCTAGCGACGAGGCGCAGACGGGCAGAGTTTATACCTTGGCGCCGGGGCAGGTCACGGGCGCGATCTGGGCGGATAGCGTAGCGGTACGCGAGGCGATCGCGAGCAAGGCGGTCAAAATCGGCACTCTAAAAAAGGCGGCGAAATGAAAAGCGTAAAAATCGGCTTTATCGGCGGCGGAAATATGGGCGGCGCGATGATAGAGGCGCTTTGGCGAGCGCAGTGCGGTGAGGCTAACTCGGGGCGAAACTTGGCCGAGGACGAGCGAAAATTTGACGGCGGTAGCGAGGCGCACGGGGCGGAAAATTTAGCGCAAATGGATAAAAATGCGAGCCCGCGCGAATGCGAAAAAAAGACGAAATTTGAAATCATAGTCTGCGCCAGAAGCAAAAACGAGGCTTTACGGCAGAGATTTAGCGTAAAAATAGCCGCGAGCGAAACGGATCTAGCGCGCGAAGCGGACGCGGTCGTACTGGCTACTAAGCCCGCTAGTTACGAGGCTATCTTGCGCCTGATCGCACCCGAGCTTGCGGGCAAAATTTTGCTCCTTTTGGCGCCGGGTTTTGACATAAAGCGCGCTAGGCAAATCGCCGGCGAGGGCGTTTATATCGCTCGCGCGATGCCAAATATCGCAGCTTGCATCGGCGCGTCGGCCACGGCTCTTTGCTTTGACGCGGGATTTAGCGAGGCTAAGAAAGAGACCGTGCGCGAGATAATCGCTAAAATCGGTAAAATTTACGAGATAGACGAGGCCGGTTTTGCCGCATTTACGGGCATCGCGGGAAGCCTGCCTGCGTATGCGTGCGCCTTTATCGAGGCTGCGGCCGATGCGGGCGTGCGAGGCGGACTGCCTAGGCAGCTTTGCTACGACGCAGTTGCGACAGCCGTAGAGGGGGCGGCGCGCATGATCCAAAGCGGCAAGCACCCGGCCGCGCTAAAAGACGAGGTCTGCTCACCGGGCGGAACCACGATCGAGGGACTCGCCGCGCTTGAAAACGGTGGATTTCGCGGAGCTTTGATGGATGCCGTCGCCGCTTGCATCGCCAAGACGCGGAGTTAGATAAATTTAAAGGATAAAAATGAAAAATTTATTATTTGCGCTACTTGCGGCGTTAAATTTATTCGCTAGCGAGCCGGGCCTTTCGCCCTTGTTAGCCGCAGATACGCTAGAAAAGCTCAAAAAATGCAAAAATCCCGACCTAAACGCTACCAAAGAGTGCGTGCAAGCAGGCATGGTAGCGGCAAACTTAAAGCAAGACTACGGCGCGGCGGAGGGGCTATTTAGCCTAGCCTGCGCCAAAGGAGACGGCGAGGACTGCTTTTATCTGGGCGAACTTTATAAAAATAATCTAGTAAAAGCCGCGGATAAGAGCGAGCGCGAGACTAAGATTAGCGCGTATTACAAGGCTAGCTGCGTCCTTTACGATTATTTGCCAGGTTGCTTGGCACTAGCAAATTTCATGCAAGAAGAGCTGGGCGACGAGGTACAGTCGCTTGCGATAAACAACACTCTATGCAACAAAAAATACGCTCCCGGATGCTACAACGTGGGCTGGATGATAGAGCGAACGGGAGGCGATATAGGCGAGATGATGGAGTATTACGAGCGCTCGTGTAAGCTAGGCTACGTAGGCGGCTGCGTAAGAGCGGCGTGGCTGTATGAGGGAAATTTCAACGAAAACAGATACGAGCAAGTAAAAAAAGACGCGAAAAAGGCAAAGCAAATGCGAAAAAAGGCGTGCGAGCTAGGCGATAAGCAAAGCTGCTAGATTGATAGTAAGGCATTTTGATAAAAATTTTAAAACGATAAAATGCTAGAAAGTCTTAGCATAGCCAGCAATGTAGAGTAGTAGTTTTTAGCATATTTTTAAATTCTGTAAGAAGTTTACTAATTTATATTTTTAAGTTTATAAAAACTTTGCCATACTTTTTATAGTAGCTAGTGAAGTAAAGTTAAATTTTTGCTTCACTAGACTCAAAAGTAAAATTTTTACAGAGCTTGTGTTTGCTTATACTTTTAATCATTAAGACAATCAATAAAACTCATTGATAAATTTTCTTCTAAATCTTATTTTTAACAAAAGCAAATATTAAATTTCTTAAATAAAGCTAAATATAACAATGTAATTTTAAGTTATTAGGTTATAAAATTTTTTTAAATTTTATTTTTAAGGATTGCAACATGAAAATGCTATTTTTAGCCCCTGTCTTAGCATGTAGTCTTGCTTTTAGTGCCGATGTCATCGCAAAAGATGCCAATATAACGCTAGATGGCAAGATGATCGGAAAGATCGAGGTTTTAACGCCAGTTGAGGTTATAGAAAAAGGTGAAAAGACGAGCAAGATAAAGGTTAATGGTGTAGTTTCAACGAACTATTTAGCCCAGCTTCAAAGAAGCATAGAAGATCCGGAAGTTTTTATTGCTTTTAATGATGAAAGTGGGACAAATTTTAAAAAAGTAAAAGATATTGAAGATGAGTATGGCGAAGTATGGTACCAAGCAGAGGGCGTTTACGAAGTGCCAAATGACGCACTTGGCGGCGATACAAAAAAGCTTTACGTAAAAGCACAACAAATTTACGAAGAGACTTGTTCCGCATGTCATAGACTTCATGAGCCAAATAGCTTTACAGCGGCTCAGTGGCCAGCAAATTTAGCTGGAATGGTCGATGCAAAATTTGTAGCACTAGACGAAACTGACCTAAATTTAGTGCTCAAATACTTACAACACAATGCCAAAAAAGTAAAATAAATTTTTCATAAGGGAGAAAATATGAAAAGACGAGATTTTATAAAATTTTCTGCACTTGCAGCCACTGCGGCACAAGCGAATAGGATTGAAGGTGTAACAAAAACCATTTTTGACCAAAAGAAAACTTTTGGAGCAAATAGATTTGGTCTATTTTGGGCAAATACCAACTCAAATCAAATCGTCTCTGTTGATCCATTTGATGGTGATAAATTCCCAAATACAATGAATAATAGCTTGCCAGATCTCATCCAAAATGAAAGTCGTGTGCTCTATCCATACGTAAGAAAAAGCTACTTAAAGGCAAAAGGTGCAGCAAAAAGCGAGCTTCGTGGCAAGGAAGAATTTGTACGTGTTAGCTGGGACACAGCACTTGACCTTGCTGCAAAAGCCTTAAAAGAAAATTTTGATAAATATGGCCCTGAAAGCATTTATGGCGAATGCTACTGGTGGGGCGGCAGCGGCAAGATCAGCTGGGGCAGGACTGTTGGTCACAGGATGCTTAAGGTTTTAGGCGGATATGTTGAAGAGAGCGGTGACTATTCAACTGGAGCTGGTCTTGTCATCATGCCTCACGTCCTTGGAAATAGTGCGGTTTATGACGCTCCTACAAAATGGGAAGCTATGGTTAAAAATGCTAAGAACATTGTATTTTGGGGCACTGATCCACTTGTAACTGGTCAAATTTCATGGCAGCCACCAACACATGATGGTTATCTTGGCATAAAAAAGATAAAAGATGCCGGCATTAAAACTTATAGCGTTTGCGTCTTTAAAAACGACACCACAAGATACCTTGGCTCTGAAACTATCATTGTTCGTCCAAATACCGACGTAGCAATGATGCTTGGCATGTGCCACTATCTATATGAAAACAAGTTTTATGATGAGGAATTTATAAAAAAATACACAGTTGGTTTTAATAAATTTAAAGACTATCTGCTTGGCACCACCGACAAAGTGGTAAAAGATATAAACTGGGCTAGTAAAATTTGTGGTGTAAAAGCCGAAGATATCGCTAAATTTGCAACAGTGCTTGCAAAAGAGCCAAGCACTATCATCGCTGGCAGATCTCTTCAAAGACAAGATCACGGCGAGATGGGCTTTTGGGGTATCGTAACACTTAGTGCGATGCTTGGCCACATCGGTAAAGAGGGTCTTGGATTTGAGTTTAACCTCTACTACGGAAACGGCAGCACTGATAAGATAGCACCTGCTCTAAAAGGTATCAGCACTAGGATAAGCGAGAAATACGAAAACGTAGATGGTGCTCCGTGGAAGAAATTTAAAAACGTAACCATCCCATCTTCAAGATCAATCGAAGCCTTGCAAAATCCTGGCAAAGAGATAGACTATGATGGCTCTAAGATCAAACTTCCACATATGAGAGTGGCTTATATGGCTTCTGGTTCGATGTTTACAAGACACCAGGATGTAAACAATGCAGTTAAAGCGTGGCGTAAATTTGATACTGTTATCACAGCTGAGCCATACTGGACAAGTACAGCTAAACTAAGTGACATCGTCTTACCAGTGGCACTAGAAGTCGAGAGAAATGACATCAACCAAAGTGTCCCATCAAGCGAATACATCGTGGCTTATAAGCCAGTAGTTGAGCCAATGGGTGAAAGCAGAAGCGACTACTGGATCTGCTCACAAATTTGCAAACGCTGGGGCAGAGAAGAGGTCTTTACTGAGGGTAAAGATGAGCTTGGCTGGGCAAAAGAATTTTACGCAGATGCAGTGGAACAAGCCAAAGCACTAGATCTTAAAATGCCAAACTTTGATGAGTTTTGGAAAGAGGGATATGTCAAATTTGACAAAGACAATGAAGAGACAAAATACTACACAAGACTTAGTGCATTTAGAGAAAATCCACACAAAAATCGTCTTGGCACACCATCAGGCAAGATAGAGATATACTCTCCAACTATTGCTAAATTTGGCTACAAAGACTTTGCCCCACACTTCGCTTGGATCGAGCCGTTTGAGTGGCTTGGTAGTGAAAAAGCTAAAAAATATCCATTTAGCATCACAACCCCACACTCAAGATATCGCCTCCACTCTCAGCTAAATAACTCAATAATCAGAAACTATGCTGAAGTGAGCGCAAGAGAACCGATGCTAATAAACACAAACGACGCTAAGAAAAAAGGCATCGCAACTGGCGATGTAGTGAGAGTCTTTAATGACAGGGGCGAAATTTTAGTAGGAGCGCTTGTCACTGACATCATCCCAGAGCGTGTCATCGCTATTTGCGAAGGTGCATGGTATGATCCTGAAGTGCCTGGCGAAAGAAGCCTTTGTAAGCACGGCTGCATCAATGTCTTAACACGCGACAAAGGCACATCTAGTATCGCTCAAAGCAACTGCGGGCATACGATACTAGCTGATCTTGAAAAATATAAAGGCGAGATCAAACCAATAACTGCCTTTTCTAAACCAAAAATTTTACAATCTTTGTAGAATTTATATAAATTTAGCCCTCGTTTGGGGGCTAAATTATTTTTAGGTCATTTATATCTTCAAATTTGATCCTAGTTTTTACAACCATAAGAGTTTTATTTTTGAAATTTACGTCAGAGATTAGTCCGCTAGCACTTGTATAAGTGTAGTCGTCATGATAGCTCACATATACTTCATCAGCTGGTCTTAGCTCGCTTATCTTTTTTAAAATTTCATCGACTTTGCTCTCATCAAGCTCTAGTTTTTCGCATTTTTCTCGCTCTTTTTGTCGTAAGGCTCGCTCTAAGGTTGAGAGAGGATTAAACGAGCTAAAAATTTTCGCTCTATCTTTACTCGCCACTTTTGTGCCCTCCGATCTTTTTATTTCGGTCTTGCCCAGTGGCTTCTGGCAGTAGATCGATCGCTCTTAAAACCGAGTTTTTACCAAATTTTTCTTTTATGAGATTTAGGGATTTTAAAACCGCCTTTTCTTTAGTATCATCCTCAAAAAGACTAGAGTGAACTAGACTCTCTTTTACTACGTCGTTTGCACTGATGCTAATTTGCCTAATCAGTCCAACATTTTTTATCTTGTTTAAAAGTAGCTCTTCGGCCAAACTCATCAGCACACTTGAGACATTTGTTGGTGTCTTAAACCGAACGCTTGCACGCTGTAGTGGCTCAAGCTTATCGGCAAATTTTATATTTATCGTTATTCCGCTTGCCATTACTTCTTTGTTTATCATCCTAAGCGCTAGCCTATCAGCCATCTCTTTTAGTACGACTACCGCCTCGCAACGCTCGTAGTCTCTTGGTAAAATTTCAGAGCTAAAGTAGGATTTTGTGCTTGGTTTATATGCTTTTATGTCAGCTATTGTCGTTGGCTCTATGCCATTTGCGTGATCTATCGTTATATAGGCATCAACTCCAAAAAATTTCTCAAGCAAGCTTCGCGGAGCATTTGCTATATCTTTCATACAAAAAATTCCATGTTTTTCCAGCTTTAGCCTAGTTTGCTTACCGATACGCCAAAAGTCATCCAAGGGTTGATGCGTCCAAAGACGCTCTTTATAAAGCTGCTCGTCTAAAAATGCAATCCCATCATCACTGTGCTTAGCCAGGATATCAAGGGCGATTTTTGCAAGGTATAAATTTGTGCCCATGCCACAGGTGGCCGTCACGCCAGTAGTTTTTAAAATTTCATCCATTATCTTTTTGGCTATGGATTTTGCATCGGTATTATAAAATTTAACATAAGAAGTAAGATCGATAAAGGCCTCATCGATGGAATAGACATAGATATCATCTTTTGAGACATATTTTAAGTATATCTCATAAATTTTAGCCGCATAGTCGATGTAAAACTGCATTCTAGGCGGTGCGATGATAAATTTTATAACCTTTGGTATCTCAAAAAGTCTGCATCTATTTTTCACACCTTTGGCTCTAAGAGCCGGGCTAACGGCTAGGCAAACACTTCCATTGCCACGACTATCGTCAGCCACGACTAGATCGGCTTTAAACGGATCAAGTCCTCGCTCTACGCACTCAACTGAGGCGTAAAATGACTTTAGATCAATGACGGCATAAAATTTTTGTGCTTCGTTTTTCATGGAGTGATTATAGATGAAAATTAGTAAAAGTTCGTTTTTGAAAAATCGATCTAAAGCTAAAATTTCTAATAAAAATTTTTTAGAAACAAAATAAGTAAAATGGATAAATTTTAATAGTGGAGCCAGAGCAAATGCAACGCACAACGAAGTTAATATAATTGGTTCTACTATCGAAAAAAGTAGACAATCAGGTGTTTATATTGATTTAACAGATAGAAGTGATGTAAATTTTAACAAAGTAAAAGCAACTCTCGTATCAAAAAGTAAAAATAAAAATGGCGAGTCTATGCTTGGAGCTTTTGCTATGCCAACATTTGATAACAGCAATGAAAATGCTAAAATAGATGGCAGAGTTAGAAATTATGGACTTGGTGTTTTTTCAAGACTAAATTTGCTGCGTGATTTTTATATCGATCTCATGGCAAAAGCTGGTAGGAGCCAGACTAAGAAGATTGATGCGAAAGATGTGGATTATAAAATCTCGATGCCATACTACAATGCTAGCTTTGGCATCGGCAAAAAGATAAAATTTGATAGCGGGCTAAACTACGCACTCTCTTATGTCGGTAGCGATGAGGCAGATATCGGACAAAGCACATTAAAATTTAGCAGCGTTACATCAAGTAGAGCCAAAATTTACTCAAAAATAGCCTATGATGCTGGTAAATTTAATCCTTATGGAAAAATTAGCGCTGAGTATAAATTTAATACAAAATCAAAAATAGCAGTGATCCAAGAAGACGAGGAGATAAGCCTAACTCAAAAAGGCACAAGCTCATAGGTTGAGGTTGGTCTAAGATATACACCAACTTATGCAACACTCATAAATTTTGACATAGCACAATCTTTTGGTAAAAAAGATCAAAGCAGCGCAAAACTTCAGTTTGCTTATAGATTCTAAAAATTTAGTGGCTTTTTGGGCCACTAAATTTACTTATTTTTATAGATTTTAGCCGTAAATTTTCTTTAAATTTTCAAGCTTTGTACTAGCATTTAGTATTAACATATCGGCGATAACTAGCCTTATCATCGCGGTTGCAACGACACTTCCTCGTATGCCTATACAAGGATCATGCCTACCTCTTAGTTCAAAGTCTATCACTTCGCCAGCTAAATTTAGTGTCTTTTGCTCTTTAAATATCGAAGGCGTAGGCTTAAAATGGCTCTTTAGTACGATTTCAGCGCCGCTACTTATGCCCCCAAGTATGCCACCAGCGTTATTGCTCAAAAAGCCAAGCTCGTCCATCTCGTCGTTGTTTGCTGAGCCAAGCATAGAGCTTACATTTACACCAGCACCTATCTCAACGGCTTTTACGCCGTTTATGCCCATCAAAGCCGCTGCTAGAGCGCTATCTAGCTTATCATAAAGTGGCTCACCAAGACCAGCTGGCACTCCTCTAGCCACGCTTAAAATCACAGCTCCTACGCTATCGTGCTCGCTTCTAGCTTTATTTACCACTTCTTTCATAGCTTCTTCATTGCCAAGGGCGTAAATTTGAGAATTTTTAGCAAAGTTAAAGTCTATTTTGTCACTAAAAATTTTGCCTATACCAAGTACTCCACTTAAAATTTCTATATTAAACTCGTTTAAAAGTAGCTGTGCAAAAGCCCCACCAGCTACTCTAACGGCCGTTTCTCTTGCGCTTGAGCGTCCGCCTCCTCTGTGATCTCTAAAGCCGTATTTTTTAAAATAGGTAAAATCAGCATGCCCGGGGCGGAAAATTTCACGTAAATTTTCATAGTCGTTTGACTTTTGGTTGTTATTAAAAATAGCAAAACCTATCGGTGCCCCAGTGCTTATGCCATCAAAGATGCCGCTAAAAATTTCTATCTTATCGGCTTCATCTCTTGCGGTTGTAAAGTTGCTTTGTCCAGGGCGACGCTTGTCAAGCTCACTTTGGATGAAATCTGTATCGATCTTTAGCCCAGCTGGAAGTCCATCTATCACACCACCGATCGCCACTCCATGGCTCTCGCCAAAGGTTGTTAATGTTAGTTTTTTGCCAAATGTATTCAAAATTTTTCCTATTTTTTGATTTTTTCTAGTGCGATTTTTGCAGCTAGCTGTTGGGCTTGCTTTTTGGAGCTGCCAACGGCACGTGAAATTTCTTTACCGTTTAGTAGCAAGGCTATCTCAAATTCTTTCTTATGATCAGGACCTGACGTGCCGATGAGCTCGTACGATGGTATTACGCCAAGACTGGCCTGAGTAACCTCTTGAAGAGCGGTTTTGTAGTCCTTTTCGAGGTGTGCAAAGTCGATCTGTGGATAGCAAAGCTCAAGCAGAGCGATCGAAATTTCTCGCACTTTATCAAGTCCGGCCTCAAGGTAGATAGCGCCCATCACTGCCTCAAACGCATCGCTTAAAATGCTATCTTTCTCACGTCCGCCATTATTCTCTTCAGCCGTGCTTAGCCTTAAAAATTTACCCATTTTTAGATGCCTTGCCATATTTGCAAAGCTTTTTTCATTGACAAGTGCAGCTCTTAGTTTACTCATGTCGCCCTCTGCGATCTTGCTAAATTTCTTAAAAAGATACTCAGCCACAACCAGATCCATCACCGCATCGCCTAAAAACTCAAGCCTTTCGTTATTTAGCGCTTGCTTGGTGCTCTTGTGCGTTAGGGCCTCTTCTAAAAGCTCAGTTTTTTTAAATTTATATCCAAGACTCTTTTCAAATTCTTCTAAAATTTTCATCTTTCATTCTCATCTTTTATTTTTAATGCCTCATCTCTTGCCATCTGGTCGCATTCCTCGTTTTCAGGGTGTCCAGCGTGCCCCTTAACCCAGCTTGCCACGACTTTGTGAGGCTTTGAAATTTCTAAATACTCCTGCCAAAGCTCGACATTTTTTACATTTTTAAAATTTCTCTTTTGCCAGTTGGAAAGCCACTCGTTTATGCTATTTACTACGTATGAGCTATCGGTAAATAGTCTCACTTCGCAGGGCTCTTTTAGCGCTTTTAACCCCATTATCGCAGCTTTTAGCTCCATTTGGTTATTTGTCGTATATGCCTCGCCGCCGCTTGCTTTTTTCTGTGCCTCGTTAAATCTCAATATATACGCCCAGCCGCCAGCTCCAGGGTTTCCAAGGCATGAGCCGTCACTAAAAAGTGTTACTATCTTCACTTGGTTTTTCTGTGATGTGGGATAAAATTTTGACACTTCCTAGCTCGTGACAGACCGGACATCGGTAAAAATGCATAGGAAATGAGTTTTTGCAGTTTTTGCAAACATAGTTAAAGCTTAGCCCAGCCGCGTCAAATTTAGCGTCTTTTAGTTTTTTGATGACGTTTAGCTCAAAGCCATAAATTTCACATGGCTCATCTATATCGCCCTTTGCATAAAAGAGTGATTTGTACTTTGGATCGTTTAAATTTATAGGCGTTTTTAGGTTGTAAAGCAGATCGATCACATCTTCAAAACGAGCAAAATCTTTTAAATTTTCTAAATTTTCATTGTGTCTTATGAAAAGGGCTAAGATCATGCGTTTTAAAAGCTCAAAATTTTGGCTAAGGTGGGAGAGAATTTCTACCTTTTCACTAAAGCTTAAATTTCTATCATCAAGCGTGCTGATCGCCTTTATATAGGCCTTTTGATCTTTTACATTTACACCAAGCTCTTCAAGAGAATTTAGCGCATAAAGAGCTTCTTTGTAGTTTTTAAGTTTTTCATCTATCATCGTTAAAAAGCGAAGTGCAAGCACATTTCTTGGGCTTAGTTCAAGCACTTTTTCAAAGACTTCGCTAGCTTTTTTCAAAAATCCAGCCTTAAAATAGACCTCTCCAAGCTCGTTTAGGATAAATTCTTTTTCATTTTTATCTCTAACTTTGCCAAGTGCGATGAGATAAACACTAATTGATTTTTCAAAATCACCATTTTTAGCAAAAGTTTGCCCTAGCATGCAAAGGCTTTGAGCGTCTATCTCTGGGCTTTGTAGCATCTGTTTATGCTCGCTACTTATGCCATCTTTGCTATCAAATTTTCTTATAAATTTTTCAATGCGTTTTTTCTCATCTTTGCTTGAAAAGATACCCCAAGCATAGCTTAATGCGGCTATCATCAAAATAATGCTAAATAAAATAATAAGGCTAAATATCGGATCTCTGTGCCCAATGAAAAAAATATCCACGCTCATACTTTGTAATAAAATTTTACTTTAATTATAACAAAGCGGTTGTATAATTTTGCTTATGATAGATCCAAAATCCATAGAAAAACTCAAAAATCAAATCGATATCGTTGACATTATAGAACACTATTTGCCAGTCAAAAAGATGGGTGCAAACTATAAATGCGTCTGCCCATTTCACGACGACAAAAATCCTAGCATGAGCATAAGCCAAAGCAAGCAAATTTTTCACTGTTTTGCTTGCAAGGCTGGTGGAGATGCGATCAAATTTGTAATGGATTATGAGAAATTAACCTATCCAGAAGCTATCGAAAGAATAGCTAGCCTTGTAAATTTTAGCCTCGAATACACAAGCGATAAAGCCCCAACACAAAAAGAAAATAAACACATTTTAGAAAAAGCAAACGCCTTTTATAGGAGCGAATTTTTTAAGCATGAAGCCGCTGTGAGATATATCTATTCTCGCGGTATAAATGATGCGATGATCGAGAAATTTGAGCTTGGCTGGGCAGGGGAGAGCGCTAGTACTATCAGGCTTTTACAAAATGAAAATATCGAGCCAAAAGAGGCGCTTGAAGTTGGCATAGTAAAGCAAAACGAGAAGGGAATTTATGCTAGTTTTATCGAGCGTATCACATTTCCCATATATGCACACACGGCAAAACTAGTTGGCTTTGGCGGTAGAACGATCTCAGATCATCCTGCAAAATATGTAAATTCTCCACAAAGCATGGTTTTTGACAAGTCAAAGCTGCTTTACGGCTATCATTTAGCTAGGCAAAGCATTTTTGAAAAAAAGCAGATTATCATCACAGAGGGTTATTTAGATGTCATCATGCTGCACTTTGCAGGCTTTACAAACGCTGTTGCCGTGCTTGGGACTGCGCTTACGACTAATCACTTACCGCTTTTAAAAAGAGGCGAGATAAGCGTAGTGCTTTGTTTTGATGGTGACTCGGCCGGTATAAATGCCGCTATAAAATCATCTCGTCTTTTAGTGCAAAACGAAATAGATGGAAGTGTTGTCATTATAAAAAATGGTGCAGACCCCGCAGATATGGTTTTTGCAGGTAGAAGCGACGAGCTAAAAGAGATGTTTGGTTCTGGGACTGAGCTTGGCGAGTTTTATATCGAGCAAGTTGTAAAAAAATATGATATTACACGCCCAGTACAAAAGCAAAAATGCTTAGAAGAGATAGTGGAATTTACAAATTCTCTAAAGCCAATAATTGCAAAAAGCTACGAATTACTGGTATCAAATTTACTCAAAATAGAGCTAAATACTTTTAGCCTTCATGGACAAAGATATATAAACAGACAAGATCAAAATTTTACAAATGCTGCAACGACAAATAAACAAGTGGCTCAAAAAAAAGATAAAACTGATATTTTAGAATTTAGCGTTTTAAAGAGCATGCTTGCAAATAAAAATTACGAAACTATTGTTTTAAACGAGCTTGAGGAGAAATTCTTCTTGCATCATAAAGATTATTTTCAAGCTGTTTTATTGCCAAATATTGAAGATAACGCAGTGCTTGTTAGAGAAATTTATGTTGATGAGAGCTCAGATGTAGCTTCGAGCGAAGATAGCCTTAAAGAGGCCATTTTAAAGCTAAAACTAAAATACTATGAGAAGTTTCGCGAAGATACTAGAAAATCACAAAAACCAAATAAAATCGAAATAATGCAAAAAATTTCAGAGATCATTAAAGGCTTACACAACAAGCTACAAAAAAATTAGATTTCAAAATTTAACACTTATTCAGCTTTAAATCATAAAACTAAATGTAAAATGTTCAAAGTAATAAATGTTTTTAAGATTGGTTTTATTTTTAAGGATTTATTATGATAAATTTTAAAAGATTTGAGGCGAATTTTAATGCTATAAGCAGATTTGGAGCATTAAAAGGTGGAGGGCTAACAAGGCTTGCATTTAGCAAAGAAGACTTGGAAGCCAGAAATTTTCTTATAAATTTAATAGAAGAAAATGGCTTTAAACTTAAAATTGACAATGTTGGCAATATTTTTGCCATATATGATGATGGCTGTGAGCCAGGCGAGAAGCCAGTTTGTGTGGGCTCTCACATAGATAGCGTGCCAAATGGTGGCTTTTATGACGGCACACTCGGCGTTATGGCTGGACTTGAAGCATTAACCTCGATAAAAGAAGCTGGCATTAAACTAAAGCGTCCGCTTTGGCTGATAAATTTTTGCTGTGAAGAGTCAAGTCGTTTCAAGACAGCGACCATTGGCAGCAAGATAATAAGCGGCAAACTTGGCCTACAAAGGCTTCATGAATTAAAAGACGAAGATGGCATTTCGCTTTTTGAAGCGATGAGTAAATTTGGACTTGAACCGCAAAATTTAAATGATTCTATTTTAAAAGAACACTCACTTCATTCATATTTAGAACTTCACATTGAACAAGGCCCAGTGCTTGAGCGAAGCGGCATAAGCGTTGGCGTAGTAAGCGGTATCGCCGCTCCTATAAGATTTGAAATTATTATTCATGGTAAGGCAGACCACAGCGGTGCAACTCCGATGAATATGCGTAGTGACGCGCTACTAGCTGCTTCACACATCATAATCGCTGCCAATAAATTTGCTAAAAACAAAAAAACAGCTGTGGCTACTGTTGGTTACGCACATGCAAAGCCAGGCGTTTTAAACGTCGTGCCAGGCGAGGCGAGGCTTGGAGTTGATCTAAGAGATATTGATAAGGCAAGCCTAGAAGAGCTAAATTTAGAGCTTAGAAATTTTATAAAAAAGCTAAGCGGTGAGCTAAATTTTAGTTATGAGATAAGAGAATTAAGTAGTGACGAGCCAGTAAAACTAAGCGAGCATGCTATAAATTTACTAAGCGAAGAGGCTGCTAAACTTGGCATAAAAACGCTTACTTTGCCAAGCGGAGCTGGACACGATGCGATGAATCTAACAAAACTTGCAAGTAGCGTTGGCATGCTTTTTATACCTTGCGTTGGTGGCATCAGTCACAATATAGCAGAAGCTATAAATTTTGATGATGCTTTCAAAGCTACACAAATTTTAACAAATGCACTAATTAAACTATCAAATGAATAAGGAGAAATCTATGGATAAGATAGCAAATTTGGCTCTTTCTTTAAAAGATGAGCTGATCAAGGATCGCAGGTATTTTCACTCACATCCAGAGACTGGTTGGTTTACATTTTTTACAACCGCTGTGCTAGCAAAGAGGCTTAGTGATCTTGGTTATGAAATAAGCCTTGGTGACAAGGTGGTTAAAGCTGATGCAAGGCTTGGTCTTGGCTCAAAAGAGCAATGCGAAAAAGCAATAGAAAGAGCCAAAAAGCTCCTAAGTCCTGAAGAGGCAAAATATCTTCCTTATATGAAAGATGGACTAACTGGCCTAACAGCCTTTATAGATACAAAAAGGCCTGGTAAATTTACAGCATTTAGATTTGACATTGATAGTGTTGATGTGACAGAGAGCGCAGACGCTGATCACAGACCTTACAAAGATGGCTTTGGTACAGATATCGCTGGTATCACGCATGCTTGTGGGCATGACGGACACATATCGATAGGTCTTGGTGTAGCAAAACTTATAGCTGAAAATTTAGATGAGTTTAACGGTAAATTTAAATTTATATTCCAAACAGCAGAAGAGGGCACAAGAGGAGCTGTGGCTATGGAAGCTGCTGGTGTGCTTGATGGTGTAGAGTATCTATTAGGCGGACATATCGGCTTTCAAGCAAAAACCAATAGAGGCATCATCTGTGGAACAAATAAGCTACTTGCAACTTCAAAATTTGACGTACATATCACCGGTCGTTCAGCTCACGCAGCAGGAGCACCTCAAGATGGTGCAAATGCCCTTTTAGCAGCATCTCAAATGGCACTAAGCATGCATGGTATCACAAGACATGCAAAAGGCGTGACCAGGATAAACGTAGGCGTTTTAAAAGCAGGTGAAGGCAGAAACGTCATCGCGCCAAATGGTTATCTAGCTTGCGAAACAAGAGGCGAGGATACAAATTTAAATGATTTCATGTATGAAAAATGCATGGATATTGTTAAAGGCGTTAGCCAAATTTATGGCGTAGAGAGCAAAGTCGTAAAAACTGGTGGCACAAACGGAGCCGATAGCGACAAAGAAGTAACTGAAATTTTCTATGAAGCAGCAAAGCAAAGTCCATTTATAGATGATGATAAGATCGTAAAAGAGCTTGATTTTGGTGCTTGTGAAGATTTTGCTCATTTTATGAGAGCCTTGCAAGATAGGGGCGCAAAGAGTGGCTATATGATGATCGGCACAAATTTAAAAGCAGGCCATCACAACTGCAAATTTGACTTTGATGAGGAGTGCTTGGTGGCTGGAGTTGATGTCTATCTAAGATCTGCTTACAAACTAAATGGAGTAAAAAAATGAAAAATGCTTTACTAATCAGTGCTTCAAGCTATCAAGATACTGGCTATTTAAGGCACTGCAAAAACTGGGTTAAGGAATTTTTAGGTGAATGCGGCAAGGAAGAAATTTTATTTATCCCTTACGCTGGAGTTAGGCGAACAAATGACGAGTATGAGCAAAAAGTAATTGATAGATTAAAAAATAGCAATATAAAATCAATCCACCACTACGAGGATAAAATTTCAGCTATTAAAAATGCTAGCAGTATCGCAGTTGGCGGAGGAAATACCTTTATGCTGCTTTACACTCTTTATAAGCTAAATTTAGTTGAGCCTATAAAAGAAGCTGTGGCAAATGGCGCAAAGTATTTTGGCTGGTCGGCTGGTGCAAACATAGCTGGCAAGACGATGATGACGACAAATGATATGCCTATTATCATGCCAAAGTCATTTGATAGTCTAAATATCTTCCCATATCAGATCAATCCGCACTTCATAAGTGGCAAGCTAGCAGGTCATAACGGTGAGAGTAGAGAAGAGAGACTAGAGGAATTTTTGATAGCTAATCCAAAAGAGACCATTTACGCACTGCCTGAAGGTACGGCTTTACTCATAGAGGATAGCGAGGCCCAGGTCATAGGACACAGTGAAATTTTAAAATTTGAGTATCAAAAAGAGATAGAAAAAATAGAAGTTGGAACTAAATTTAAAATCTAAACAAGGAGAGAGGTATGGAAACATTTAAGCTAATTGCTGCCATTCTTGGCATCGCAGCTGTTGTAGCACTTCTTATCTTAAAAAAAGAGACAAGAACGGTGCTAATAGGTGTTGGTTTGGTGCTTTGTTTAATCGCACTAAAACCGATGGGGGCACTAAGCGCTTTTACTGACTATATGACTAAAGCAGGGCTTATAAAGGCGATTTGTGCAAGTATGGGTTTTGCATTTGTTATGAAATACACAATGTGTGATAAACACCTTGTCGCACTTCTTACAAAGCCGCTTAAAAATGTGGGCTTTATACTAATCCCTGCAACAACCGTGCTAACTTATTTTATAAATATCGCTATCCCTTCAGCTGCAGGATGCTCCGCTGCTGTTGGTGCGACGCTTATACCACTTCTAATGGCTTCAGGTATCCGCCCAGCTATGGCTGGTGCTGCTGTTTTTGCAGGGACATTTGGTGGAGTTTTAAGCCCAGGATCGGCTCACAACGTCTATGTAGCTGATCTTGTTAAAAAAACGGTTGAGGGCTACACAGTTCAAGATGTCATAAAAGTACAAATTCCAAGTGCATTTACTGCTCTTGTTATCGTAGTGATCGCGTTAGTTATTGTTGCGATACTGCTTAAAGACTATCAAAAAAATACAAATTTCACTCTTGAAAGTAGTGCTGCTAGCGAAGAGAAGCCACTATTTAAAGTAAATTTCATCTACGCTATTATGCCTCTAGTTCCACTTGTTATCTTGGTTATTGGCGGAACAAGCCTTGCAAAAGATTATAGCTTTCTTGCGTGGACAAAGATGGGCGTTGCTGAGGCGATGATACTAGGTGCCATCATAGCTATCTTTGCTACACTTACAAATCCGCAAAAGATCACAAAAGAATTTTTTAACGGAATGGGCCACGCTTATGCCGATGTTATGGGTATCATCATCGCAGCTGGTGTCTTTGTCGCTGGTTTAAAGGCATGTGGAGCCGTTGATGTGGTCATCGCATGGCTAAAAACAGATCAAAGTTACGTTAAATTTGGCGGAACATTTGTGCCATTTATCATGGGTATAGTTACAGGTTCAGGCGACGCTGCTACATTTGCATTTAACGAAGCTGTCACAACAAATGCCGCTGCACTTGGCTTTGAACAAGATAAGCTTGGTATGGCAGCAGCTATTGCTGGTGCTTTAGGTAGATCGGCTTCCCCGATTGCCGGTGCTGCTATCGTTTGTGCAGGCATTGCGATGGTTAGTCCAGTTGAAATCGCTAAAAGAACATTTTTAGGGATGTTTGTCTCTGTTGTAGCGATTGCATTTTTTGTCATCTAAAAGGATGAAAAATGGATATCGTAGAGAGATTTTTAAACTATACAAAATTTAACACCACAACAAATAAAGAGAATGGACTAAAAGGTGTCATGCCTTCTAATCCAACCGAGTACGAGCTGGCTAAGTTTTTAAAAGAAGAGCTTAGCTCGCTAGGCATAAAAGATATCATCTTGCAAGACAATGCTATCTTGATAGCAAAAATTCCTGCAAACTGTGAAAATGCTCCAAGCATCGCCTTTTTTGGGCACTTAGATACAAGTAGTGAGCAAAAAAATGATACCAAAGCTAAAATCGTAAAATACACAGGTGGCGACATCTGCCTAAACGAAGAGCAGGGAATTTATCTAAAATTTAGCGATAACCCAGAGCTTAAAAAGTACGTTGGTGATGACATAGTCGTGACTGACGGCACTAGCTTGCTTGGGGCTGATGATAAGGCTGCGATCGCTAGCATTGTAAATATGGCTAGCTACTTTATGCAAAATCCTGATGTAAAGCACGGTAAAATCGTGATCTGCTTCGTGCCAGATGAGGAGCAGGGCTTACTTGGGGCAAAAGCACTTGATGTAAATTTGCTTGGAGCTGATTTTGGTTACTGCTTAGACTGCTGCGAGATAGGCGAGCTAATATATGAAAACTGGAACGCGGCTGACTGCACGATGTTCTTTAAAGGCGTTTCGGCTCATCCGATGAATGCAAAGGGCAAGCTTGTAAATTCGCTACTTCTTGCGCATAAATTTATCTCACTTTTGCCAGGCGGCGAAGTGCCAGAGTGTACCGAGGGTAAGGAGGGCTATTTTTGGGTAAAAGAGCTTAGCGGAAATAGCGCAAAAACGACGCTCAAGATCGACATAAGAGAATTTGATGAGGTGAAATTTCAAAAGAGGCTTGAGTTTTTAAGTGATATGGCAAATTCTTTTAACAAAATTTATGGAGAGCGTTGCGAAATCACGCTAAAAACACGCTATGAAAACGTCTTTAAATTTTTAAAAGATGAAAACTCACTTCCGATAAAACTAGCAAAAGATTCCTTTAGCGAGCTAAATATCACGCCAAATATAAAGCCGATGCGTGGCGGATATGATGGCGCTGTGATATCCGCAAAAGGTGTGCCAACGCTAAATTTATTCACAGGGGCAAATAACTTTCATTCCGTCTTCGAGTATTTGCCAGTTAGCAGTCTAAAAGCCGCAAGCGAAGTGATTAAAAAAATCGTAATTAACGCTGCTAAATAAACTTCATAAAAGCCTAGATTTAGTAAATTTAGGCTTTAAATTTTACTTTCAGGATAAAAATGAAGGCTTTAGCTTTGTTTAGCGGAGGGCTTGATAGCATGCTCTCAATGAAATTAATAAGCGATCAAAACGTCGAAGTGGTCGCACTTTATATGGATACTGGATTTGGCGTAGATGAAGAAAAACATGAAATTTTAAGACGCCGCGCAGCTTTGGCTGGAGCTAGTTTAAAAGTAGTTGATATGAGAAATGAGTATCTTCGTGATGTGCTTTTTAACCCAAAATACGGCTACGGCAAGCAGTTTAACCCTTGCATCGACTGCCACGGATATATGTTTAAAACAGCTCTAAATATGCTAAAAAGTGAAAATGCAAATTTTATTATCACGGGCGAAGTTCTGGGGCAAAGACCTATGAGCCAGCGCAGAGACGCACTCTTTCAGGTTAAGCGCCTAGCTGATGACGAGGATGATCTAGTGCTTCGTCCGATGTGCGCTAAGCTCTTGCCACCAACTAAGCCAGAGCGCGAGGGTTGGGTCGATAGAGAGAAGTTACTTGATATAAGTGGGCGCGATAGAAAGCCGCAACTTGCTTTGGCAAAGGAATTTGGCTTTGAGGACTTTGCAACGCCTGGAGGTGGATGTTTGCTCACTATTGAGAGCTTTGCAGTTAAGATAAAAGACTACTTGAAATTTGATAAAGAGATGCGAGATATCGATGTAACGTGGCTAAAGCTTGGTAGGCATCTGCGCTTACCAGATGGTGCAAAAATGATAATAGGGCGTGATGAGAGCGATAATAACGCACTTTTGGCTCATCCAAATGATAAATTTGACCAAGTAAATTTTAAAGAGAGCGATGACATCGTGGGAGCTGTTAGTTTTATAAATAAAAATGCTAGTAAAGCTGATAAAGAGCTGGCCGCAAGGCTCGCACTAGCTTATACAAAAGCAAGCAGAGAAAATAAATTTGAAGTTAGCGTCGCTGGCGAGAAATTTAGCATCACACCTGAGGATAAATCTCTAGCTCAAAATTATTTCGTGAAATAGACATTTTATTGATTCTTGGTGCTTTTACTTTGTGTTTGTAGATAAAGATGGTTTTTATCTACAAATAAGTTTAAAAATTATATAATCCGAAACTTATTTTAAAGTGTCACGGTAGCTCAGCTGGTTAGAGCGCTGGTCTCATAAGCCGGAGGTCGGGAGTTCAAGTCTCCCCCGTGACACCATAACATCCTATTTTAGGCACTAGCAGTGATGCTTTTGTTCTTTCCCTTTCTTTAAAATTTCCTTTAAGAGTGGAACACTTAGTTACTAAAGTGGGACAGTCTCTTAAAAATTCCAACGATTATAAAGTCATCACCCTTTTAATATCATAAAAACAGATTTGTTTTAAATTTCTACTCCTGGCTTTTTATCTCAAACTCCTTTAAATACGCACTTTCAACATCTATCATTTTAATATTTCTAACTTTTCTTTCTTAAAAAATAAACTTTTTACAAAATTTTGCATTTCTAGCTGAAATTTTTTCCAAAATTGGTGTAATTACTATAAATACTTTTTTTAAAAAGGAAGAAAATGAAAAAATTTTCATTAATAGCAATTAACACCGCTAGCACGAGAGAAAGTTTATGTAGTGAGGTGATTTGCCATGGCTAATGCATATAAAATAAAAGACCACAATCTAGTTATAAACGTAAGGTCAGATTTTTTAACATATGGTAGAGCTATAGGTAGATTTGCACATGCATGTCGTGAGAAAAATCAAACCGAGCATATAAAGTATCTCAACAAAAACCAAACCACTCTTAATCGTTACAAACTTCTAAGCGAGTTTAATGGCAATGGTAACATGAGAGATGCCAATAGTAAAGATGATGAGCTACATAATATATCTTTTGTAAAGAATTTACTTAAAGGTTATCAAGAAAGCTTTAAAGAGGACTATACCAAGCAGTCTTATACACAAAAACGAAAAGGCAAAGAAACTCCTATAAATAAGTCTTGGCGTAAAGATATGAGTAGCTTTTGTGAGATTATCATCACGTTTGGCACAGATAGAAAGAAAGAGCCAAAAGAAGGATTAAACAAAGAAGAGTCAAAATTTATAAATGAAAACATACACATGGATAGAGTAATGAGATTTATAAACGCCTACTGCGCGAAGTATGGCGCAAAGTGTCTGCTTGTGGCTGAGCATAATGACGAAAAGACCAAACACTATCACATCATCTTTACAAACTATAACTTTGAGAAGCATGCAAATTTGAGATTTAGCGGTAAGGCACAAACAGCAAAATTTGGTAAAGAGCTACAAGATATGGGAGCAGAGGCATTTGAAGGTCAGGTACTTCGTGGTAAACCAAGTAAAAATAGACATAAGAATTTAACCCAAATGCACCAAATAGCAAGTGAATATAAGAGCGAGAAAGAGTTAAAAGAGAAAATTCAAAAGCTTATAGAAGCGGAAGCAAATAAGTATATGCAAAAGAAAGAGCCTTTGTTGGGCGACGAGTACTTTAGGTTAGAGCCAAATGAAAAAAGAGCTTTAATAGTAGGTCTTAGAAATTCTGTTTTTGAACAAATGCAAGAAAGCATAACCATCACATCTGATGAGCAGCTAAAAGAAAAGGTAGAGCTTCTTGCTGGGCAAGTAACAGAACAAAACAAGATCATAGAGGAAGATAAAAAGAAAAGCTTAGAAGTCTTAAAAGAAAAAGAACAGCTAGAAAAAGAGCTAGATGATTTAAAAGAAACCAAAGCTGAGCAAGATAATGAGATAACGTATCTTAAAAACAGACTAAAAGCATATACTAATCAGCAAACAAAGATAGATGAACAAAATGCATTGTTAAAGAGCAAGGATAAAGAAAACCAATCTCTAGCACGTAAAAGCGAAAGCCTAGAAAAGGAAAATTCTACATTGAAAAACTTTAAAGGCCTTTTACTTGAAATAGCAAATATCAACCCAGAGCTAAAAGATATGATAGTAAATGAGATGCCAGAGCTAAGAGGTAAATTTACAAAAGATGATGCTGGGATGGAGATGGGGTAGAACAACCTCATCCAAATTTTACATCAGCTATTATGCTTGTTTATCCACATGTAAAAAGTGGCAAAATTTAGCTAAAATTCCAAAAAACTAAGGAGGCACAATGAGCAAGATAGATGAAATTTGCAAGTATTTGGACGCTAAATTTAGCTCAGACGGCAAGATACAAAGCGATATAAAGGAGCTATTTGTCTACCGAGCAAGCGTGCCGACCGAGTTTTTAACCGGCGTTTACGAGCCGGCGCTTTGCATGGTTTTTAAAGGCTCAAAACTGGCCAAAGTCGGTAATGATTTTTACGAGTACGATGAGCAGCGCTATCTGCTAGCCGCTACGCATATCCCCGCCGTTGCAAAGATCAAAGGCTGCCCGTATCTAGCCATAAAGATCAACTTTGAGCTAGAAGATATCTTGGGCGTGATCGAGAGTATAGGCGGCGCCGAGAGCAAAAAGGGTGAGTTTGCAGGGCTAGCTCTTGGGGTGGTAGACGATGAGCTGCTTGAAGCCGTATTTAAATTCATCCGTTTGCTAGAGCGTCCAAACGATGCTAAATTTTTAGCAAAGCTCGCGATAAAGGAAATTTTATACATACTCTTAAAGGGTGAAAACGGCGATTTCCTGCGCCAATACGCAATGCTAGAAACCATAGAAAACCGCGTTACGCGCGCTGCCAAAGAGATAAAATCAAACTACACCGAGGCGATAAATATCGAAAATTTAGCCAAAAAGCTTGGCATCAGCGCATCGTCGCTATATCATAACTTCAAGCGTATTACGGCGCTTAGTCCGCTTCAGTTTCAAAAAAAGATCCGTCTCGAAAAGGCAAAAAATCTCTTGATAAATCAAAATTTAGACGCCGCAGAGGCTGCATTTGCCGTCGGTTACGCGAGCCCTTCGCAGTTTAATAGGGAATACTCCAAGATGTTTGGCATGCCTCCTAAGGCGCACGTCTTAGCCATAACGGGCGCTTAAATTTAGTGCGAGCAGACCTTCTGTCTCTTTCGTTGATTTTATCTTCTAAGCCTCTTTTATCTAAATTTACATTTTTGACCCACCATAACTACAAATTTTGATCTAAATTTTGCATTTTTTATAAAATTTGCAGAAATAGGCAATGATTTTGTAGGATCGTTCTACCTCCTTTTTTTAAAAACCGTTATAATCATTTCAGTTTAAAAATCAAAATTACAAGGAGCAAAAATGCAGTATTTAACCTTAAACGACGGCAACAAAATGCCGATTTTAGGCTACGGAGTCTATCAGGTGGAGTCTGCGGAGGCTCAAAGATGTGTTGAGGATGCGATTGGCGTGGGTTACCGTCTCATCGACACCGCGCAGGCTTATCGCAACGAAGAGGGCGTTGGCGCGGCGGTTAAAACGGCGATAGCCGGCGGCGTGAAACGTGAGGAGCTTTTTATCACCACAAAGCTTTGGGTGAGCGACGTAAGCGAGGATAGAGCGCTAAAAGCCTTTGATGCGTCGATGAAAAAGCTAGGGCTTGATTATCTCGATCTGTATCTCATCCATCAGCCATATAGCGACACCTACGGCGCGTGGCGAGCGATGAGTAGGCTTAAAAAAGAGGGTCGCATCCGCTCTATCGGCGTTAGCAACTTCTACGCTGATCGGATCGTCGATCTGTGCGAAAACAGCGTCGTCATCCCTGCGGTAAATCAGCTTGAGTGCCATCCGTTTTATCAGCGTGAAGCGTTAAAACGCGTACTTGATGGCTACGGCATAGCATTTGAATCGTGGGCTAGCTTCGCCGAGGGTAAAAACGATATATTTAAAAATGCCGTGCTAAGTGGTATCGGTGAAAAATATGGCAAAAGCGCGGCTCAGGTTATTTTGCGCTGGCTAATTCAGCGCGGTATCGCCGTCATTCCAAAAAGCGTAAAAATCGAGCGAATGAGGCAGAATTTCGATATTTTTGATTTCGCGCTTGCGCCTGATGATATGGCTGCTATCGCTGCGCTGGATACAGGCAAGACGCTATTTTCCGACCACAGAGATGACAGCATGGTAAAACGGATTATAAACTGGATGAAGGATAATACGCCAAAACAATAAAAGCAGGCCTATTTTTCGATCACCGCGACCCGCAATGGGTCAAAAGACTAAATAACTATAAATAAGGAGCAAGCAATGAAAAAACGCGATTTTATGAAAATTTCAGTAGGAGGAGCAGTAGCTATGAGCAGTTTAAACGCAAAAGAAAACAATGCTGGCGAGAGGGTAGAAAAACTCAAAGTCCCATTCGCCAACCCGAGCAAAGAGGCTGCCGCAAATGCGGCTAAAAATCCGTTCGGCCTGGTTTACGGCGACGCGATAAGCAAAAACGAGGCGGGCAAGGTAAATTTGACGCCGGTAAGCTATAAATCTCGCGGCTTAGATATCGCGGCCAACGTCTATACGCCCGCAAATTTTGATCCTAACAAGAGTTACGCGGCCGTCGTCGTGGCGCATCCAAACGGCGGTGTGAAGGAGCAGGTAGCGGGTCTCTATGCGCAGCGCCTAGCGGAGCTTGGCTACGTCGCGATCGCCTTTGACGCGGCTTATCAGGGCGCTAGCGGGGGTATGCCGCGCAACGTCGATACGCCTGCAAACAGGATCGAGGATATCCGCGCGGCAGCCGATTTTTTGCTTAAATTTAAAGGCGTAGATAGCGACCGTATCGGAGTGCTAGGCATCTGCGGAGGCGGCGGATATACGCTAAAAGCCGCGCAGACTGATAAAATTTTCAAAGCCGTGGCGACGCTAAGTGCTTTTGATAGCGGACTAGCTAGGCGAAACGGCTTTTTGGATGCGCAAATTTCGACTATCCAGCAACGACTAAAAGACGCTAGCGACGCACGCGCCAAAGAGGTGCTAACGGGCGAGGTTGAATACGTGCCGGATCCAAATTTAACCGACGAGGAGATAGCCAAAATCACCAACGATCTTTACCGCGAGGGGCTAAAATACTACCACCGCACGCACGTGCATCCAAACTCCACCTTCGCCTACACCAAAAGCAGTCTGCTAGATCTCATGAACTTCGACGCTGCGAGCAATATGGATCTAATCAATCAGCCGCTTTTGATGATGGTAGGCTCCAAAGCCGACAGCGCCTATATGAGCGAGCGAGCTTTCGCGGGCGCTAGCGGTACGCAGAAGAAGGAGTACTTTAAGATAGACGGAGCGCTACATATTGACACTTACTATAAGCCCGAATACGTGGACGTCGCGATGAAAAAACTAGCCCAGTTTTACGGAGAAAATTTGTAAAAACGAATAAAAACAAAGGGTATGCGGTAAAAATTTTTAGAATTGTTTTAGCTATTTTATTCGCTTTAAATTTAAGCTCGGCAAAGAAGCAAGCGATGATAAATTTTAACGAGCTTCCGCACGCGGCAAAGCTTAGCGGGGCGCTTAGCAACAAACAGCTAGCGCTCGTTAGCTTGGCTACTTATGCGGCGGCTGGCGATGCGGACAAACTAAAAGTCGCGCTGCAAAACGCAAGAGATGCCCTAAAAAGTCTTTAGCGGTTTTTGGTTCTAGGGGTTAAATTTGAAAAAGTTTTTGATTTCGGCGCTATTTGCGGCAGCGTTAGCGGGAGGGCAAATGAACGATAATTTTACAAAAGAGAGCAAAATTTCAGACGTCGTCCATGATGCGGCATTTGGTGACTACGGCAGGCTGCTTTTTCCTACAGATGCTGGTTACTTTAGCGGCGGTAAGCTCGGCGAGCTAAATTTGACGTGGTACGAGCATATCGATGCCGATAAAACGGTTGAAATTTTAAACTATCTAAAAGATCGCGCCAAAGCCGGCAAGCAGGTATTTTACGATATTTACTCAAATACCGAAAAAGCCGCCGATCCACGTAAAAATGATACTGGGCTTTTTTATTTTAAAGGCGAGCGGGGCAAGCCGTTTGCAGTGGTGGTCGCCGGAGGCGGCTTTGCCTATGTGGGCGCGATGCATGATAGTTTCCCGCACGCGCTTGAGCTTTCTAAAAAGGGCTACAACGCCTTTGCGTTGATCTACCGCCCGGGCGCTAGGAGCGGGACGCAAGACCTTGCTCGTGCGATTAGCTTTATTTTTGAGCACGCAAAGGAGCTTGAGGTGAGAGCGGAGTTTTATTCGCTGTGGGGCGGCTCGGCCGGAGCTAGGCTTGCGGCGATGCTGGGAAGCTACGGCACGCAGGCTTTTGAGCAGGGCTCGCATCCGCGACCTGCAGCCGTGATAATGCAATATACGGGCTATTCGGATTTTACGCGAAACGATCCGCCGACCTTTGCCGTCGTTGGCGAAAACGACTGGATCGCAAGCCCCGGCGTGATGGAGAGACGGATACGAAATTTAGCCGCTACGGGCGTTAAAACGCAGTTTCGTAGCTACGCAAATTTAGGTCACGGATTTGGCTTAGGCACCGGCACGGCAGCACAGGGCTGGCTGGATGAGGCGGTCAAATTTTGGCAAGAACAGATGAGATAAAGGAAAGAAAATAAAATGAAAAAATTAAGCAAAATAATGGCTGGAGCGCTTGCTATGTGTTCATTCGCGGCGGTCGAAAGTACAGCAGGAAATATAAAATTTGAGCCCCAAAAGACGCTCGTAGTCTATTTTTCAGCAGGCGGCAATACGGCTAGAGCGGCAAATTTAATAGCACAAAATTTAGGGGCCGAGATAGTCGAGCTAAAACCGGTGCAGCCCTACACGAACGCGGATCTAAACTACAACGATCCAAGAAGTCGCGTTAGCCGAGAGCATGATGATACGTCGCTTAGGAAAGTGCCTTTGGCTAACGCTAAAATCGAAGGCTGGGAGAGCTATGATGTCGTTTTCGTAGGCTATCCGATCTGGTGGCACGATGCTGCGTGGCCGATCGACGAGTTTATAAAAAATAACGATTTTAGCGGCAAAAAGTTGATCCCGTTTTGCACCGTTTATAGCTCAGGGCTTGAAAATAGCGATAAAAATTTAGCCAAGAAAGCAAACGGCGGCGAGTGGCTAGCGGGGAAGTGCTTCGGCGAGAGGCCGAGCGAAAAAGAGATAAAAGAGTGGCTTGCGAAATTTTAGGCGACTTTTGCACTTTGGCTTTAAATTTGTGATTAAATTTAAAGCCAACATAATGAAGATTTCTTAAAATTTTAAATATGGCAGCGATTCTGCGTGCGTTAAATTAAACACACGGGAAAACATTGCGGAAAATATAAACAAAGGAGAAAGGATGC
The DNA here is from genome assembly GCF_002092855.1 of Campylobacter concisus. Lineage (NCBI taxonomy): Bacteria > Pseudomonadati > Campylobacterota > Epsilonproteobacteria > Campylobacterales > Campylobacteraceae > Campylobacter > Campylobacter concisus. Next base: position 228,940 of record NZ_LVLC01000030.1, read on the forward strand.
AGGAAAAGCAAGTTTTAGTTAAAAAGGAAAATCTCGCCGTCTATGACAAGGTGAGCGATAAAATTTTTGCAGGCGGACTGCCTAAGGTCACGCTACTTTTCGGTGCAACGCCTTATGCAAACGCAGGAGCATCGCTAGTGCATTTTCCGCGCGGAGTACGCACGGCGTGGCACACGCATCCCGCAGGGCAAAATTTAATCGTAACGCAAGGTAAAATTTACACCGGCACGGCGGACGGAGTCGTACAAATCGCCCGTGCTGGCGATGCAGTGCTCTGTCCGCCTGGCGTCAAACACTGGCACGGAGCTGGACTGCGCGAAGACGGCGAGCATATCGCGGTAACCTTTGAAAAGGAGGGTAAAAGCGCAACGTGGCTGGAGCACCTAGGCCAGGATGAATACGAAAATTTGATTAAAAAGGCGGAAGAGGTAAGAGCAGGCTAAATAATCAATACACGCTTTATATATTAAAATTATCAACCTCATATAAGCTTTTAACGAACGATAGTTAAAAGCTTCTAAAAAAACTTAAATATTTTATCAATAAAGATCATCTTTAGTAAAAAAGTTTTGTTTAAGCTGTATCTTTTCAAATAAAAATTTTTGCCCGTCTGGCCAAGACCTTACAGCAAGCTCAAACTGAGCTTGCTAAGTAAGTTTATCAACATATAAAAATGTTGATGCTTAATAGGGGTGAATCTAGATAATTAAAGTGTATGGTAGCATAATTTTACGCAATGTTACATAAGGTAAAACCACGTAAAACACGTATAGTGAAGTACGGTAAGGTAAAACACGTATACTAAAGTAAAACTATGTAAAATAGGTATACTTAAGTATAGTAATGTAAATTACGTATAGTAAAGTAAGTATACGTATTTTACGTATAGTAAAGTCACGTGAAGTATAGTTAAGTGAAGTTAGGTTAAGTATAGTAAGGTATAGTGAAGTAAAACACGTATACCTAAGTAAAACTATGTAAAACATGTATAGTGATGAAGTAAAGTTACGTAATAAAATTATTATTAGATATATTAGTAACTTACCATTTCAACTTTTGATTTTAAAACACTGGCATTTATATTTGTGGCATAGGTTCCTAATAAAATTTTATACTGTTTCTCATGTCCTACTATTTGAGCTATGATATTTGGCTCTACTTCTTGTTGGACAAGCGTATCTATAAAATAGTGCCTAAAAGAGTAAAAAGTCTTTTGCTTATCGCTACTTATTAGTTTTCGTTGTATTTGGGATCTAAAAATTTCAGAAAAGTCTTTATTGCTTACTTTAAAGATGCTTTTGTTTGTACTAGCTCTTTGTTTTACAAACTCCATTAGACCAAGCTCTATTAACTTACTATGCACTGGTACAAGCCTTATGGAATTTATGTTTTTGGTACTCTTGCCATCATCTCTATTTATGCTAAAGCAAAGCACATTATTGTGCTGCACAATGTCACGTGCTCTTAGCTGAACTATCTCATTTATCCTCATGCCACTATATGCTGCTATCATGGTTATATAGTATAGATCATTTGCACTTATGCGTTTACTCGGTGTTGTGTTAGTTTCTTTAAAATTTTGGACTATTTTAAAGATAGTATTAGCTTCATCTTTGCTGTAAGGTAGCACCTTGCGCTCCATTGGATTGATCTCTACTTTTATATTTAGATCATTTACGATGCTCTTACTTATATAGTCACTGTTATAGCAATACTTAAAGAACTGAATAACTCTTATCATATATTTTTGTATGGTTACTTGTGATAGCTTGGGATCGTTTTTGCCTAAACTTATTATCTGCTCTAAGCTTTTGTCTTTATATTTGGCTTTTTGATTTAGCTTGGTTGGTATGAGAGATAAAGTATTTCTAAATTTAAGTAGATCATCTCGCGATATGGTTGTGATATCCTTGTTCGGATGAAAAAATTTAAACAATATATTGCCTACAATATTTACCAGATCCATAGTGCTACTTGACCACTTTTGACTAACGCTAGTATTAGCTGTAAAATTTTCAAATGCTATTTTTAATGTGATGATCTCCCTACTCTCTACCTTTCTTTGACTAGGAGAACATGGTACTATCTCATATTCTTGTCTTATTTCATCATTTAAAATACCTACACTAAAGCTTTTATCACCTACTTTTATGCGTTTGCCTATGATGTGACTATCGCTAGTTAGTATCTGCTCTACGCTCCTCTCATCATCTTTAGTTTTTACTAGCTTAATGGGCGTGTTGAGTCCATATTGTTGCTTGGCAGTTGTCATTATGGCATGTGAGAAATTTTTAATTAAATTTTTCATACCTTCTTTATTGAGAGGTAGTCCATGTGTCTTATCAAGGGTTTCAATATTATCCTGAAAGCTATCTATATTGTTTGATTCAAATCTATGGTTTTCATCTTGTTTGTTTAAAAATTTAAGCTTTTTAGAAACAAGATTTGCACTCTTATCAAGCTTTGATATAAGATAGTTTAGTGACAATATATGTTTTTCAAGCAAGGTTTGAGCTATACTGGCTTTATCATCTTGATCTATTGCTTCATCTAAGTTATTAGATAAAATTTTGGCTTTATTTATCAAGGCCTCATTGCTTTGCTTGAGCAATTCAGGAAAGCTGTCATTTTTTAAGGCTTCTTTGAAGTGCCGATTTAGTGCATCTGCAAAGTCAATATCTATCTTTTTATCATAAAACGAATGCTCTTTTATGCTCTTGTCTACCTTTGCCTGCATAAAACTATCAACTAATGAATCTATAATTCCTTGATTCAATTTCATGTCCACTGCCTTTGTTATGAGATAAATATATCTATCATAAATTCTAGCAGATTTTCTGGCTTTTAATATGGAACAAGTCCCCAAGGAGAAACTTAGCTCTCTTGAACAATTAAAAACTTTTCTTGCTTTTGGGGTGATGACACTTCGGTAGTAATAAATTCCATTACGATTTTTTAAATGCACCATGCTTCTGTAGTGGAACAAAAGTGGGACACTCGACTAATGCTTATTGGAAAAAGTTGTTTGTAGTGGCGATGTAGCAGGGCTTTAAGCGATATTTTAAAATTTATCTCATAAGCCGGAGGTCGGGAGTTCAAGTCTCCCCCGTGACACCATAAATACCTAAACTACGATGTTTCTACAATATTATATTGCAGTCACCTTTCATGAAATATAGCTTAATGTTTGTAGCAAAATAAAATTTTATGTAGCAAATTCTTAAGCTTGCAGTAATTTTAACACGTTTTTGTAAAATTTTTAAAAAACAAGTAAAATTTTTTAACGAATAATCTACTATAATATAATCTGTCACTTTGCCGGGTTAAATTTTTATCATAGTTTAAATAAAATAAGTATAGATGTATAGTAGAAATGGCGTTTGTAGCTATTGAATATTGGCTAAAAAATATTTTTGATGATTATTATACATTCATACCCCTAGCGATAAAACACAAAATAGAGATAGGCTGCATAAGCATCACGAGATCCTGCGTATGTCAAATACTGGCTACCATTTATAAAGATAAAAGAGTCAGAGTATTTAAAGGCAAAATTTGAGAATTTGTTTGGAGAGTATTTGGTGCGCAATTGATGATGATGCAATAATTTTTATTTGGTAATTTTAAGATATTTGTTTCGATTCCTCATATAAATACTAGCATTAAGTAATTCATAAGTATTTTTATGCTATACAATCAATTATAAGCAAAAACCCCTTGATATATCGTGCTTTTTAAAACATAAAATCATTTTTTTATTCTACTTACTATCAAATTCATTGACTCGACTATAAAAAAAGATTATAATGCTCACAATTTTTAAAAATAAAATATTTTTAACCAAAGGAGGTTAAGATGATCAAAATTAGTTAGAAGCAGAGGTTCTGTTTAAGTGTTAGAAAAGAACCTCTACGATAAATTTTAGCGTTTTTATTGTAACCGTTCTCTACTTTTAAACTACTTAAATAAAAACCTTATCAACAACTACTATATTAAAGCAATGGGCACACTATAGGTATGTCTATTTGGTGAGATGGCTATTGCTGTCTTTATAAAATTTTAAAAAGCTATAGGAGAAAAATATGGCGAATAAAAAAATGCTTTTAAATGATTTAAAGGCTATCAGAAAAAATAAAACAAAACAGGAGATTAAAAAAGCATGCTTGGATGTCTTTTTTCCAGAAAAGGTAACATTCAAAGAATGCAAGTTACTAATCGAAAATCGTTATAGCGTAAAGCTATCAAATAAAGAGTTTTCCAAATGGAGGAAAGAGTATGATGCAAAAGACACACATCAAACCTCTTATACAGATCAAATTCCTGAGGTTAAAGAAGACGAAAACAACGATGAGGAGCTAAGTAATGGCACTAACAATCAAGAGTAGTGATACAGCAGTTGCGGCAAATGCCGTAATTGCACTACAAGAACATATCGAAATGAGCAATAAGGCTAGTGAAAATATTAGAAATAATATTGAACTTTTTAATCAAGCTGCAGATAGCTTTGATAAAAGCTTTAAAGAAAAAATAGAACTTATAGAGCAAGGAGGTATTGAACTTATAAATGCAACAAAAGAGATTCAAAACAACTTTCAAAATACTCTAAAGAGTGCAGATAAAACTATATCAAAGATTAACTCATCTTTTAGCTCTTTGATGAAGAAGATAGTATCTGCATTAATTGCCTTTGTATTTATAGAAGCAATCTTCTTTTTTGGCTACTTGTTTTATGATAGTCATAAGACGAATGAAACCAAATCTGCACTACAAAGCAATCTAGATAAAGCACTTTATGATGTGTCTAATCTTAAAGACTTTATCATCCATATCTACAACCAAGATAGCCAAAAAGCTAGCGAAGATTTTACTAAATGGCTAAACACAAATGGTGACAGCAGTGTTCAGTAGTAAGCAAATTTTTCTAATAGCAAGACACATACAATGTATGACACTTCGTTTTCATACTTTGTATAATCTTGCTCTGCCGAGGGCTACAATGCTAGATATAAGAAGCGTTAAAACGCTTCTTCTCGCTATCACATTTTATGAAAGGATATCATATGTCAAAAAATGTCAAGGATAAGGTGCTCTCCGCAAGGATCACTTATCAACAATACGATAAGCTATCTAAAATAGCCCTAGAGTTAGATATGTCAAGATCAGAAATCATTTCCTACCTTATAGATAATGGCACTGTAAATTCTGAATCCATAAAAAAGAAAGAGCTATATCCAGCAATCATTGCAAATTTTGCTAGACCTTTTAATAACATTAATCAAATAGCAAAGAAACTAAATATAGCTTATAAGACCAGTGGTAATATAGCTTTAGAAGTGATACTGCGAGCACAAGAAGATTTGTACAAAATCCAATCAGTGCTAACTGAAATTTTAAGCCTAATAAGGAGTAGATATGATAGTTAAGATCTCAAAAGGAGAAAAGGGCATAGCTGATTATCTAAAAACTGGCAAGAAAAGAGATTCAAAGCTAACTAGAGATGAAAAAGATGATAGATTGCCACTGGCTGGAAATTTAGATCTTATAGAGATGTCTGAAAAGTACCAGAGCAAGAAAAAGAATAAGAAACATAACTACTATCATATATCCTTGTCATTTACTTCAGAGGAGTGGAGCAGGCTATATGAAAGTGGCAATATAGATGAGCTTATAATAGATTTTTTGAGGCTCACTTTCCCAAATCACGACATAGATGAGCTACTTTTTTATGCTGAAGCTCATCTGCCTATAATAAAAGAAGAGCCATATATTCCTCGTCCAGAAGGGACGCTAGAAAACAGAGTATTAAATAAAAAACATAAAAATGGCGAACCGCTAAAAAGAGAGCCTCATATTCATCTAATAGTCTCTTTTGAAAATATGAAATTTACTCATAGTGTAAAAACTGGTGGAGTAATATATACAAAAGGTGCAGCCAAGCAACAAGTAAAAGCTATTATGGCTAAATCAGCAGAGAAATTTAAAAGAGTAGTTAATGACATCTTATCTAACAAGTATGGATTAAATAATATAGAGCCCTTAAGCATGGATGAAGACCAACTAGAAAAGCAATATGAAAGCTTTAAAAGTGCAGCACAAAAGGTTAAGAAAGGCAAAGAAAAAGATACGCTAATAAAGATAGAAACAGATGTTGTGATCGAGCCAAAAGCCAATATAAAAGAGCAAAATATAAGTGTTGAAGAACTACTAGCCGATGCTAAAAATTCTACAGCTGATTATCTATTAAGAATGATAGAAGAAGATGAGGGTTTCAAAAAAGACTATTATGATAGGGCAAAGAGACTTAACGCAGTGGATATAAGAGAATTTTTGCCTATGATCAATGCAAAATTTAACATCACCGCAAAACCTGAAATGGTAAATGACAAATATAAAGTAAGAGTGGATGGTTTTAATGGAACTTATAATCTAACTGATCTAATGTGTAAGATAGTCTATAATGGCAGAAAAGGAGTGTTATTTCACGTAGTTAATGAGCTAGAGCAAATGCTTATAGAACTTCAAGCTAATAAAAATGAGCCAAAGATAACATTAAGTGTAAGTAGTGACTTTGGCACGCCAAATAAAGACCCAAAGGCTCAAGTGTTAAATAGCTGGAAAACGATACAAATAGAGCCATACAATCTAAAATCAATACTTAAAAACTATTCAGCTATATCAGTGGCAGGTTTTAAAGATAAAAGTGAAGAAGCTAGCAGTATTGACAGCATAACTCCTACGCTTATATATGATATAGATAACTCTAAATTTACTGCAAATGATGCTCAAAATTTACTACAAAGTAAAGGGATAAAAGGCTTCATATACCCAACCACCTATCAAGCGCCAGACACAAAAGTAGAGAAATTTAAACTCATCATACCCACAACAAGAGCTCCAAGTTTAAATGAATATGATGAATACATAAAAGAGATAACAAGAGAGCTTGGGTTATATAACATAGTAAATAACTCCAGCTTGCATCCTAGTAAATTTCACTACACTCCAGTGCCAGGATCTGAATTTGTAAGCATTAGTGGAAAAACTTTTGATAATACAAGAGCCATTGAAGATGCTGGCTTAAAAACAGATATTAATAATATGGATATTAAAGCCATATATGAAGATTTACAAAATCTAAGAAAATATGAGCTTGGTTATGAAACAAAAGATACCAACTCACATATTAAAAGAACAAGCTACCAAGCTATATCATCAAAAATTCCGATAAAAGAGTTAATAGAATACTTTGACGAGAGTACTATGGTTAAAAAATATAAAGATTATCAAATGCTTTTTAATAATAACAGTAGATACCTATACTTGCCAGAAGAAAATACAGCCTACTCTTTTAACCAAAATAGACACTATACTCCATATATCTACATTAGAGATAAATTTTATGAAGCAACTAGAAAGATAAAAACTGGATTTTATGATGATGATCTCATTAAAAAGATAGGACTTAAACAAAATGAATATAAAGGCTTTGTAAAAGGTATCGATGATCATCTAGATATAAATAGATACTATTTAGCTTTTATAAATAGAACTGAAAACTTTAAAAAATATCTATCGAATATAGCTAAGACTAACTATAAAGGCTTAATTTATAATATAAAAACATATATGAAAGATTGGCAAGATATGCAAGGTTTTAATAAGCTAAAGGAGCGTTATAGAACAGATAAGATATATCTAACAGAAGATCATATATTATTTGGTTCACTAAAAATAACAAAGCAAGAGCTATACGATCAAGGACTTGATAAGAATTTTGGAGTAGAGCAATCAAAACAACAATCAAATGAGATAGAGGGCAAAGAGCAAAATGTGAAGTCAGAGTATGATGGTTTGGGAAGGTAGATTATCGTAAGCTGTTATAGAAGACAAATTATTAGCATTGTATCTTCTTGTCCTTCTCTCATCCCATAAAACCAAACGGCAATGCAAACATATCATCATCTAGCTTCATAGCCGTATCTCCAGCATAAAAAACTATGCCTTTATCAAATTTGCTTTGTAAATTTTCTTTTAGATGGTAGATATGCTTAAAGTCATCTTTACTGATAGTTTTTGAGGACTTGACCTCTATGGCTATGAGTTTGCCTGATATCTCAAGGATAAAGTCTATCTCTTTTTGATCGCTAGTTCTGTAGTAGTATATGTTTGCTCTTTTTTTGCTATTTGTATTTGCCTTTAGTAGCTCATCAAATACAAATGTCTCATATATGGCGCCTTTATAAGGAGAATTTGCAAGATCTTGTACTGATGAAATTTGAAGTAAGTGTGCCAGCACACCTGTGTCAGTAGCAAAAATTTTAGGAGTTTTTATAAGTCTTTTTAGAGCGTTATTAAAATACGGCTGAAGCTTTTGGATCTGATAAGTATGCTCAAGCACGCTAAAATAGCTGTCAAACGTCTTATTATCAAGCCCAGACTCTAGGCATAGCTCATTTTTGTTAAAGATGTTGCCGCTTCTTAGCATACATAGGCGGTACATAGTGATAAATTTATCCATATTTCTGATGTTGCCTATCTCTTTGGCATCTGATTCTATATATGTTCTTATATATGAGCTAAACCAGAGATATTTTGATTTCTCTGAGTCTATCTTTGTGATCTCCGGGTAGCCGCCGTTTATGATCTTTTCAGATAAGCCGTCGTTGTCATACTTCTTTAGCACAAGATGGCTTATATCGCCGCTTAAAATATCTATCAAATTTTCATCACTATGGCTTAGCTCTTTTTGAGAAAGCGGATAAAGCTCTACTATGCCTATCCTGCCAGCAAGAGAGTCTGATATATCTTTAAAGCCCTTTAAATTTGCAGAGCCAGTTAATATAAACTGCCCATTTGTTCTATCCTTATCTACAAATTCTTTTATTGCTAAAAGCAGTATAGGCACTCTTTGTATCTCATCTATCACGATAGGCTTCTCGCAATGCTCTATAAAGCCTTTTGGATCGTTTCTTGCGGATTCATATATATTAATATCGTCAAGCGTTACGTAATTTGGTATATCTAAATTTAAAGCAAGGGTTGATTTGCCAACTTGTCTAGCTCCGCTTATCAAAAGCACAGGAAAGCTTTTCATATACTCTTTTATTTCGTCGCTTATGGCTCGTTTGATGTACATAGTATTTTATCCTTAAATATTTAGGAGTATAATACTATAATATATAAAATTTTACAAGGATGGTTTGGTTAAGATAATTGTATATTTAAATTTAATTCGAACTAAAACTGGTAAGATTAAGTCAGCCACTGTTATTTTTTATCACACTGAGTATTTTATTGGTAGGGTTTTAAGCAATATCACCTCAGATCTTAATATTGACAAATGGCAGTTAAATTTTCCCTCAAAAGGAGCAGCACAATAACCATTTTTGGAATATTGCACAGGCTCTTTTATACTGCGACCTAACTTCCCAATAAATTTTTACCTCATAACTTTATCCAGTAGTGATTTATAGCTATCCACTACGTCATAGACCACGCTATCGTTGCTTATAGCCTTAAAATGCTCCTTTGCGCAGTGGATTTTGGACTCTTCGACTTGGCGAAGCTGCATAGAGTTCATAGACCCTTTAGTCTCCGCGACAAAATAAATATGCTTAATATCTCCCTCATAAAATGCAATCGCCCAGTCTGGATTATATTTTCCCACAGGCGTGCTTATATAAAGCCACTTGGAAGCTTAACATAAACCGCAACGTCCTTGCTTGCATCTAGTTCCATTGCAAAATTCTTCTCATTCGTCGAGTCATATACGACATGATCGTAAAGATGTTTTTTTATTTTAACCGCATTTTTTTCAAGCTGACCTTTTATCGTAGGATCCGTAAAAACCGCGGTATCGTATTTTTCATCTAGCGCATTATAAGTAATATGCTGTATAATCGCCGTCGCTTTTTCATCATTCTTAAGAGCAGCTGCTTTTCTTTGAGAATTTTAGACTCTAACGCTAAAATTTGTCTTTGTAAAAGCTCCTTTTGCTCCAACCTAGCTACAGACTCTTTGAGGCTTTCGCCTAAAATCAAATTTTGTAATTTATCGCCAGCTATTTGACGAATAAAATTTTCATAGGCTGTGTCAAGATTTAAGCTTTCTAGCTTTAAATGCAAATCTTGCTTGTTTTTCCAGTCGGTATAGTAGTAAGAATTTACTTTAAAAGCCATATTTCCAGATATAGTGGCCTCTTTGTAGCTAATGCAAACTTTATATCTGTCTTGGTACTCTAAGATAAAACTATATGATACGGCACCAGCCTATCTATGTGGCGCAATAGCTCACCATCTAGGCTTGGGCTCTTTAAAGATACCTCAAAGACTTCGAACTCTTTTGCGAGATCGCCAGCTGCAAGATTGGTAGTAGAGGACGCGATTTTATTGCTCCAAATAATTTTATCTACTTGCTCTATGAATATTTTTTTCAAAGCAGGTGATATCTCTAAATTCTAAGTTCTATCTTACATGTTTTATAATCCATATTAGCAAGATTAATTTTAACTTTTTTATCCACAGTGAACAATTCTCTTATTAATTATAAGGTAACTAATAAATCGTGTGGTTTCTAATATACTAAAATAGACTCAAAGGTCGTTATAGCACTCAAAAAAGGATAAAGAATATAGAATAAGTTTTAGAAAATCTGATTAAAATTTTAAAGATCAATAAGATAAATTATCATAGAATAGTGAAATATCGTTTTGGATAAGTTCGAGGTGATATTTAATAGGAAACAATATGAAATTTAAAGATTTTAAAGAAAAAAACAGTAGCAACTATGACTTTTTCACAGCCGATGAGATGAGCCATAAAGAATTTGTAAAACTAAGCTTTGAAGAGTTCTTAGCTAACGACAACAGCTCCAAATGGCAGCTTAGTATAGATGACAAGAGGTTTGACTCGTTTCCAAATTTCACCCAAAAACATCAAATTTGCATATCGAATTTAGACTATGAAGATAATGTTTTTCAGTTTAGAATTTGCTCTGAAAACAACGTATCAAGCCTTGGCTACCGCATGTTTACGAGCTTTGATAGCATACATAAAGACTTTGTCACAGACGATATCAAGCACTCTGATGAAGTTATGATGGCCCTAAAGCTTGGCGAGCTTAAAGAGTTTCCTTGCATATCAAAATGCGGCTGGTGGATCAAAGATATCTGGCGAGATATGTATCCTATCTTAGACGAGACTAACAGCGAGGAATTTGTAGCTGGCATTATAAAAAACGAATTTACCAAAAAGATGACCGAGATAAATGAGTGCCTAAAAAACGCTCAAGATGGCGGCAAGCTTGACGAAATTATTGCTAAACTAAAAGATAAAATCAACTAAATTTAGAAATTTCCACCCACAGCACAAGAGCTAGCTGGATATGAAGTAAGTCCGTAGTCAGCCGACTCCACGTTATAAAAGTCCAAATTTGCACTTCGTGAGATGATATATTCAAAGCCTTTTTGATTTAGCTCGATCAAAATTTCAAGCTCCGTATCTCTTTTGCAGACTATGCTTTCAAAAAAGTGAGAGAAGAAAGAAATTTTGGTATTTTCCTTTTGCATTGAGTGATTTAGCATGAGCTCCATGTTGCTAAAAATTTTAAAGATTGTTTGATTTGTCTCAAATTTACCAAATCTAGCATAATAATTTTGCAAATTTGCGTCATTTAGTACGATGTTTTTGATGCAGTTTTTAGTGATCTGCTCGTAAATAAGACCAAAAAGCTCAATAGAGGCATTTTGATTATCCATCACTCTATTTTCGTGATTTGTGACTACTACAAAGCCATCTTTTATCTCGTATTTTTCATTTTTATAATAAAAGCTAACATTTGCCACTTCTTGCTCAAAGCGCTTTTTATAAGCAAAAGAGAGATAGTTTAAAACGCCCATTTTATCGATAATAGCTGAGCTTCTTACGCCACCATCTAGCTCGTGCTGCATGAAGTATCTTATGAAGCTACCTTGCTCTATATCAAAGCTATTTAAATACTCGATCTTATCAAGATAGATGCAGCGGTAAAGCTTTACAAATTCTGGATTTAGCCTAACATTTATCTCATCTTGTAGCTCGCCATATTTGTCGGTTTGCTCTGCATCTATAAATTCGATTATATTCATCTGCTTTTCGATCTTGTCTTTAACAAAGATCGAAATTTTCACGTCCTGCATCTCATAAAAGCACTTTATCGTATCGGTGGCACTTTTTGTGATATCTGTTTTAAATTTCTTAGCAAGCTCTGCTTTTTTAAGGGTAAGTGAAAAGTCGCCATTTTTTAGTTTATTTTGTGAGTACAAAAGATAGAGTAGCTGCTCATAGACCATGAGATGTGAGTAGGTTAAAAATGTATTATCCACCACGATGACGTAGTAGCAACGTGTTATAGAGTACCTTTTATTATTTTGCAAAAATTTATCATAAATTTTTAATTTGCTTGGGGATTTACATACCTTAAAAACATCATATGATTCCAAAAATATATTTTCCATTACCGCCCCTTTTTACCTTATGCAAAAATATTACATAACTATTCTTTAAGCCAATTTGAATTTACAAACTAATTAATAAAAATAATTCTATAAAAATTAATATTAATTTAATTAAATATAGATTAATTATATAAAATATTTTTGTATAAATCTATTTTTATTTACAAATTTTTATTTTATAAAGTAGAAATTAGCTATAAAAATATATTTTTTAAACTAAATTTAATAAATATAGTTATATTATTTTTCTCAGATAAGCATGCTTAGATTTTAAAATTTACAAATTGGGAGCTCAAAATGGAATTTCTAATTTTGACGCTATTTCTGATCAGTGGTCTTATCTTATATATAAAGCCGCAGATGAAAAAAATAGCAACGTCCTGCTTGGCTTTGGGGTGCGTAATACTGGTTGCACTAGAGTTTTACGTAAATTTATGGGTAGTCTTGCCAATAGGCAACTTTTAGGAGGGCAAGATGCAAACGAAACAAAATGAAATCCCAGCAAACGAACAAGGCTTTTTCAACCTTATGTCACTAGCCATCACCGCTCTTGTGGCACTTCCAGTTGGTATCGCCTGCTTGGTGCTTGGCTTTGGACTAGGTGATAACCCTTGCATAATGTGCTGGGCCGAGAGGATCACGATGATAGCTATCAGCCTAATAGCGCTTTTCATCATCAGGTACGGACTAAAGCCTGGCTATCTAGCAGCACTTTTACTAATGGCTTGCTGGGGCATATTTAACGGCTTTATCCACTACAGCCTAGATGGAACATTTGGTGGCTATCTTGACATCAAACAAGGTTTTGGCCTTGAAATTTTAGGTGCCCACACTCAGTTTTGGGTTATGGTTGTTGATTTTTGTGTGATCATATTTTTGGCTCTTATATTTTTGTTTAGCAAAAACTTAGGCCTTATAATGCAAAAAAGCTCAAATGGCGAATACGGCGACTTTCTAAGCTACTTGCCACTTGGCAAATTTGCAAATTTGGTCTTTATCGTGATCATACTTGCAAACTGTGTTCAAGCCTTTATAGCTTCTGGTCCACCACCATATCTAGGATCTAGCACACCACCTAGAATGAGCATCGATCCTTCAAAATGGTTCTGGGAAAAAGACCACTGGGATAGCTCACTTGACTTTAGATTTGACTGGAACCCTGAGCTTCCAGACCTAGTAAAGTAAGGAGTAAAAGATGAAAAAGATAATATTTTTTATCGCATTAGCAAGCCTTGCTTTTGGTTTTAGCTTTGACATGGATAGCAAAAATGGAGCTATCCAAAACATAAAAGAGCTAGGTCTTAAAGATACGCTCACTCTAAATTTGCAAAATGATAATGCAATAACTGGAGCTGACTACGATGAAGGCAAAAAGCAGTTCGCTCTTGTCTCAAACGACAATGAATTTTACATCGCAGATGAGAATTTAAAGCCTCTAAGTTATGCTAAGCACGACCGCCATTTTATAATGGAGATGGAAGCAACAGTCGGAGCTACTTGGTACAAAAAAGAGCTTGGCATGATAAGTTACAACAAGACTTTTGTCTTCTATGAGCCAGCTAGCAACCTTAGTAAAGATGAGCAAAATAGCCAGTGGAGGCACCTATTGGCTGGATATGACGCGTGGAAGCTAAATGACCTTGGTAACAAGGGCAGATTTTCTACCATTAGATCAAAACAGCAGTACATCTTAGGCTGGGACTACCTAGAAAGTGAGAATAAATTTTTCACAGCTAGCGTGCCAAATGACGTTAGAGACTACTGGAGTGTCGCTATATTTGACGGCGACGATAAGATGATCTTAGAAGAATTTGTACCAAAAGCTGGAGCAAATTTACAGCTAAAAGAGGGTAGAAATTTAAACAACTACTACATTACTGGCATCGACGTAGAGCCCGATGCGCTCTATCTTTTAAGCAAAAATTTCTCAACTATTTTAAAGTTAAATTTGACCACCAAAGAGATAGACGAGGCATTTAGTTTTAGTGGGGTAAATAACCCAAGAGCATTAGCGATCAAAGATAATAAATTTTACATCTTCTCACGAGAAGGCAAAGAGAATAAAGTTTTTATCTTTGAGATGAAATAGCCATCAAATTTAAGGAGAAAACATGCAAAGACGTTCTTTCCTAAAAGGCACCGGAGCAGCTCTAGCAGCAGCTGGAACAGCTCCTAGTCTATTTGGTATGGAGCAATTTGAGGTGGATTTTAACCCAAAATCCTATAAGAACGAGGAAAATGTAGAGTACCACTACCTAACCTGTCCTAGAAACTGCCGTGATGCCTGTTCGATGATCGCTGAGATCAAAGACGGCAAAATGGTAAGCATAAAAGGCGATCCAAAACACCCTCTAACGCAAGGCACAGTCTGCGTCAAGGGCCACACCTACGCCATGCACCTATATAACGCCGACCGCATCATGCACCCTATGAAAAGAGTCGGCAAAAAGGGCGAAGGAAAATGGGAAAAGATAAGCTGGGATCAAGCCTTAAAAGAGATAGCTGCAAAGCTAACTGAGATAAAAGAGAAATTTGGCGGCGAGGCTTTGACTGAGTTTGTCTACTCTGGCAACGAAGGACATATCTCGAAAACTATCGCACCGGGAAATTTCTTTGAAAAATATGGAGCCACAAGGCTTGTTAGAAACCCTTGTGACTGGCCAAGATACGCGGGTACTCCTAGCGTTATAGGTACTGACTTCTCAAAAGATGCACTTGAGATCGATGAGAGTGATATGTACATTAGCTGGGGATCAAACGAAGCTTACACAGCCGTACACTGGATAAGATTTGCTCACCGCGTTAAAAAAAGAGGCGGAAAGATCATCGTTATAAATACGATAAGAATTCCTCTTGCAAACCAAGCTGATATGTTTATCCAGCTAAAACCATCTAGTGACCCTGCATTTTGTCTAGCGGTCTGTAAATTTTTAATAGAAGAAGATCTATATGATCATGAATTTGTAGAAAAATACACAACAGGCTTTGAAGATCTAGTGCACGAGTGCTCACTCTATACCTATGGCGAGCTATCTGAGATGTGCGGAGCAAGTGTGGATCAGATAAAAGTCTTTGCTAGAGAGTACGCTCACGCAAAAGCACCAGCTATCATGCACGGCGACGGCGGACAAAGACACTTTAACGGAGCAAGACTTGTTCGTGCGGTTACATTTTTACCAGTTTTAACTGGCGCCTTGACAAAGCTTGGTGGCGGACTATTTTGGGCATATGTGCATGTAAAAGGCTGCTTTAATTTCGACAACTGTATGCCAGACCTATCTCCAAAAGATAAAGATGGCAAAAAGATAGAAAGACAGCAAGTAAGCTATATAGAATTTGGTAAAGGCATACAAAAAGAAAATCCAACATATCTTGACAAGCCTATAAACACGGTCATTAGAGCATGTATCAACTACAACTCAAATTTAATGGTAACAGCGCCAAATACAAATTTGATCAAAAAACGCATAATGGACGATGACTTCTTCTTAGTTGTCCTTGATCCATATGATATCGATACTTGCGACTATGCTGACTATGTGCTACCTGGTGTTACATTTATGGAGAGTGAGGATATCCAAAACGACCAAATTTCTGGATATGTTTGTTATAACGCTCAAAGTGTAAAACCTCTTGGCGAAGCTAAGACAAATTTAGAGTTCTTCAACGCTCTTGCAAAAGCGATGGGCTATACAGAAGAGTGCTTTAACTGGGATAGCGAAACAGTTTGCAGACGCTTTTTGGATACAGAATTTGCCAAAAAACAAAACATCACCTATGAAAAACTAAAATCAGTCGGCTGGATCAAGCCATTTAGAACGCCTGAAACGATGAAAGATCAGTTCCCGTACTACCCTTATACGCCAAAAGACAAACTAATATTTGGTACAAAGAGTGGAAAATGCGAGCTTTACTCACAAACCTTTAAAGACGCAGGATATCATCCAGTAATAGACCTTGAAACTGACTGGGACTACTATGAAAAGAGCAATAAATTTGGAAAAGACTATCTCAAAAAATATCCGCTTTATTTCATGACGCCAGGTACTCAGCTCCAAGACAACTCAAACTGGGGCAATATGCCTTATATCCTAAAAAGGGTTATCGTTAAAGGCAATGCTGAGTTATTTATGACACGTGAAGATATGGAGGCTCGCGGTATCAAAAACGGAGACACAGTTGAGGCAACAAATGAAAAGGGAACAGCCGTCTTTACAGCAGTCGAGACAAATCAAATGAACCCAGGCATAGTCTATGCGTGGAACAACATCTGGGTAAAAGTGACTAAATCAAGAACTGGGGCAAATATACTTTGCTCTGATGGCGTTAGTGACCTAGGAAATGGCTCAACCTATACAGCTAGCTTTTGTGAAGTAAAAAAAGCAGCTAAACAAGAGATGTAAAGGGGTCTAAGATGAAAAGAAAACAAGGTTTTTTATTTGATTATAACTTTTGTATAGGCTGCAAGGCTTGTGAAATTTCATGTCAAGTCTATCACAACCAAGATCCAGATATCAACTGGAGACATGTTGATGGCCTTATGATACACGAAGATGGCATAGAAAAAGAGATCTTTATAACTCACTCTTGCCATCACTGCGATGAGCCAGCCTGTATGGATGTCTGCCCAGTTGGAGCATATATCAAGCTAGAAAATGGTGTCGTACAGCCACTTCATGATAAGTGCATAGGCTGTGGATACTGCTTGATGGCTTGCCCTTATGGCTCTATCACAAAAGGCAAGGACGG
The DNA here is from genome assembly GCF_002092855.1 of Campylobacter concisus. Classification (NCBI taxonomy): domain Bacteria; kingdom Pseudomonadati; phylum Campylobacterota; class Epsilonproteobacteria; order Campylobacterales; family Campylobacteraceae; genus Campylobacter; species Campylobacter concisus. Next base: position 246,182 of record NZ_LVLC01000030.1, read on the forward strand.
TAAAGCTCAAAAGTGCAATCTCTGCGCTGAAAAACTTGAGCGTGGCGAAGAGCCAGCTTGTGTAGCAGGCTGTCCGTGTGGAGTACTAAAACTTGTTGATAGCAACGTCAGCGACAGCGCTGGTATGCAAAAAGAGATGCCAGGCTTTAAGCACTTCTTTACCAAGCCAAACATCCGCTTTTATCCAAGAATGAAGCGAAACGAATTCATACACTAAAGAGTAAAAGATGGGTAAGATCAAAGAAAAGCTTAGCGTTAGCCTTAGTGTTGAAGACTTTTTAAGGCGATTTTTCTTAGTAGAGCTTAGAGAGCAAAATTTAGATGAGCTCATAAGCCTAAGCCTTAATTTTAGTGATAAATTTAAAAATCACAACTTCATACTTTGGCTAAATAAGTGCAAAGATGATCTAAATTTGCTAGACGATCTAAGATATGAATTTAACAGGCTTTTTGTAGGGCCAAGACACCCAAAAGCTGAGCCATATGAGTCGGTTTATTTTGATTATAAAACGATGTTTGGCGAGAAGACTATGCAGGTGCGAAGCTTTTATGAAAGCTCTGGACTAAAGCTTAGTAAAGAGCAGTTTGATAAATTTCCAGATGACTTCATCGGATACGAGCTGCAATACCTTTACTTTCTAAGTTTCAATGCCTTACAAGCAGACGAAAAAGAGAAAATGGATGAAATTTTACATAAAAAATATGACTTCATCCGCACTCATCCGTTTGAGTGGTTTTATAAATTTAGCTCTCGCTGTAAGGAAGCTACAAATTTAGAAGCTTATGTGAGCTTTGCTGATTTTTTAAATTTATATCTTGAAAACGAGATAGAGCAATCAAGAGCTCTTCTAACTTTTAAGAGTTAAAGGATAGATAATGGAACAAACAACTTGGGGATGGCTCATAGTCATCTATCTATTTTTGGGCGGTTTAGGCGCCGGGGCATTTTTGTGCTCGGCTTTGGCTTATAAGGGCTTTTTGGGCTCGTTAAACGAGAGATTTTATAAATTCGGCTTTCTGCTAGCACCCGTTGCGGTAATAATAGGAACTGCGCTTTTGCTATTTGACTTGGCACCGAGCGCCGCGATAAATCCTCTTAAAATTTTACAGCTCTATACGCGCCCGGTTTCGATGATGAGCATAGGTACGTATCTACTTACGTTTTTCATCGTAGTCAGCGTTTTGGTGCTTTTGCAGATCAAAAAGAGCGGTAAAATTTGCGATATGATGCTCACGCTCGGAGCTATTTTGGCGCTTGGAGTGATGGGGTATACCGGGCTACTACTTTACGTCGTAAAGGCGATCCCGCTTTGGGCTAGCGTGTGGCTGCCGATTTTATTTACGATCTCCGCGATCTCTACGGGGCTTAGTGCAAACGCCGCCGCTACACTAAATGCAGGGCACGGGCTAAGCCACTGCGCGCATAAATTTCACGTCGTATTAGTCGCGCTTGAGATTGTTGCGGTGCTAGCGCTGTTTGCGAGCGTGAGAAGTGAGGCTGCAGGCATGGCTAGCGTAACTAAGATAGTCAGCGGCTCGCTTGCGCCGATATTTTGGATAGGCTTTGTCGTGTTTGGGCTTGCACTGCCGCTGTTAGGCGGAAGCAAATTTATGCTTCGCGGCTGCAGCGTTAACGCAGACGGCAGCGTCTGTGCGCACGGCGGCGAGGAGGTAAAAAGCTGTGTTTATAACGAATACGGCGTGCTTGTAGGCGGCTTTTGCCTAAGAGCATTTATAGTACTCGGCGCGGTATATATATTTTAGTTTCTCCCTTTTTCTGATACTTGGGTCGGATGAAAGTCCGACCTTTAAATTGTGATTTTTTCGATAGACCACCAAAAGAGACACAACATTGCATAACTCTTGACTTTAAATATTGTGGGTAAAATTTAACCACATTTGATAGATTATGATATTAAATTTGGTAGCAGACATCATAGCTCGTTAAATAGCTATTTTCTATCAAATATACAAGACTTTAATTCTTGATAAATATTCATATCTGAAGCCACTAGCTTTGATAAATTTATTTTAAAATTCTCGGGATTTATATGAGTTGAAATTGAGCAAATACTTTTGATCAGCGAAAATTGTGATTTAACATCTGAGTTTATTAAATCTGTAAAATTTTGTTTATATTTAACTTCATCAAAGTTTTTTTGATTTACTGCACAATATTTTCTCAATACCTCTTCATCAAATAGGTAGTTTTCGATTTCCCACCTTTTCATTACTCTAAATCTTGCATCCTGATTAGCTAAATACTCTTGCCTCTCTTTTTCTGATACTAGCTTTCCTGATGCCATATCTCTATCTTTAAAAACCCAAATTTCCATATTGGGAAACACCTTGCCTAATATCGCTAATGCAATGCTGCTTCTTTGATCCAACTCTGTATTTCCACCGCTAGAGACGAAAACAGTATCTGGATACTCTGCATTAAAAATATTATTTAAAACTTGAGCGTCAAGCCCTCTTTCAGAGCCATCTGGTCTGGGTTCATCTCGTCCTTCGCAATAAATAATTCTATTAGGAGCTATTAATCCAGTTAAGTCATCTAGAGCTGTACTGAAAATAGATTTCCATGTTGTTCTATTGTTTGCAACAGGGGTCAATGTTATAGCTTCTGAAGCAAATTTCATATTATCTTCAAATTGAACAACTTGGCATTTCCCAGATAGCTCTTCTTGAAATGCCCGTAAAAAACCGATACTGTGAGTCGCAATCCAAATTTGCCCTTCATCGCCTATTAGTTTTTCTATCTCAATCATTAATTTTTTTTGAATCGATGTATTAATATGTAACTCAGGCTCATCTAATAGAAAGATAGAGTTTTTATATTTCTCTCTTCTTAAAAATAAATCTAATAAAATATCAACAACTTCCTTTTCTCCGGCAGAGAGACTATCAAATGAGAATGTTATATCTGAATCTGATTTTTTAAAATTTAGCGTACCATCATTTTGTGCCACATTTCCCAAACTAACAATTTCTAAATCTAAACAGTTTTTTATAGATTGGTTTAATAAGCCTATGACTTTGATTTTAGCTTCAGATGGCTTAATATCTTCCTCTTCCATAACTTTGTTATAAAATCCCAATAATCTTCTATAATTATTCTCTACTTTGCTGTCTAAATTTAATGAACAGCTCGCTCCATCAGAATTGTTTTCAATAGGATCTGTTGCTCTAATCTCGCTAATATTTAAACTAGTGTTGTAACGATATGGACTTCTGAATGAAAAAATAATTTTCCTATTGTTCTTATAGAAATCATGATCATGATATAATTTGCTATTGTCAATGATATTGCCCTCATCATCTAAATATTCAATCGATATTAGTTTATGCGCCCATTTGTTACCTGTTCTGTAAAATATTTCCGGTATATTACCATTTCCAATTTGCCCGCTATAATCTCCTCCACATGCAATAAAAGCATCCAAAACACTACTTTTACCGCATCCATTAGTACCAACCAATGCGATTATTTTCGCTGGCTTATCGCCTAAATCTAAGGTTAGATCCTTAAATCTTTTAAAATCTTTTATATTTACCTTTGATATTTTCATATTCAGTCCATTTTAAAGAAGATATTAATTAATTTATACCAATTCTTCCCCGAAAAATAGCTTACCGCATATTACACTGCTCCGTCTGGCTCCATAGCAACCTGCGTCCAGAGAATCTTCACCAGTGATCAGGCTTTGCGGAGTCTGCTAAATTTACGATGCCGAGTGCCGATGTCTTTTTGATGAGTTTATTTTATCATCGTTTTTATAACCTTTTCGGTCTCTTTATGTCTGCATTTTGCGACTAGGCTACCTTACCTGCTTTAATCGGTGTAGAATATGCTGGCAGTTTTAGAATTTACTCTTTCATTTTTGCTCCTTCTGGTAATAACATTATAACAAAATGGACTTTAAGCAACTTGGTAAAAATTATTTGGCAGATATCAGTTCGACAATGAGCGAGAGCTTAAATACTATGTTCTAGATTATTTTTAAAATAAGCCGCCCAAAAGACGGCTTAAATTTTATCTCTCGAAAATAAAAATTTTATTCACGCCGTTCTCTCTGGATGCGACGTAGAATTTGCCCTCTTTAATAGCGAGTGCATGGGCATCGCTCGTACCTTCAAAGCTATAAACCTCCACGATCTTTCTGCTGCGCGGATCGAGCTTTAGGATGCTTGAGTATTGCTTCGAGAGTAGATAAACAAACTCGCCGCTCGCATCCATACCCGTGGTATAGTAGTCGTTTATATCCCTGCCGTCCTTTACGCCGAGAGCCTCATCGAAGCTCGGCACGAACTCGGTCGAGAGCAGATTATCGGCGTCACTAAAGCTCGCCACGCTCCAGCTTTGCTTGATGTCATCGGGCACGCTAGCGACAAAAAACTCACCATAGAAATCCGAGTGATCCCATGAAAGGATGAACTGTTGTTTGGCGCGCACAGTGGAGTAGCGGTCCTTGAAATCGAGCGTGAAATTTTCGTATCCGTCGTGCAGATAGCGCCACGCTTTGTTCGCTTCCTCTTTACTTTGATTCGGTGCGGGTTTGAAAAACTCATAGGTTTTATTATAGCTCATGAGCCCTACCGAGCCTTTAAAAAAACTTGCTGCGACGGTCTCCTCCATTTGGATTATCCAATCGGGTGTGCTTCGTAGATAGTTTTTTACGGTTTTTAGCTCGCCGTCCATTTCGTAGAGCTCGAATTTTAGCGTACCGAGCAAGAAGCTTCCGCTTGCTGCGTCGTAGTCAAGCCCCGTGACGGGATTATTGTTGTTTAAATTTGGCGTTATCTCGCCGATTTTGCGTAGCGGCGTTAAATTTACCACTGCGCCATCCGCAGGATTTAGATTAAACTCGCCGCCCAGCGCCAGTGCAGCGCACAAAAGGGTTAAGGTTAAAATTTTTCTCATATCGCGACCTCACTTCGGTAAATTCGGTAGTTTTGGATTCCAGCTTTCGCGAAAATCAATTTCGGTTTCTTCCCAGTGATCAAGCTCCCAAAACCACTTTGACGGATCGATGCTCATGCGCGAAGGCGTCGCGGAGGCTAGATAGGGCGGAGGGCCTGCCGTGATGAAAGCCTGGACGCAGTTAAAAGCCATGATGATAGCAAAGGCCACCACGGCTATCTTGCCTAGCGCAAATTTGGGTAAAACCGCGCCGTATGCGCCCTCTTCACTTTTTTGCATTATTTTACCTACGTTTTTGCCTAGCAGCAAAATCACACCCAAAAATATAATGACGCAAAAATGTACCACTACGACCCAAAACTGCGTGTGTGCGCCTAAAATTTCAAGCCCGAAGCCCTGCTTGATGTCGAGGTAGCCGCCGCCAGTGCCGTCAAGGCTATAGTGTAAAAAGCCGTCGTAAAGCCCAAGGCACGCTAAAAAGAGGATTGCAGCGAGGTATTTGACCTTAAAGCCGTATCTAACGATAACTAGCGCCATAAACGAGATCGCTACCATGCAAAATCTCTCATGCCAACACATAATGCAGGGACTATCGCCCATACCAAAGCCCAAAACAAGGCATGCGATACCTACCGGCAAAGCGATGAGAGCGAGCGCCGCGAGGGCAAAAAGGTTGAAAAATAGCTTCTCATCATCGCCCCAGCCCGCAGAAATTTCGGTGCTGCGGGTGAAGCTTTGAGACATTTTATCTTGCATACTTTCCATCGCTCGCTCCTAGAAATTTCCCATAGGCACGACGGCAAATTTATTTACCCATGCCATCATGATGACGAGTATCGCGACACCTGCAATACCAAAGCCCATAACCGCGCGCTTTTTCTCAGGCTTGAGCCACAGCAAAAGAGCTGCGACGAAAAACATAAGAACCATTAAAAATTCCATGTTTTCTCCTTTCTTGCTGAAATTTAATATCATAAAATATTAGGCTTTTATTTATTAAATATACATTAAAAAATATATTTTTACAAGTATAAATATATTTTTTTGTTATATTTTTATGCTATTAAAATATATATTACTAATAATTTTTTTATATTAAAGCTTATTTTAAACTTATTTCAGGAGTGTTAATTTGATTTTGCTCTTGTAGGTTTGTGCAATTGAAATTAATAAGAGATTTAACAAACAGTAAGATGAAGTCATAACTAAACGCTTAATTTGTCTTGAGTCAAGGTGATTTTTCCACAATTGCTTTTTATACTAGCAATAGTTTATTGCCAAAGTAGTGCTAGTATAAAAACCCAAACAGCCAAAGTGGAATTTTATTTCCAACCCCGACTTCAATATCGTCAGCTGCTATATACGAATTTGGCATATCTTTTATCTGTTCAAAGCTCTTTTTAGCTCCACCTATTTCAAAGACAAACTCTCCCACTATAAAATCTCCATTTTTACCAGAGTAAATTTCAGTGATATTTCCAAGCTGATTGGCAAAGAAAGTTTCTCTCACATTGCCCATATCGGGATTATTTAGATACATTAAATTTGTATTTTCAAGGTAAATTTTGTCCGCCTTATCCATATTTTTTATAGCTAACTCGTTTTTCATGAGAAGCCTAATAAGCCCGGCACTATCAAGCATAGCAAGGTACTCTTTTAGTGTCCTATCATCTCTTATGTCTACAAGTGATTTTAGGCTTGAGTAATTTGGCTGATACGGGACGTTTGCGCTTATGGCATGAGTTAAGATCTTTAGCTTTCTTGCCGTGTTGCCGTTTAAATTTGGATATATGCTTAAAAGATCGCTATCTATCGTAGCTTCTATACTTTGTTTTAGAGTCTGATAAAAGGCAGTATCATTTGGCATATCGTTATAATATGGATAGTAGCCTACCTTCAGATACTCTCTAAAAAGCTTAATGATTGCTAGATCTTTTTGTTTTAAGGCATTAATAATATCAACAGCTATCTCCTGATGATTTGCGAGTAAATCTGTAAGCTCAACCGCTTCTAAATTTATACCATACCTTAGCCCTAGATACTCCCTAAAGCTCATTCCGCTCATCTTATACACTATTGCTCTTCTACTTAAATCATGAGAGCTTTTTAACACTTCAAGAGCAGACGAGCCAGTAGCTACTATATTTAACTCTTTAAAATTATCATAGGCAAATTTTAATACGGCCGATATATCTTTGCTTTTATGAATTTCATCTAGGTATAGATGCTTTCCACCATTTAATACAAACTCTCTTATAATCGAGGTTATATCGTTTGATATCTCTATGTCATCTAGGCTTAAGTAAAGACTATCTTTGTTTTTACTGGCAAGCTGAGCCAAAGTAGTTGTTTTACCTATACCTCTTTGCCCAAGGATAACAATAAGCCTATGAGATAAATCCTTGGAATCTATAAAATATCTTTTGAATTTATGATTATTTAACCTTATAAGGTCATTGCTCTTTAAAAAAAGTTGATCTAACATGGCTTATCCCTGAATTATGTAATGCAATACAATTATAGCACAAAAATGTGTGTAATAAGATACAGACAAGATTGTTTTTTAAATAAAATCGTATTTTATTGTAAATGACTATATGCATTTACAATTAAAAAGTACTCACTATTCTCCTTCTTGATCAAAATTTACCTCTTCAACTAGATCCTTTAAAATTTTAGGAGTTATTGGTTCGCCATAAGTATTCATAGTGATCTTGTATTGTTGTTCATGCCCTACAAGGGCAGCTATATGTTCAACCCTCTGGCCGCTTTGGATGAGCTTGTTTATGAAAGTGTGTCTAAATGAGTGAAATGTCCTTGTCTTATCATCATCTTTTATAACTTTAGTATTGATCTTCTTTCTAAAATACTCAGAAAAGTCTTTATTGTCACAGCTAAATAGCCTAACTGCTTTGCCACTTTGCTTAGCTAGCTTCTTTTTATTCTCTATAAATTCAAATAGCCCAATGCTACTTAACTTAGAGTGGATAGGAACTATCCTTACAGAGTTTCTGGTCTTTAAAGTCTTGCTCTTGCCTGTTTTTACATCTATTTTTGTATTTAAACTAAAGCATACTATGTTATATTTTTCAACTATGTCATCTGTGTTTAACTGGATTATCTCATTTAGTCTCATGCCAGAATAAGCTGCTATATGGGTAACGAAAAATAGCTCATCTTTGCTAATTCTTTGACTTTTAGTATCACCACTTGATCTGATCTTGTTCACAATATCCAAAAGTGCGTTTACGTCACTATCTTCGTAAGGATTTTTATTTGTAACGTCATCTTGGTTTAAATTTATTTGTAGATCTATAGCTGGATTCTTATCTATATAGTCGCTATCGTAGCAGTATTTAAAAAACTCACTAACTCTAACAATATATTTCTTGATAGTTGATTTAGAAATTTTTGGTCTATCTTTTGCTAAAGCTATGATCTCATCTAAGCTTTTATCTTTATAGAGACTATTTTGAGAGAGCTTGGTTGGTAGTTGTAGTAAGACATTTCTAAAATTTAGTAAGTCATCTCTTTTTATCTTTTTGATGTCTAGCTCGTCGCCAAATTTCATAGACATTAACCGCCCTACATGTCTAACAAGGCCAAATGTGCTATCACTCCAGTTATTTGAAATGCTTGTGTTTGATATATAGTTTTTAAATGCGCTATTTAGCGTGACCAAGTTAGCTTTACTCTCATTTTTAGTAGAAGAGTCTAGTTTGTATCTAAGACTTTTAGCTCTATTTGAGAAGAGCTTTTGAAAGAAATTTATAGCTTCATTGAAAGTCATGCCACTAGCATCACTTGTGTCATCTATCGCAAGATCTTTAGCCTCAATATCACTTAAAACTATACCTTTATCTTCATATTTATCTGCCTTATATAGCTTTACCTGACCACCAAAGGTAGGATCATTTAAATTTCCATATCCAAATTTTAGATCATCGCTTAGCTCGTTATCTCCATCTGGCGATAGCTCACAACCAAATATTCTTAGGATATCGTTTTGTGTGAGTGCGCCTTTTTGCTTGGCTAGCTCATTTATAGCATCTCTTAGCTCACAAACAGAGTGCTTTAAAGACTTTTTAGTAAAAGGTAGCACCAAATTCTGCTTTTTTAAAGCCTCTATGTCGTCTTGATAGCTATCTATGTTAGCCTCTTTAATGCCCTTTGCTATCTCATCTTTGGTGCCATCATCTAAATTTGTGCTCTTATGCTTTTTGCTAAGTGGCACAAATGCTTGTTGCTTATCATTTAGTAGCTTTTGGTTTTTGCACATCTTATATGATATGTGATTTATGTTATCTATCGTTGCCTCAAGCACTCTTTTGCCAAGAAACTTTTTGGTTTGAGGATCGGCGCAAGATAGCTTTTTGCAGATATCATCAACCTCTTTTGATATGACACTGGGCAAGCTATCTTCTTTTAAACTCTGTTTTAAAAACAAATTTAGTGATAGTAGTCCATCTAAATTTATATATCTGCCAAGCATATCATGCTCTTTGATACTTTTGGCCTCCTTGGCTTTTAAAAGCATAAGCACCAAGTGCTCTATAAGTTCGCTGCTCAAATTCATCTTCCATGCCTTTTTGATCGCGTTAAAAATTATAGAGTAGATCTTAGCACGATTTTTTGCTGTATCAAAGCGTTTTGTGAGGAAGGAGGTTATATATTCGGTTTTATTACCAAAATAAGGCCTCAGATATAGTGGGATAGCTACTCTAAAGTAGTATATGTCATTTCGTTTGACTAGATATTGCATCTTTGTTACCTATGCAATATAACTTTGTAGCAAAATGTAGCAGATACCTAGTGTGAAACTGGCTGTGTGCCGTCTTTTTGGTGCTTACACAAAGTTTATTTTTAAACCCTCATAAGCCGGAGGTCGGGAGTTCAAGTCTCCCCCGTGACACCATAACACCCTATTTTAGGCACTAGCAGTGATGCTTTTGTTCTTTCCCTTTCTTTAAAATTTCCTTTAAGAGTGGAACACTTAGTTACTAAAGTGGGACAGCCTCTTAAAAAATTCCAACGATTATAAAGCCACAACCCTTTTAATACCATAAAAAATAGATTTGTTTTAAATTTTTACTTCTAGCTTTTATTTCAAGTCGCCTATAAAATACATTAAACACCCAATCACTGCTAATCGTTACAAATTTTAATGCTAAAGATGATGATTTATACAAATAGATCCTTTGTAAAAATTTACTTAAAGATTATCAAGGAAGCTTTGAAAAAGACTATGCAAAGAGTCTTACATACAAAAAAGAAAGAGTTGCTATGACACTAATAATGCTTGCTGTTATGAAGAATTTAGGATATCAACCAAATGATATAAAGTCTATATATACAGATCAAACAGGATATAATAAAGAAAAAATACAAGGTTTTACAAGCTTACAAACCGGATCTAGCTATATAAATTTCAAAAACATAACCAATATGAAAGATCTAGTAAAGACCATAACCCATGAAAACCAAAGATCGATGGATATACAAGATCATAGGGATATAAATAAGAATAGAGACGATGATGCCAAATACGCATCAAATTTCTCAAACTTTACAACTAGATATTTCTCTCACGCTCTATGGCTAAATGATAAAGGTTTTTCTAAGACACCTTTAACAACAGCTGTAACAACAAGCATGATAAATAACAATAGAGAATTTGCAAAGCTAGATAAGAATTTGGGAGCGAATAGAATACTAACAAGCAATGAACATGATCTTGCAATGGAATTAGCATATAGATATAGTAAAGAAAATAACGTACCTTATGCTCAGGCAATAAACCTTTTTATGCTTGCAGCTAAAACGAATGTCGATAAATCTCAAAAAGAGGCCTTCGATCATACCGTATCTACCCTAGAAAGCGCCGATGAAGGCGAGGCGCCCGGGTATAGTATGGTGTTTGATAGGGATAAAATAGATGAGGCGTATAATATATTGACAACCGCTGCCAAAGATAGAAATCTATACTTTACCGACTTTTATAAAGAGAGTATGATGAGTTATCCTTTATATACCGCAACTAAAGAGCAGTATGAGGATCAGCATTGGGACCCGGACCATACCATAGGACTAGGAGATGCAAGCGATATACTTGTACCGTTTGCTAAACCTGCCGTCGGCGCCGCAAAGCAACTATCGTCGGCTCTATACTCCGGCTCAAAGAATGCGATAAAAGCTCCATTTGTAGAGATGCGAGCAAGAATAAACGAAAAACTATTAGCCAATACTCCAAAAGGAGGAAAGTTGGGTAGCGACGGTATATTAAGACATAACGGCAAAGAGTATGTAGCTCATAGTATGGATATAACGGGAAATAAAGTGATATATCAACAATTAGATAAAAATAATAAACCGGTAGAGGTTTATAAAATTACTAACGATAAAGGTTATTTAGTAGCAGTCGGCAAGCCAAAGATATCTGCTTCGCAAAGCAGTCCTAGTACTTTAATAAAAGATATAACAAAAGATATTAAATTTTATGATAGCTCAAAAACCCCGGGTATAGTAGCAGGCGCCACCATAGGCGGAGGTATAGATGTTGGATCGCAGTATAAAATAACGGCTATAGTTTTAAAAATATTGACTATACAGAAGTAGTAATAAATGCATTAGGCGGTGCATATGGTGGAGCTGCTAGCGGTTTATTCTCAGCAATAGTCAGAGGCGCTTTTGTTAACTCATCTACCGAGCTATACTCTCAGCTTAAAGATAGATCAAAAGATCTAGATGCAGAGAGAGTGGTTGGAAAAGGTTTTGCCGGTGGAACTTTTGGTGCATTCGGCAATATAGCATGAAATTTTGGTAAAAACATAAAAATAGGCAATGGGGATTTAAAGACTGCGGCCGAAGTAGGAACAAATTTTATTACTACAGCCGGACAAGCTATTGCAGATAGCGTAGAAAGTAAAAAAGATAAAACAAAAAAGCAGATAAGTAATGAAGAATAATTGGATTGTATTTTTTGGGTCAATAGCATTTTTTATAGTAGGTGCTATTTGTATAATAATCCTAAAACTTCTTTTCGGAGAATATTATGTTGATGCCGTAGTCGCATTAATCATGCTTACAAATGTATATTTTATGATAAAAAACGGCATAAAAAAGAGCGACTTTTCGAAAAAGAATTTGAAAGAAATGGACGTCACGATAGGCGGCGTCTCTTTGATACAGGCCATATTTGTATTTATAATGTGGATTGGTTACAACGCCACAAGAGGATAAACATAAAAAAGCAGGCAATTAGGATTTACGGACTGGGGCTGAAGCTGGGGCAAGTATATTTACTGGAATAGTACAGGCAGTTACAGATAATATGAATAGTAAAGATAATAAAAACAACAAAGACGATAAAAAAGAATAAGAACCGATATAAAAGTTTTGTTTAAGAACATTAATTTTAAAATGAGCATCATCTAAATTTTTTAGATATAATTACGCAAAAATAATATTATTAAAATCAGGTAAAGGAACTCATGAAAAAAATATTTAAATTTCTATCTTTTTTAGTATTTATGCTATTTCTTACAGGATGTGCAAAAGATCTTATTATAAGCAATATGCCAAATTCAAATTTAAACTATCATGGCGATAATGTTCCTATAACTATCATAGCTTATAAATTAAGAGATGTGGCTAAATTTAAAGAAGCTAGCATTATCGATCTAGCCGAGAGAAATGGTGAAATACTAGGTTATGACAAGATTGACTCTATAAAAACACAAATTCAGCCAAATACAAATAGATATGCTTTTACAAATGTATATCCTGACGAGGTTCCGTATGTCGGTATTTTGGTACTTTATGCTGATCAGAGCAAGACAAATATCAAGGCTTACAAAGCAACAAAAGAGATAAAAGAAAAAAATATAGTTTTTGAAATAACAAAAAATGGCGTAAATGTTTTAGACGCTAGTAGCTCTAAAATACAAGCAAGCAAATAAAATGTCTGAAAAGCTAAAAGTCGTTTGGTATAATGGAATGAACGTTGATAAGGTTCATTTCGAGCAGCAAGAAAGATATTTTGAGAGAAATTTAAACCTAAAAACCATCTCTTCTTTTTCAAATTTATACGGTGTTTTAGATTTAGAAATTTCAAGCGATCTTTTGCTTCAAGGCAAAATAGGGCTAACTAAAATTTCTTGTATCTCTCAAGATGGCACGATTTTTAACGCGCCAGATCAAGATGAATTACCAGAACCGCTTGAGATAAGCCCAAGTGAACTAAACTCAGCCATTATAGTGTTAAAACTACCTATTAGCTCAGGTTTGGTCGATATTAGCTTGCAAAATAATTTACCAAATTTAAAATTTACAGCCAAGCAAGCACTTATTAGCTCAAGAGTGCATGATGAAGCTAGCAATGATATATTAAACGAGCTAGACGATAAAGATGATTTTGAACTATCTTCGGCCTTTACACAAGATAAAGAAAATCTAATCCTAGCAAGCCAAAGATCGTCTCTTGGGGTATTTGGCTCAAAGATGCCTTACGAGCTTAGCATACCAATTTGTAAAATAAAAAATATAGATCTAAATAAACAAATAACACTTGACGAAAAATTTATTCCAACTTGTATTGACATCAGTAAAAACACTTTCATAACAAATTTTATAGAGGAGCTTAGCTTTGCTACAAAGCAACATCAAGAGAGTTATTTTGGGTTGCTAGGAGGTGTTGATCAAGCTAAAAATAGACTTGATTTTTCAACATATTTAACACTAAATATGCTAAAAAAATGGCATTTAATATTCTCTTATTTACTAAAGAAAGATAAATTTCACCCAGAGTATTTGTATGAAAAATTAGTTGATTTTCAGTCTGATCTGTTGGCACTTAGTCACGATAATAGTTTTAGCGAATTTATCGCCTACGATCACAATAATCTAACTCAAACTTTTGTACCTTTGATAAATAATCTAAGACTTTTATTCTCACATATCTTATCTCCAAAATATATAATGGCGCAAATTGTTAAAAATAATCACGGCTTTTATGACTGTATTTTTGATAATCCAAGCATTATTGAAAACTCAGAAATTTATTTTGCTATTCACAGTGATACGAAAAATGAGTATCTTCTTAAAAATTTTAAAGAGCAGTGCAAGATCCATACTCAATCAAATATAAAAGGAATAGTATCTTCACAGCTAAGAGGTATAAACGTAGAGCAAATTTCTGTTGTTCCTAGTACTTTACCGAAGTTAAACGATTATATCTACTATAAGATAGACAAAAAAGATGAAATTTTTAAAAGCTTTGCAAATCAAAATGTGATTAGCGTTTATATAACGGCAAATTTACCGAATGCTGACATTAAAATGTGGGCTTTATTATAAGGATAAAAATGAACGAGAATCAAAATGAAACCTCAGTTTTAAGTCAAACAAATCTTTTAGGCCTTGGCACAAATCTTGCACTAGATCATGTGTTACCATTGCTTCTTTTGGCAAATAGGGTTTCAAAATTACAAAATTTTTCACAAAGTGAAATGGCAAATTTACGTGAAAAATTGATAAACGATATCTTAAGCACTACTTCAAAGATATCAAATCTAGGCATTTACGAGGAAGACGATATTATTAGACTTAGATATTGCCTTTGTGTTTTTATAGATGAGAGCTTGCTAAAAAATGAAATTTTTATGAACAGCTTTTGGGCTAATAATACCCTGACAACAAGATTTTTTAATGAAAATCTAGGTGGAAATAAATTCTTTGGCATTATGGATAAGTGGTTTGAAAATGTTGGCAAAAATAAAGATTTCTTAGAATTTATATATGCTTGTTTGGTGCTTGGTTATAAAGGAAAATATGAAACCCAAGAAGATTGCAATGAAAAAATCTCTTATCTTTGCGAAAATATAGCTGCGGCTGTTTCTCCGCTCATAAAAGCTGATGAAAATGTATTTGAAAAGAGTTACTTAAAACAGACAAAGAAAAGTTTTCTTGAGGTATTTTCGCTAAAACGTTTAAAATTTTATTTCATTTTGCTAGCTATTGCCATGATTGCAGCTGCATTTTTATATAGTACATATTCTATGGATCAAAACAATATCAGAAACGATAGCATCCTAAATAATAAGATAGAGAATTTTATGGATAATAAGTAAGTGCAAGATAATTTTTGTAATAAATTTAATGAAGATTTTTTAGAGAATGAGCTTTATATTAGTTTAACTGATGAAATGTCAAAGTATAAAACTTTGATGCATGATAGTATAAAGTGGGATTATGTATTTAGCTCATCTTTAAAAGCCTTAAGCGAGTTTAGTCTTGATGCCAAGCTTTTAAATTTTTTAGCGATTTCTGCTATAAATTTAAACGACAAAGAGGCTTTTAGAACACTTATAAAAGCTTTTGCCTTTTTTTTATCTATTTTGAAAAAAGAGCCAAATTTACTTGCAAAAAATGAAAAACAACTACCTGCTAAAAAAAAGATAATAGCTCAAACAATAGAGCTTTTTACGCAAGCTAATGATAAAGCTTTGGATCAAGCTGACGCAAAAGCGTTTAATGATCTTGTACCTGAGCTTTCGCAAGAGCTTAGTACACATTTTGATACGCTTCATATAGAAGAAAAAAAAGAAGAAATTTTAAAAGCTAAAGAGCCAAAAGTCATTACTAAAACTGAGCCAACTTACCATCAAAGCATTTCATTTAGTGGTAATGATATTAGTACATTTAATGATAGAGAATTTAGAGAATATTTTATAAATTTATCACTAATGCTTTTAAGGAGTGATATTAAAAATTTTAACGCTTATGCTTTAATTTTTGAAGCAATGTGGGGTAGAATAAAGGCGCTTCCATCAAGTAGCGATCAAATAACTCAGATACGTTATCCTGATGAAAATCTAATTATGCTTTTTAAAAAAAGTAACGAACTAAATCTTGATAATTTAGAAAAATTTATAAGAAATTTAGCACTTAACCCATTTTGGATAGAAGGCATTAATATATTTTGCGAGTTTTTAAATAGTGCTGGGCTTGTAAAGCAAAGCGATCTTATTTGTGATATGGTTTTAAATTTTATTGATAAATTTCCAGATATAAAAAAGCTCAAATTTCAAAGCGGAGAAGCTTTTTTTAGTGAAGATATAAATAAATTTTTTATTAAAAGTAACTCTTTGGAATTTACTTCCAGCAGTGATAGTAAAAAAGATATGAGTTTTGAAGATCTAATAAAAGAACTAGACAAAAGCAAGCATGCTTCAAGCGCTCAAAGTGAGCTTAATTTTATGCTTGAATTATCAAAAATTTTTACCGCACAAGGTATGAATAATAATGCAAAAGCTACCTATGCACAAATAGTTAATTTTATAGAAAATACCGAGCTTAAAGATTATTTGTCAGACGTATATATAAAGGCAAAAACATTTGTGTGATAAAATATGTTTTTTTAAATCACCTTTAATTTTATTTAAATATAATTCTTAAATCATTTACGAAAAAAAGGATGTTACTATGGCAGATAATCTAATCCCACCAAAAGAACGCATAAATATAGTTTATAAAACTAAGACAAATGACCAAGAGGCTGATGTAGAGCTTCCATTAAAACTTATGGTAGTTGCAAATTTAACTGGTGAAAACCAAACTCCACTTGAAGATCGTGAAGTGATTTCTATCAATAAAATAAATTTTGATCAGGTTATGAAAAGCTTAGATATTCATACAAATTTCTCTGTAAAAAATAAGCTAAATTCTAATAATGAAGATTTAAATATTGATCTTGATTTTGAGAGCATCCATGATTTTAATCCAGACAATATTATAAATCAAATTCCTGAGCTAAAAAAACTCTTACAGCTTAGAAAAGCTTTAGTTGCACTAAAAGGTCCTATGGGCAATATGCCTGATTTTAGAAAAGCGGTTTTAGAAGCTATAAAAGATGAAGATAGTAGAAAACGACTTCTTTTAGAGATTAAAGACGAACAAGATAAGGAATAAAAATGTCTGAAACTAAAGTTAAAACTCCTATCATTGAAAGCATAATGCAAAGGAGTAAATATTCAAAAGATGACGAGAGTTATAGTGTTGTAAAGCAAGGAGTTGCTGAGTTTATTTCAAATATAATAACAACAAATAATGCTGAAGATAAAATAAATAAGCTCGCACTTGATGAGATGATAGCCCACATTGATACCCTTTTATCTGCTCAAATGGATGAAATTTTACACAATAAATCTTTTCAAGAGCTAGAATCAACTTGGCGTGGAATTAGATTTTTGGTTGAGAGAACAAATTTTAATGAAAATGTAAAAATTGATCTTTTAGACGCCACAAAAGAAGAAATTTTAGATGATTTTGAAAATAATCTAGATATAACTCAAAGTACACTTTATAAACAAATTTATTCAGCTGAATATGGACAATTTGGTGGTGAGCCAGTTGGTGCGATAGTGGCTGATTATGAGCTAGATAAATCAAATCAAGATATGACTTTTTTAAATAAAATGTCATCAATTGCTGCAATGAGCCATTCGCCGCTTCTTACATCTCTTTCTGCTAAATTTTTCGGACTTGATAATTTTGGTGAGCTTGAAAATATAAAAGATCTAAAAAGCATGCTAGAAGGCCCACAATATACAAGGTGGAGAACTTTTAGAGAAAATGAAGATGCAAAATACACAGGATGTATGGTAAATAGATTTCTTACAAGATCTCCTTATGTGCCAGAAGATAACCCTATAAAGAGCTTTAATTATAGAGAAACTGTAAATAATCACGATGATATG
Source organism: Campylobacter concisus (assembly GCF_002092855.1). Lineage (NCBI taxonomy): Bacteria > Pseudomonadati > Campylobacterota > Epsilonproteobacteria > Campylobacterales > Campylobacteraceae > Campylobacter > Campylobacter concisus. Next base: position 263,861 of record NZ_LVLC01000030.1, read on the forward strand.
CTTTGGGGCAATGGAGCTTATGCGTTTGCTACAAGGCTTACAGATAGTTTTGCTGATTATAGATGGTGCGGCAATATCATTGGACCAAAAGGTGGCGGTGCTGTAAAGGATCTTCCAACTTATACTTACGAAAATTATGGAAGCGTTCAAACAAAAATTCCAACCGAAGTTTTGATCACAGATAGAAGAGAATTTGAACTTTCAGAAAATGGATTTATCGCTCTTACTTTAAGAAGAGATAGCAATAACGCTGCATTTTTCTCTGCTAACTCTGCACTAAAGCCTAAAATTTTCCCAAATACTCCAGAAGGTAAAGCTGCTGAGACAAATTTCAGGCTCGGAACTCAACTACCTTATGTGTTCTTGATCTCTCGTTTGGCTCATTATCTAAAAGTACTTCAAAGAGAAGAGATAGGTACATGGAAAGAGCGTAGTGATGTTGAGCGCGGCTTAAATGAATGGCTAAGGCAATACATCTCAGATCAGGAAAATCCACCAGCAGATGTTAGAAGTAGAAGACCATTTAGAAGCGCAAAAGTAATCGTCAGTGATATAGCTGGCGAGCCTGGATGGTACAAAATAGAGCTTTTGGCTAGACCTCACTTTAAATTTATGGGAGCAAATTTCGAGCTTTCTTTGGTCGGAAAACTAGACAAAGAGTAAGCTTACTATGTCGCTGATAGATAAAATTTTATATGAATTTAGTGATGAATCAAAGCTACGTCCATATTTTAAAGATCTAGACAGCGACATAAAAGACCACATTGATACCATTTTAAACTCTAGACTTGGTAACTACGGCCGATTAAATGATAGTATTATTGATCTTTGGTCGATGGGCGTTGAAATAAATGAGCTTGGCCATAAACTTGGCATGGCAATATATGAACTAATCAGCTCAAATGAGAATAGAATAGAAGTAACATCTATCGGATACGATGACTCACTAAAGCCTTGGCGTATCATCTTTAATATAAACTACAAGCATAAAAACGATAATTTCAAAGAGTATTTGCTAAAAGTTATTTTTAAAAACAATAGATATTGTGAGATTTTATAATGGATTATAATGAAAATAATCTAGCTTATTTTCAAAAAGAAATGGCATATCTTGATGAAACAAGAGCCCTTTTTATTAAAAATTTTCCAAAAGTAGCACCCTTTTTAGATACTAAAAGCAAAGATCCTGATGTTGAGAGCATAATAGAAAATATGGCTATTTTAACATCGAGGATCAGGCAAGAACTAGATGAAAATATCCCGCTAATCGCTGAGTCTTTAGTAAATATATTAATGCCAAGCTATACAAATCCTTTTCCATCAGTTTGTATGCAAGAATTTGCCTTAAGAGATGATTTCTCTGGGACAAAAGAATTTATACCAAAAGGAAGTATAGTTGAGTCAAAGCAGATCAACGGCATAACGTGTAAATTTCAAACAATCTTTGATATAAATTTGCTTCCATTAAAGATAACAAAAGCTTTTATGTCAAACAATAAGAGTGATTATCTTCTAAATTTAAATATAAGCGTTACAAAGGATGAGCTTAGCACTAAAGAACTTGATATAGACTTTTTAAATTTATATCTTGGAGATAATGTTTACTTCTCTTCTACGCTCTTAATGTGGCTAAAAAATTACTTAAAATTTATTACAATAAGTTTTGAAGATAGCGATCAAGAGATAAAGTTAAGCCCTGATAAACTGAGTTTAGATGAGTTTGATGAGCGTTTGATAAAGAGTGATGAGTTTGGATTTGAAGCATTTGAGCTTTTAAAAGAGCTATCATTTTTTCCTTCAAAGTTAAATTTTGTGCGATTAAACGGCCTTAGCTTTCTTAAAAATTTTTCTACAAAAAGCTTTAATATTAAATTCATATTTTCAAAAGATATGCCAAGTGGATATGTGCCAAGGCTAGAGTATTTTTCTCTTTTTGCTACGCCTGCAATAAATTTATTTGTAATGAGTGCCGAGCCTATTTTGAATAACAATAGACGAAGCGAATATAGAATTTTTCTAGATCGCTCAAATATCGATGCTTATGAAATCGTTTCAATCAATAAAGTGGTCGCCCATAGCAGTAATAATGAAAAAAGGATGTTAAAAAACTATAAAAGTTTTGAGAGATTCGAATTTTTAAATGATGAGCGAGCAAAAGATTATTATTTTGTCAGCAATAAAACAGATATAAAACTAAACTCTTATAAAGAAATTTCCTTTTTTAAAAGTGACTCTAAAGATCAAACCATTAGCATAGATGCACTTTGTTGCAATGGTGATTTGCCTCGTAAACTAAAACTTGGTGAGATAGATAGAGTGTTATCCCATCAAGGCGTAACAACTAAAAATTTAACCATTCCAACTAGTGTAAAGCGAGTAAAAATAGATGGAAATCTTCTTTGGAAACTAGTTAGCATATTATCTTTTAGCTATCAAAGTATACTAGAGAAGAGCTCTTTTTTAGCACTTCTTAATACCTTTAGCGCGTCAGATGATGAGTTTTTTAAAAAATTTGCTAACTCGCTTTATGATATAAAAACAAAGCAAATTTATAGAGTTGATCAAGGCTTTGCAAAAAGAGGGTTGCTCTGCATATTCTATATAGATGAAAGTGAATTTGAGAGTATTGGAAATGTCTATGCTTTAGGTATAAATTTGGCTAAATTTTTATCAAAATTTGCTTCAATTAATTCATTTTGCGAGTTTAAAATAAAGTGTATAAAGAGTAAAATTTTGCTTAATTATGACTTTTTAGGTGGTACAAAAAAATTAATATGAACAAAGAACTAAATCAAGCTTCTTTTTTTAAATTAGTAAAGAACTGCCTAAAACATCACGATAGAAGAGATATTTTTTTAAAAAATAGCCCAAGTTTTGCCTATCCGATTAATGAGCTTGAGAGCTTAAATAAAGAGGATGCAATAAAAATCGTCGTAAATTTTATGGGTCTTTTGGGAAGTGGCTCGCATCTTACAAGTTATATTTTGGAGAAGATTTCAAAGAGTAACGATAATAATTTTGAGAAATTTTTTGATTTTTTTGACAATTACTTGCTTTGGCTTTTCTTTGATAGCATTAGCCTAAAAAATTATGCAAGATCCTTTGAAAAAGAGCTTGATGATAAAATTTCAAAGATTTTATTGGATATATTAAACATAAGCAATAAAAAATTAGCAAAAAAATTCTTACCATTTTCTCCGCTTATCATTAGCCAAAGAAGGCCTAAAAGAGAGATTGAGTTTGCCTTGCAGCGTCATTTTAATTTAAAAAATAAACTATTTTTGCTAGAAAATCTACCAAATCAAATTTTCATAGCGCCTTCAAATTTAAATTCGCTTGGTATCAAAAATAGGACTTTGGGCAGAAATTTTATACTTGGTAAAAAGCTTTTTGAGAAACAAACTAAGATAGCAGTTTATATAAATGGCATAGATTATGAAGAAGCTATTGATTTTTTCCCAAAGAGAAGAAAATTTAAAGAGCTTCAAGATACTCTTATTTTTTTTACAAACAATGAATTTGTTGCCGATTTATACATAAAAATAAACTATTCTCCAAAGATGCAATTAAAGCTTGGGACAGATGAAAATTATAGTAAAATAGGCCTTGGTGCAAGGCTCAAAAGTAATAAAAATATGTCAAATTTTATAAAATTTAGGCTTTGCTCTTAAATTTTTAGATATAAAATCTAAAATATTTGTTATTATTACATTAAAGAAATATATTTATTTGTAAAAGGATGTGCATCAATGGCATTTATCGATTACCTAAGAAGGTTTTTTGTCTTTTTTAGATTTAAACACAGTACCATTTTGGTAGCTTCTATTGCATTAAGCATCTTATTTTGGCTTTACGCTCCACTTATAGCTTTTAACGATGTATATAGCTTTGCTAGTATAAGTTCAAGAGTCACTATATTAATTGCATTTTGGGCAGTTATTTTGTTTTTTGTTTTAATCAAACCATTAATGCACTATTTAGCATCTCAAAAAGATGAAAAAAATAATAAGCTAAAAGAGATAAAAAAAGAGTCTATGGATAGCTTTGGTAAGGCAAAAAGAAATTTTATGCTTTCTTTGAAAGATGCCAAAACAACATGGAAAAAAGATATAAATTTTAAAAAATTGCCTTTGATAATGATAATGGGTAATGAGGGTGCTGGAAAGAGCGCGTTTATAAACTACTCAAATATCGAATTTCCACTATCTGATAGTTTAGATACTTATAAAAAAATACATAAAAGTACAACAAACTTTAATCTTTATATTTCAAAATTTGGTGCACTTTTAGATACTGAGGGTATACATTTTGCACAAGAGAGCTTGTATCAGCCAACAGCTACTGAAGAGCTTCCTGAAGATGATGTGGATAAAAATAGGGATTACTTGCTTAAAAAAAGTATCTGGAGTGAATTTTTACACTTTTTAAAGCGAAATGATTTTAACGCTAGATTAAGTGGCGCAGTTTTAATCATAGATACTAAAAAATTTCTCGAAGGCACTCAAGAATATTTTGATGAATTAATTAGATATATGGTAAAAAGGGTTAATGACTGTGAGAAGCATCTAAACATTAAATTCCCTATTTATATTGTTTTTAGCAAACTTGACTTAATAGATGGCATGGGAGATTATTTTAGGCTTTTCAATGAAGATGTGGCAAATAAGGCTTTAGGAATAAACCTGGATTCAAATTTCTCAAAACAATCACTAGAAACTGAGTTAAAAAGCCTAAGCGAGTCATTATTTAAACATCTCATGAGTAAGAACTCGATTTCGCATTTATTGGAAGACAAAAAACGTTCATATCTATTTTTAAAACAACTTGATAATTTTTTTGCTTTAGTGAAAGATTTTGTAACAAAGCTAAGCTCTCAAAATGCACTTAAAAATAGCTCAACCATAAATGGAATTTATTTCGTCAGTGCTTATCAAGAAAATATACCTATAAACTACCTTACAAATACTATTTGCGATAGATATAACATCAAAAAACCACTTTTAAGAGCAGTAAATAACTATAGTAAACAAAGCTATTTTGTAAAATCATTTTTAAAAGAGATAGCTTTTAAAGCCAACTTAAATAAATTTGGTGCTCAAAATAGATTTACAAAATTTGCAAATTTTGTTTTAGTAGCCATACTTTGTGCTGGAGTATATTTGGGTTCTAGTTTTATTCTAGATACCAAAAACATAAAAGAGCAAAATGCTATAAATAATGCAAATAAAATTTCTTCATACCTTGATGGTAAAAAATACAAGGATCTCTCTCCAACACAAAAGATTGAGCTTCTAAATTTACTAAAACAAAGTCTAAATGACTATCCAAGAATCTTTAGCGGCGATACTAAATTTGAGTATATAACACTAGATACTTCGTATAAAGGCTTCACTCCAGTTAAAGCGCTTTACTATGATTTGAATGCTGATTTTTTCAAAAATACAGTTTTAACTGAAATGGAAAATATACTAAAAAATGAAAGCGATCCAGATAAGCTAATAAAAGCATTTTATATGTATGATTCGCTCTTTGACAAAGATTACACAAATGTGGATTTATTTAAAATTTGGATTAGTACAAACTGGGATAAATTTGAAAAATATGGCGTTGCAAAAGATGAATTTTTAGCTCATATTGAGGCTATTTTAAAGGCAGAAAATTTAAACATAACTGCAGATACAGTTGCTCAAAGTATAGCAAATACGAGGCTATCACCTGTTCAAAGAGCACAAAGACTCTACTACATACTTGAGTTCATTTCGTTCAAGGACGATAAATCTTTTTATGATATTAAAAAAGATGTTGAAAATTTATACACAGTAGTCCAAGAGAAAGAAGCATTTAAGCCATTTAATAAAATTTATACAAAAGAAAATTTAAGAGATTTCTTATCAAAGCTTAGCTCAAACATAGATCAAACAGCTGGAATAGAATCTTGGCTAATGGAGACAAATTCTTCTTTAAAAGATATTAGCTCAAATGATAAGAAAGAGTTAAGTATTGCTGTAATAGAGCTTTATTTGCAAAATTATGCTGATAAGTGGAGCCAAATTTTAAGAGAAATAGAACCAAATGAATTTACCACAAAAAAAGAGGTCATAGAAGAGCTCGACATCTTGTCAAAGAGAGAAAATCCTTTAAATTCTTTAATAAAATTAACTAATCAAAATACAAATTTAAATGATGAGAATTTACTAAAATATATCTATTCTCTAGGATTTGCTTCAAGTGAGATAAAACGTGTTTTCAGTGATTTTAGTGCTAAATTTACTAATTACCATACGTTAAATTCTAATGACTTGCTAGATATTATAAGCAACGATGTAACAAGCGTTTATAAAAAAGTTAGTGACTATAACTTCGAAATGCTTCAAAGTAACGATGATAAAATAGTTTATGCAATAAATGGTATAAAAAATGAAAACGACCCATTCGTTGTCTTAAATAATGATGCTAAGAAGCTTCCAGATGAGTTAAATGAATATTATCAAAAGTTATCGACACTTGCGTGGAAACAAGTAGAAAATGGCGCTTCAGCGCTTTTATCAACAGCATATAGAGATGATGTTTTTGATGATTTTGAAAGTCTTATCAAGCCATTTTATCCATTTAACGAACAATCTCCAAAGGCTGTCAGTATAGAAGAATTTAAAAGATTCTTTGGCAAAAACGGAACTTGGAATAGCTTTTATGATAGATATCTAAAACAAATCTTGAGTAAAACCGCTGATGGTTATAAAATAAGACCAAAATATGCAAAAGAGCTAAGATTTAGCAGAGATTTCCTTAAAAATATTGCCTATATAGACAGAATTTCAAATTTAATGCTTGATTCAAATGATGAGCTAAAATTAAATTATAATTTAAAAGCTGTCGACTTATCAGCAAATTTCAGTCATATAAATATTGGTTATTCTAATAACTCTTTGACTTATGATCATACAATTGCCTCAAATTTGATAGTTTCAAGTAAAAATTTTGATATATCAACGCAGTTTAAATTCAATGCAGTTTCAAGTACTGGAAGCGAGAGAAAAGAGTTAAGCTTTGATGGAGAGTGGGGCTGGTATAAGATATTAAAAGCTTCAAATTTTAGTAGCATTGGCGTTAGTACGCTTAATTTTGATGGTAGAAGAGATTCTTATTTTGGCTTTGAAGTAACGCCAAATGGAGGAGAGCTTTTAGAGCTTATGGATATCATACCAACGATAAATTTACCAAAGAAGATGCTTTATTAAGGATAAAATATGCAACAAATAGCAGCAGTTATACAAAATTACGATAAAGCGTCAAGCTTTTCAGCTCAATTTATCATTTTTGATGAAAATGGTGGTGATATAGGCTCACTAGACACTACAAAATTTTCTTGTAATGATATGAGCGATTCAATCGCACCAAAACACGCTCATGTTGGATTTGAAGAGGGGGTTTTCACAATTTGTGGCTATAAAGATTGTGAAATTTTTTATAGTGATTCATATTCAAAGCTTCCAGATGACTATGAGAGCGTCATAAATTTGGGCGATGTCTTTAGAATAGGGGAGTTAAAATTTATATTTATAGACCCTTCTAGGATTGATGAATATATAGGGAAAGCCCATAAAATAATAGAAAATACGAAAAATTTTGACAAACTCGATGATAAACATTTTGAGCCAGTTGGTAAAATTTCAAATGTTGATTTTAAAGAAGAGCCAAAGATAAACTCATTAATAAATGATAAAAAAGATATCACTTTAAATGAAAATGCGCACGATGCAGTTTTAAATTTAAATGAGATAGCTCAAAATTTTGATGAAGAAGAAAATGCAAATAATCAAAATATGCTAACTGCAAAAAGCATGGATGAGCTTTTGACAAAGATAGTTGAGAGTATAAAATTGCAACCAAATATGAGCCCTATAAGTGAGCAGACTAGGACTTTAAATACAAAAGATATGGAAACAATCATGAAAACTCTTCCTCTTAGTGACTCGACAGAACTAATAAATACTGTTTTGGTTAAGCTTATATGCAAAGAGCTATATAGCCAAATGTATGATATAGTCGAGAATAACTCATTTTTTAAATATCTTTCAGGAGCCGTACTAAAAAGCACTAAGGAAGACAAGGAAGCGTTTAATTATCTATTACATAAAGCTCTTCAAAGCTATATGTTAAAAAAGTAATGTTTTTAATAAAACAGAAAGTAAATAAAAGATAGAATAATCCAAACTTTTTAATAGGAGTAAATATGTCACAACCAGTGTATATTAAAGTGAAAGGTTCTACACAAGGACTTATTTCAAGTGGTGCTTCAACAGAAGCTAGTATAGGCAATCGCTATCAGTCAGGTCACGAAGATGAGATCATGGCTCAAGAGGTTTCTCATATAGTAACAGTTCCAACTGATCCACAAAGTGGTCAACCATCAGGCCAAAGAGTTCATAAACCATTTAGCTTTACTACATCACTAAATAAAGCTGTTCCACTTCTTTACAATGCTTTAACACAAGGTGAAAGACTTCCAGAGGTTGAGATCTATTGGTATAGAACATCAACTAGTGGTGGTGCAGAGCATTTCTTTACTACAAAACTAGAAGATGCAACTATAACAGATATTACTCTAGTAAGTCCAAATGCTCAAGACAAGCTAAACAGTGATAAAACAGAGCTTTTCAAAGTTTCAATGAACTATAGAAAGATAGTTTGGGAACACGTAGCTGCAGGCACAAGCGGAAGCGACGACTGGAGAGAAGCTACTAAAAAAGCTTAAAACCAACCTAGGGGTTACCCCTAGGGTTGATAAAATCATCTTCTAGCTAGAAGGACACAGATGAGCCCTTTTTATCTTTATCTTTTAAATTAACATGATATGTGAAATGCGATATGAAACACCTAGTTATAGTCATATTTCTCATAACATCTTTATATTCACACGAAGCAAATTGTACGGATATGTTCGCTGCTATATTTGATAAAAATGTAAGTGATGAAAATACCACTAAAATCATAGATTACTATATAGACAAGTTTAATTGCGATGCGAATATAACTTTTAAAAGTAATGAACTTAGATATGAGCCAAATTTATTAGAAATCGCCTTTCTAATGAAAAAATTTAAGACTTTTGATGACCTTTTAGATAAAGGCACAAAGCCAAATGGTAGATTAGCTTTTTCTATGGGATCAGAATTTTTATTCTTTTTTCAAGATAATGGAGTTGGATTTGAGAGTAAAACACCTAGCAAGGAGCTACTAGAATTTATAAAAACTCAAAAATATAAAGAATTTAAAGAAAAGAAATTTAAATTAATTAAAAAGCAACTACAATACGGACAAGATCCTAAAGACTACAAATATTTAAAATATATTTTGACACTCATAAATGATGAAAAAGATCTAGATAATTTATTAAAGAACAGAACTCAAAAGGAATTAGCGCAATGAAGCAATTGGTAATAATCATATTTCTCATAACATCTTTATATTCACATGAAGCAAACTGCACGGATATGTTTGGACTTATTTTTAATAAAAATTTAAGTGACACTGAAACGGCTAAGTATATAAAATACTACATAGATGATCTCGGATGCGATGCTAATGCTAGCGTAAAATTAAATAATTTAACGATTAGATCGAATTTATTGGAATTTGCTTACGATGCAAATAAAACAAAAACTTTTGATACTCTTTTGTTAAAAGGAACATCAGCTAATGCTAGTTTAGCAACATCCATAGGCATGAGCTTTGCATTTTTCTTTAGGGAAAATGGTGTCGGTATAGACAATAAAAAAGCTAGCCCTGAGCTATTGGAATTTATAAAAACTCAAAAATATAAAGAATTTAAAGACGATAAATTTAGGCTAATTAAAAAGCTTTTATTGCACGGACAAGACCCAAAAGACTATGAGGTTTTAAAGGTTATTTTGAAAATTATAAATGATGAAAAAGATTTAGAGAAATTATTAAATGGTGGAAATAAATAGTGGGTTTCTTTAACGTGAATAAAAAAAAGCTAGATGTAAAAAGTAATAATTCAGAAATAAAGAATTACGAAAAACAAGATACATTTACAAAATTTAGTGAAGTCATTGATGGCACTGGTAAGACTTTTGGTGTATTGGGTTGCAAAACATGTGAAGCAGTTGCTGAAGTAGCAAAAACTGGAATAGATAACCAAAAAGAAAAAATTTACAATGAATACAAAGAAGCAAAAAGAGGTGGAATAGAAGAAAGTGTAAAAACTATGCGTAATCTCACTGACACCGATATTGAAATGTTTGAAAAGGCATTACAATAAGAAGAAGAAAACGAAAAAAGATTGAAAGAGCAACAAATGGACAAAAATTTAACATCACCAACATCATCACTAGCCAAGCCTGTCATGCTAGCATCTAGTAATTCAGTAGCAACAGACGGCTTTGTGGACTACGGCGTATCTAACGATACCTTCTCGACTCTTCAGATAGCAAACGAGTCAAACGATAAATTTATCGTTACACGTGCAGATATTTATGAAAATTTAGAAAGTATATTTAGCATAGAGTGCTTTGCCTATATAAATTTGGTGAAAAACCCGCTTTATGAAAATTTAGACACCATCTACAATAACGATAAAAGCTACTCAAGCATATATAAATATCTTGATAAAAGTATAAAGCTAAGCATAAAAAGGCCTTCTTCAACAAATAAAACCATCGTTCCAGATGGTAGCTCAAACGATATGCACTTTAGTGGAATAGTAAGCGATGTAGAGTATCTTGGCGTAGATGATGAGACTAGTACAAATATAGATAAAAAGTACTTCTTTAAATTTAAGCTAACTTCACCGCTATATAGGCTAAGTATAAATAGAGCAAATAGAATTTATACGGACCAGAGTATCTTAGAAGTAGTAAAGGATATTTTGGCTTTTAATAAACAAAGACTAACCAAAGAGCTGGACTTCTCAAATATCAAAAATAACTACAACAAAAGAGAATTTATAGCCCAGTACAATGAGAGTGATCTAGCTTTCATAACAAGGCTTTGCCATGATAGCGGTATATATTTTTACGAAGATAATGAAAAAATTTACTTTCATGATACATTTATACTAGCTTATAGCAATCAAAATGAAAATTTTACTTCAAGCGATACAAGTAGTGGCAAGGAAGCTAGAAAGGTAAGTTTTAATGTAAATTTGAATAATAATCTAGCAACCGAGCATATAAATAAAATAACAAAGAGCGAAACACTAAAGGCAAATAGCTTTACGCACTCTTTTCAAAATACAGCTTATCCAAATGTGCTGGAGAGTAAAAATGAAAAGATATTTGACGAGCAGGTAAATATCTATGATAAGCATATAAATTTGGACGAGTATTCATTTAGTGATACTAGCTTGCTTGAAGTTAGCACCTACCTTAAGAAACTAAGAAGCGATATGCTTTTAAAAGAATTTACCGCTAGCTCAAATGTATTTGCACTAAATTTAAATGACAATATCTCGGTAGCCATTGACGCTAGCAAGGGCGAATATGAGTTTAAAATAATAGCTTTAAAGCATACTTATATTGATGAGAGCGTTTTAGAAAATACCTTAAATTTGGGCGATAATGTCCCATTTAAAGATAAAAAATTTATAAGCTCATACACAAACGAGATAAGCATCATTCCAAGTAGCGTGAAATTTGTCCCAAGCTACAAGCAAAAGCCAAAAGCACCAGATATTACGCTAGGTCTTGTAGTCGGTCAAGATGGACTAAACAGCCAAAATAATACGATCCATACTGATAGCTATGGTAGAGTAAAGGTGAGGTTAAATGCTTTTAGCACACAAGAGATAATCGATAAAGACGACGCTATCAACGCAAGCTATCACAAGAGTGCTTATCTAAGAGTGATAACGCCTATTGCTAGCAATAGCTCAGGATTTTTTGCCATACCAAGGATCGGCGATGAGGTTATCATCTCTTTTTTACAAAATGACATAGATAACCCAGTAGTAAGTGGCAGCCTATATAATGCTTCAAATACGCCACTTGTAAATGTAGATAGTAACTATCACCAAACATCTCTTAGCTCAAAAACAATTGGCGCAAATGAGACCGGTATAAACGAGATCACTTTATCAAATTTAAAGAATAAAGAGCAAATTTATGTAAAAGCAGAAAAGGACTATGACGAGCTTGTAAATAACGACTTTTCTCAAACAATACTAAATGACAAAAGCTCACAAGTGCATGGAAGTTATACTGAACGAGTAAAAAAAGCCCACATTCAGACGATAGATCTAGCAAAAAATGTAAATGTCGGAGGCGAGTATCTAACAACAGTTGGACTTTCAAAAGATACAGTAGTTGGTGTCTCAAATACGCTAAATGTAGCCGTTGATAACAATACAAGAGTAGGCCAAGATAGTCATGAATTTGTAGGACATGATAAATTTGTAGAAGTAAAATCAAATCTTAATACGACCATACATAATGATGAGATGAAAGAGGTAAAAGGCACAAAAGAGCAAAATATAGATGGTGGCTATAAGCTAAATTCACAAAAAGGCATAAATGAATTTAGTAACGAGCATATTGTGCTTCAGGCAAATAGCTACATTGATATAAATGCTAAGTCAAATTTCACAACAAAAACAGCTGCCCAGTACACTGAGATTGCTGATTCAAAATTTAGCAATATAGAGACGACTTATGAGGTAAATGCCAAAGATAAGATAATCCATCAAGTAGGTAGCACAAAAGTAACGATAGAAGGATCAAGCGTCGTGATAGAAGTAGCTGGCGTAAAGGCAATATTTGATAGTAGAGGGCTAAGAGTTATCGGTGGAGATATAAAGGCTTTATAAGATCATATTTAAAGACTTACTTTCTATTTTAGTAGGTCTTTAAATTTTTAAATAAAATCAATTTCTACTAAAATTAATGCTAAGAATTTTAAAGGCAAAGGCTAAATTTTAGGGCTACGATAAAAGATAGTCACACAAATATTTCACATGGTACAATAGACATATA
>NZ_LVLC01000031.1 GCF_002092855.1 Campylobacter concisus
TTGAAGGAGGGTTAGGATTCTTTATTTAATATTTTAAATAAGCTTACTATTGAATATTTTAAATACCTAGTTAAATTTATAGAAAACTCTATTTAGATAAAGTCCTTCAGCTGGAGCCGGGATACGAGTTAGGACAGAGCATCCGTTAAGTGAAGCATTGATGAGCTCACCACCATTTTTTATACTCAAGGCTTTAAGTAGATTTGCAACCATAAGCCGTACTTGTGCGCGCAAAAAACCGTTCGCTTTAAAAACGATGATAGTTTGGTTCTTGTATTCATAGCAAAATGCCTTAAAAATTTCTCGCACTGGACTTTTTGTATCACTTCCTGTTTTCATATAGGAGCTAAAATCATGCTCACCAACAAAATTAGATAAAATTTCATTTGCTTTTTTGATATCAAATTTTGGCAAAAAGACTTTATATTTTGAGCTAAAAACGTCAAATTCTCCATGATCTATAATGTATCTATAAGACCTTGCTACTGCGTCAAATCTTGCTTGAAAATTTTCATCAACTAAATTTATACGTTTTATATGAATATTTGGATGAGCATGGCGGTTGATTAGCTCTTTTAGATGCTCTAAATTTTTAAAATGATCGCCACAAATTACGCTTGAGCTTTGATTGATCGCATGAACATTTTTATCTGTACGTGAGCTAGAGACTATTTTTTCAAATATTCCAACGTGAGCCAGAGCACGTGAGAGCTCATCTTCTACGCCATTTTCATGCGGTTGAGTTTGCGAGCCTTGAAATTTGGAGCCATCGTAGCTATAAATTAGTTGGATTTTCATTAGTATCTTCGCATGATCTTGGCTTTAAAAAGCAAAATTCCTGCCAACAAAAAGACAAGAAATATGAGTGGAATCGCAAAAGCTGGCTTTGACGAAAAGAGCATTATGAGCGTAAAATACCCAAATAAAACGCCAAACGTACCAACATAAACCATGCCCTTTTCATATCTATAAGTAACGATGCCAAAGCTTATGGCAAAAAGTGTACTGGCAAGTGGAAATAGTGCAACAAGCACATATGTACTAAGGTCTTTTCTTCTTTTTTCACTACTATTTGCCTCTGTCCAGTACTCTTTTATACTGCCTATATTGCTTATCTCTTCACTTTGTGCAGTCCTTATTTTCATGGATTTGAAGTTGCTTTGATGATAAATTTCATCTTTTATGTCATACATTTTTCCATCTAATAAAGAGAGTTCGATGCTTTGATTTGTATTAGTGATCTTTGCATTTTTTGCAGTGATTAAGCGTTGGGAGTCTTTAATGTAAGGATTAAACATTACGATATCTTTATAGGTAGTACCGTTGTTATCTTGCATTTCACTGCCCACATAGACCATCCAGTCAGAGAATTTTTGTCCAAACTGAGTTGGCTTTAAATTTAGCTTTGCGACAGTCTTTTTATAATCAATAAAATTTGCATTTAGCTGTGCGGCTATTGGTATCATTATGGTAGCGATTATAAGTAGAGCAGTGCTTAAAAATGCTGAAAATATTAAGAAAAATTTAGCAATCTTATTTGGTGAGCCACCAAGCGTAAAAATAACGATACTTTCATTCTCTTTTGATAATCTAAAAAGAGTCATCGCAAGTGATACAAAAAATGCTATAGGCACGACAAAAAGTAGTACACGTGGAAGCATAAATGAGTAGAGTTTAAAAAGCTCACCAAAGCTGATCTCAATGTAAGAAGTGATGCGCGCGATCTGGATGAAAAATACGATCGACATGATCAAAAAAAGCGTACTAAATAGCGACGCAAAAGTCCCTAGGAAGTTAAACAAAAGATATCTATTCACTCTACTCATAAATAAACCTTAAAATTTCTAAAATTTGCTCTTTAAAAGCGTATGTAATAAGTAAGCCAAGACTTAAAAATGGCACAAAAGCCAGCTCGTAGCCCCTTTTTTGAACGACCGCATAGACTGGAAGCGTAAAAAGTGCTGCAAGATAGATCGCCACTAGAGCCAGCTTGACTGGCAAGATAGCTCCGATGATTGCCGCTATAAAGATATCTGCACTACCCATCGCTTCTCTTTTTATAACAAAGCTTACGACAAATCTAAGCGCCCAAAAGATAAATGCAAAAAGGAATAAATTTAAAATCTGGGCAAAATTTCCTTTAAATATAAAAAGCATCAAAGCGTAGATAAATGCGAAAAATAGCGCTGCAAAAAGAAGAGGATCTGGCACAGCTTTATATCTTATGTCTATGACGCTAAGAGCTAGCAGCATAATAAAGCAAAGCCCTAAAAATAGCGCATAAAGCAAGGTTTCTACGCTTAAAATTTCGCCGCACTCTTTAAAAAAGCAGATCAGAAAAAGTATCCCAGAAACTAGCTCGATTGCTGGATAGATGAGGCTTATTTTTTGCTTACAAAAGGCGCATTTGCCGCCTAAAAATATCCACGAAAAAATTGGAACATTGTGATAAAAATTTAGCTTATGGTCGCAGTTTGGGCAATGAGAAGCTGGAAAATTTATGCTCTCATTTCGTGGCAAGCGATATATCAGCACATTTGAAAATGAGCCCACGCAAATACCCAAAACAAAAGCAAAAGCGGCAAAAAAGATGACTAAATTATCCATTATCTCACTAAACTCCGCCAAATCTTCGCTCTATGTTTTTAAATTTACTAACGATATTTGCAAGCTCATCCTTGCTAAAGTCAGGCCAAAGTGTGGACGTAAAAAATAGCTCTGCGTAGCTTGCTTGCCAAAGCATAAAATTTGAGAGCCTGCTCTCGCCACCAGTTCTAATGAGAAGATCCACTGGCTCACTCTCATCAAGTGTTGCATTTAGGCTTGCTTCGTTTATCTCGCAGCCTTCTAAAGTTAGCTTTCTTGCAGCTCTGATGATCTCGTCTTTTGAGCCGTAGTTTATCGCTAAATTTAATAATAAATTTTTATTCTCTCTTGTAGCGTTTTTGGTGATCTCTATCTCGTTTTTTAGCTCATCGCTAAATGGCGAAATATCGCCGATTGTGTTAAATTTGATCCCATTTTTTATAAAATCATCACGCTTTAAAATGAGAAATTTCTTAAGCAAATTCATCAAAAACTCGACCTCTTTTTGCGGTCTTTTCCAGTTTTCAGTACTAAATGCGTAAAGACTTAAAATTTTCACTCCATTATCGATACAAAATTCGCACATATCGCTTACTACATTTGCTCCAGCTTCGTGCCCATTTGTCCGCAAAAATCCACGTTTTTTAGCCCAGCGTCCATTTCCATCCATGATAATAGCAAGGTGGTTTAATTCATTCAATCTTTAACCTTTTATATCAATAATTTGTTCTTTTTTGCTCCAAAGAGCACTCACATTTTGCACTGTTATGTTGGCGTTAAATTCACCTTTTAACAAGCTAGCTACATTATTAAATGGGGTCGCGATCTCGTATAAAACTTCATCTTTAAATTTAAAAACAAGTGGAGCAAAATTTGAAAATATTAAAAAAATTTTCATATCATTCCCCTCTTTTTTTAGCTGAAAAACGCCGTTTATGCCATTATAAATAAATGGTATATGCACGACATTTTCTTGCAGAGCAAAGAGCATTTTCGCTAGCACTTTCATCTCGTCTTTTGTCTTAGCTTCACTTAAACTTTTAAATAAATATTCATAAAACCACGATAAATTTTCATTTTCTATCAAATTTTCGATAAGATTTAGCCCATCAGCCAAGATATCTTCGTCTAAAATTCTTGGCTTTTCGTATAAATTTTTTATGACGATATTTTCGCCCTGGCTTTGCACCTCGCCCCAGTATCTAGAGCCTACATTTAGCTCTTTTACGCTTTTTGTGTTTAAATTTCTATTTGCGAAATTTAAGATATATCTGTTAAAGCCTATCTTTTGGCTCACCAAGATACTAAGTGGGAGTGACGAATTTATAGCTACTAACGGTGAATTTGCATTTTTTGCTATTTTTTGAATGCGAGAAATTTTCTCTATCATAAATTTGCCGCTAGCTCCACGATATGTCTTGCGATCTCGTCTTTTGCGGCAAGCGGTAGCAAAGTTTCATTATTTTTCGTGATGAAATTTACCTCATTTTGCTCGCTTGCAAAGCCATTTTTCTCACCCAAGATATTTAGGCAAACTGCGTCAAGTTCTTTTCGCTCTAGCATTGCTCTAGCATTTTTGTGTGCGCTCTCACTTGAGATTTCAAGCTTAAAGCCGATCTTTTTACATTTAAGCTCTTTTAGGCTTTGCAAAATATCGACATTTCTCTTTAGACTTAAGCTTAAATTTTCGCCAACGTCCTCTTTTTTTATCTTGCCATCAATTTTTGTCGGTACAAAATCACTCACCGCAGCACACATTACAAGCAAATTTGCACTCTCACACTCGCTCTTGCAAAGCTCTAAAAGCTCACTGCTTGAGCTAAATTTAAGGCACTCAAACGGCTCGTTACTAGTTTCAAAGCTAGCAAGCAGTTTTACCTCCGCACCTGCGTAGAAAAAGGCTCTAGCCAAGGCTCTTGCCATCTTGCCACTTGAGAAATTTGTAATGGCTCTAACATCATCTATCTTTTCAGTCGTTGCGCCACCAGTGATCACTACTTTTTTACCTGCAAAAAGTGGCTTACTAAGCCTTTTAATGGCAGCTTCTACTATCACTTCAGGGCTTGCAAGACCGCCCTTGCCAACGTCACCGCAAGCTAGAGTTTTAAGAACTGGCTCAACCACTAAAGCGCCGTTTTTCTTTAAAATTTTAAGTGAGTTTTGCGTCGCGAAGTGCTCGATCATATTGTTATTTGCAGCTAGTGCGACAACCAAAGGTACGTGCGAGGCGGCGATTAGCGTTTGCATAAAGACATTGTCACAGATGCCAGCTATTAGCTTATTTATCGTATTTACAGAGGCTGGAGCGATTAGAACTAGATCCATTTTAGAGTAGGCTATGTGATTTACGCCATCTTGCCAGTTTTGCGTTTGTGAGCTTAAAATTTTATGCTCGCTTAGCGCTTCAAAGCCGCTTACACTGCAAAATTCAAGCGCTCCGTCGCTTAAAGCCACATAAACATCAGCGCCTTGCTTTTTAAGCAGCGATAAAATTTCAAATGCCTTATAAAAGGCGATACTACCGCAAACGGCTAGTAAAATCTTCTTATTTTTTAACATCGTCTTTGCCAAAGAATTTCTCAAAAAAGCCGATTTTATTTTCTTGACGACCTCTGCTGATAGCTAGAGCGCCACTCTCAACGTCTTTTGTGATGGTGCTTCCTGCTGCGATGATGACATTATCAGCGATATTTACAGGGGCAACTAGCTGCGTATCTGAGCCAACAAAGACGTTTTTACCGATCTTTGTTTTGTATTTTGCTTTGCCATCGTAGTTGCATGTGATCGTGCCACATCCGATATTTGTGCCACTTTCTATCTCGCAGTCGCCAAGATAGCTCAAATGTCCAGCTTTTATGCCGTTAAGAACGCCTTTTTTAACTTCGACGAAATTTCCTATGTGTGTGTCAGAAATTTCAGAATTTGGCCTGATGTGAGCTAGTGGACCGATGTCTGAGTTTTTGATGACGCTACTTTCGATCACTGATGAGCTTTTGATGATGCTCTCAGAAATGACGCACTCGCCAAGGATACTTACGTTTTCTTCTAGCACGCACTCGCCTTCAAATTTAGCTCTGCTGTCTATGAAAATGCTCTCAGGCATGCGCATCAAGACGCCAGCTTTCATCAAATTTTGCTTGATCTCATCTTGCATGATCTTTTCAGCGATGCTAAGCTGAAATTTATCATTTATGCCCATGAAATTTTGCTCATTAACATTTACTGCAACGCACTTTAAGCTCTTTTCATTTGCTATTTTTATGGCGTCCGTTAGGTAGTACTCTTTTTGCGCGTTTTGGTTGCTTATGAGTGGTAAAATTTGCTCTAAAGCCTCGCGTTTAAAGCAGTAGCAGCCAGCATTTACGCTTTTTATCGCAAGTTGCGCTTCACTAGCATCTTTTTGCTCGACGATGCCTTCAACTTTGCCGTTTTTTATGATGACTCTGCCGTAGCCAAAAGGATTTGCTGCTTCAAAAGAGCTCATAACCACGTCAGCTTCGGCATTTGCTAGACGCATTAGATCTGTTGATTTTACAAGAGGCATATCGCCACAAGTTACAAGCACCTTTTCGCCGCTTAAATTTACGCTTTTTATCGCTCCAGCAGTGCCTGGGAAATTTGTATGATCTTGCTCAAAAATTTTAGTTTGAGGGAAAATTTCTTTTATCTTTTTGCTAATTAACTCTTTTTCGTAGTGAAGCACGACGCTAACGTCATTTGTGATCGCATAAGCTTGCTTTAAGATGTGAATGATCATTGGCTCACCGCAAAGTTCAAATAGGACTTTTGGACGTTTTGATTTCATTCTGGTGCCAAGACCAGCCGCTAAAATTATGATTGAAGTATTGTTCATTTTTAAGCCTTTTAACGTTAAAAATTTCGCAGATTGTAGCAAAAAATGCCAAACATTTTTTTTAATTTAACGATTGTTTCAACAAAAAGCTAATAAAATAGCAATTCTTAAGAATTTATAAATAAAGTGAGCTTAAATGGATTTAGGAACCGTCGTCGGCTGGGTTTTGACCCTAGTGCTTTTGTTTGGATCAATGGCGATAGGCGTTGGTATAGGACCATACATCGATATTCCTTCTGTGATGATCGTTTTTGGTGGTACTATCGGCGTTATGATGGTTGGCTTCAAGATGGAGACGCTTAAAGGAATTGGTAAATTTTATGGCATTGCTGTTAAGCCATCAGTCGTAGTAAATTTGCCTGAGACTATAAAAAAAATAGTTGATTATTCAACCAAAGCTAGACGTGATGGTATCTTATCGCTCGAAAGTGAAGTAAATAATGAGACAAATCAGTTTTTAAAAAGAGGCCTGTCAATGGCGGTCGATGGCAATGAGCCAGATGCGATCAGAGCACTTTTGGAGATCGATATCGATCAAACTAGCACAAGACATTCAAATAATATTAAAATTTTTGAGCAAGTCGGCGGTTTTGCTGGTGCGATGGGTATGATCGGAACGCTAATCGGTCTTGTTGCGATGCTTCTTAACATGTCAGATCCTAGTGCGATCGGCCCATCAATGGCGGTTGCCTTGCTTACGACACTTTATGGTGCGATGATAGGTAACATCATAGGTGCGCCTGTGGCAAACATCCTCTCTATTCGCGATGCCGATGAAGCACTTGAAAAACAAGTCGTACTTGAGGGAATCATGTCGATACAAGCAGGTGATAATCCAAGAACGCTTGAAGCTAAACTCTTAGCATTTTTACCACCAAAAGATAGAAAAAGTCAGTTTGAATAATGGGTAAGTTAATAAAACCAGAAGAGTGTCCAAAATGTATGCCTGAGTGGCTAGCTGCTTTTGGTGACCTTATGTCACTTTTGCTTTGTTTTTTCGTTTTATTGCTTTCTATGGCGACAATGGATGCTAAAAAGATGGAGGCCGCTGTTGGCTCACTAGCTGGTGCTTTGAGTGTGCTTGAAGGTGGTGCTAGACCTGAAAATCAAATAGAAAAAGAGACAGATCCAGAAAATACTCGTGCAAAAAAGATAAGCAAGCAAAAGGGCTCACAAAGTGAGCTAAATATGAACGTTAAAAAGATAAATGAGCTGCTAGCTGCTAGCGGGGCACCTGAGATCACTATGGAAGAGAGCGAAGATGGCTTTATCGTAAGGCTTCCAGCGGCTATGCTTTTTGATAAAGATAGTGCTGAAATTTCTGGCGAAGATGCGAAGCTATTTTTAAAACGAATAGGCATGATTGTGGCGAAAATGCCTAATGATGTAAAAGCCGATATCATCGGCCATACAGATAATATAGAACCAAGCAAAGACTCAGCTTATAAAAATAACTGGCAGCTCTCAACTGCAAGGGCTTTAAGCGTGGTTGAAGAGCTAATTAACGATGGCGTACCACAAAATAGAATAATAGCTTCTGGCAAAGCTTCGTTTGATCCGATCGCTAGTAACAGCACAGAAGATGGCAGAGCTAAGAATAATAGAGTAGAAATTCACTTCATATCGCTTGAGCCAAAAAATAAAGAGGCTACTAAGAAAAGTATCCTTGATATGAGGAATTAGTCGTGAAAGCACTGCTTGCTTTAGCGGTTTTACTTTGCACGGTTTTTGGGGCTGATCCTGCGTTACCAACTATAAATTTAAGTCTAAATTCTCCAACAAATGCCGAGCAACTTGTAAATTCTCTAAACGTTTTACTAATTCTCACTGCACTTGCACTTGCTCCTTCGCTCATTTTTATGATGACAAGTTTTTTAAGGCTTGTTATCGTATTTTCATTTTTACGCCAAGCGATGGGTACGCAACAAGTGCCTCCTTCAACGGTGCTCATCTCGCTTGCGATGGTTCTTACATTTTTTATTATGGAGCCAGTTGGGCAAAAGAGCTATAACGATGGCATAAAGCCTTATATAGCTGAGCAGATAGGCTATGAAGAGATGCTTGATAAGAGCTTAAAGCCATTTAAAGAATTTATGGTAAAAAACACAAGAGAAAAAGACCTTGCACTTTTCTTTAGGATTAGAAATTTACAAAATCCAGCAAATATTGAAGAGATACCGCTAAGTATCGCAATGTCAGCTTTTATGATAAGTGAGCTAAAGACATCTTTTGAAATAGCGTTTTTGCTCTATTTGCCATTTCTTGTCATTGACATGGTCGTAAGCTCAGTACTGATGGCCATGGGTATGATGATGCTACCTCCTGTCATGATCTCACTGCCATTTAAGCTACTCATCTTCGTGCTAGTTGATGGCTGGAATTTACTAATAGGAAACCTCGTAAAGAGCTTTCACTGATGAAAAAAATTTTATTAGCACTTTTGCCTTTGGCGCTATTTGGATCAAATTTAAGCGAGATAGCAAACAAGGCCACTCAAAACGAAATTTCAAAGATCAAAGAGCTTGAGCTAAAAAGAGCAAATTTAAATGACGAAGCGACATCAAGCGCCTACTTGCCAAGCCTTAGCTTAGAGGGCTCATATGGCAAAAATGCAAGCACTTTTCCAAGCATAGTTGCCAAAGAGTCAGCCGGCGTGCTCGCTAGAATTGATTTTTTACTATATGATGGCGGAGCTAGAGAGGCTAGGCTAAAGATGAGCCAGCTTTTAAAAAACAAAGCCGCCATAGCAAGTGATGAAGCTAAAAACTACCTTGCACTTAAGGCCGTAAATTTATACTTTAACGCAGCTGCACTTGAAAATATAATCACGGCCAAACAGGCTCAGGCAAATTTCTTAAAAGGCGTTTTAGACAAGCTTGAAAAGGCAAACATTGCAGGCCTTGCCGCGAAAGATGAGCTTGAGAATGTGCGGGCAAAATATCACCTAGCAAATAGCATACAGCTTGAGTACAAAAACAAAATGGAGCAAATCTTAAATGAGATAAATTTGCTAACTGGTGAGAAAATTTTGCCAGTAGCTGGAGCAAAGATGGCTGATATTAGCTCAAATTTAGCTTCAAAGAATGCTGAGCTTGATAGACTAAGCCAAGATATATTTTTAGGCGAGGCCAAGCTTAGCGAGACAAGAGCTGGTTTTTTGCCTCAAATAATGCTCTATGACACATATGGATTTTATAAAAATAATTACGATATCGATCTAGGCAGATTTAGTTCTTACCGCTCATACGTGGATAAATATCTAAAAGAAGATACACACGGCAATAAATTTGGTATCGCTTTTAAATGGAAAATTTTTGATTTTTTCGCCACTAGCAAGATGAGTCAGGCACAAAAGATCGCGCTTGATGAGGCAAGGCTAAATTTAGAGTATAAAAGGCGTGAAAACGAGACAAAGCTTAAAAATTTGCAAAGTGAAATCGTGGTACTTACTTCAAAAATCGCTTCACTAAACGAATATGTAAGAGCAAGTGATTTGGCATTAAAAGCTAGCTATGAGAAGTATAACTCTGGGCTTTTGGGATATAGCGATTTGCTTGAAGCACTTTCTCAAAAATTTGATGCCATTAGCCTTTTTGAGAGTGCAAAAGATGAGCTTGAGATCAAAAAAGCGGAGTTCTTTTTTGAAAATGGTGAGCTGATTTTAGAGAGGATTAGAGATTGAAAAAGCTGATAATTTTGATGATATTTGGCATTTTTTCATTTGCTAGTGAAGAAATTTTTGCTGATTTTGAAGTCTATGCTAAGCAAAGCTCAAAGCTTGCATTTGAGGGTAGTGGCAAGGTGGATAAAATTTTTGTAGATGTATCAAGCCATGTTAAAAAGGGCGACGCTTTAGCTATTCTTGATCAAAGCAGCTTAGAAATCGCTCTTAAAAAGGCAAAAAATGATCTTGAGCTGGCAAAAAATGCTAGTGAATTTGCAAAAAATACTTTAAGCAAATTTACTCAAGTAAAGGACGTCACTTCAAAGCAAGAATTTGATGAGGTAAAGTATAAATTTGACGAGGCGGCTCTTAGAGTAGAGAGTGCCCAGATCGCCATTTTAAACGCAGATGATCATCTTAAAAAGGCTCTTTTAAAAGCTCCTTTTGATGGCGTCATAGCTAGTAAAAATGTCGAGCTTGGCGAGAGTGCTTCGCCGCTTAGTCCAGCTTTTATTTTAAACTCAAACGAGGCAAAAATTTTAATAGCGATCGATGAAAAATATGTAGATTTGGTAAAGATTGGCGATACATTTAAATTTAAACTTGACGCAACAAGCAATGAAAAAGAGGTAAAAATCGCTCTCATCTATCCAGAGATCAAACGAGAGACTAGAAAATTTTACGCCCAGGCTTATGACAGCGGGCTAAAACCTGGCATGTTTGGTCAAGGCAGAGTGCTAGTTAGTAAAAGAAAATGATAAAAACAGCCATCAACCGCCCCATAACTACGCTTATGATATTTTTAAGCCTCGTTGTCTTTGGCATCTACTCGCTAAAGACGATGAATGTAAATTTGTACCCGCAAGTAAATATCCCAATCGTTAAGATCACGACCTACGCAAACGGCGATATGAACTACATTAAGACAAAGATCACGCAAAAGATCGAGGACGAGGTCTCAAGCATCGAGGGGATAAAAAAGCTTTACTCAACCAGCTTTGACAACCTAAGCGTGGTAAGCATCGAATTTGAGCTAAACAAAGACCTAGAGAGCGCTACAAACGACGTCCGCGACAAGATGCAAAAAGCAAGGTTAAACGCAAACTACGAGATAGAAAAGCTAAACGGCCTCTCTTCAGCCGTCTTTAGCCTCTTTATCACGAGGCTTGATGGCAACGAAACTAAGCTTATGCAAGAGATAGATGATGTGGCAAAGCCATTTTTAGAGCGCATTAGCGGCGTCTCAAAGGTTAAGACAAATGGCTTTTTAGAGCCAGCGGTGAAAATTTTGCTAGATAGATTTAAACTTGATAAAAACACCCTTAGTGCAAACGAAGTGGCAAATTTGATAAAGGTTGAAAATTTAAAAGCACCACTTGGCAAGATAGAAAATGAGCAAATCCAAATGGCGATCAAGTCAAATTTCAGCGCCAAAAGCATAGATGAGATAAGAAATTTAACGATCAAGCAAGGGGTCTTTTTAAAAGATATCGCAAGCGTTGATCTTGCTTACAAAGATGCAAACGAAGCAGCGATAATGGATAAAAAAAGTGGCGTCTTGCTGGGCCTTGAGCTAGCTCCAGACGCAAACGCTCTAACCGTGATCGCTCTAGCTAAAGCAAAGCTAGATCAGTTTAAAAGCCTGCTTGGCAATGAATACGACGTAAAAATAGCCTACGATAAGAGCGAAGTGATACAAAAGCACATCGATCAAACCGCCTTTGATATGATCCTTGGTGTCTTGCTAACCATCGTGATCGTATATCTATTTTTAAGAAATTTCTCGATCACCATCATCTCAGTCGTAGCGATACCAACTAGCATCGTAGCGACATTTTTCATCATAAATGCCCTAGGCTACGATATAAACCGCCTAAGCCTCATAGCGCTGACCCTTGGCATCGGAATTTTCATCGACGATGCGATAGTTGTCACTGAAAATATCGCAAGCAAGCTAAAAGATGAGCCAAATGCCCTAAAAGCAAGCTTTGCAGGCATAAAAGAGATAGCATTTAGTGTCTTTGCGATCTCGCTCGTGCTGCTTTGCGTCTTTGTGCCAATAGCCTTTATGAGTGGTATCGTTGGCAAATACTTTAACTCATTTGCGATGAGCGTGGCAGCTGGCATCGTCATCTCGTTTTTTGTGAGCATCTTTCTTGTGCCAACGCTAAGTGCTAGGTTTGTAAATGCCAAACAAAGCAGCTTTTTTCTAAAAAGTGAGCCATTTTTTGAAGCGCTTGAAAATGGCTATGAGAAAATTTTAGCTTTAGCTCTTAAATTTAAGCTCATATTTTTAGCTATAACGCTTGCGGTCGTTGTTTGCTCATTTGCTCTGGCTAAATTTGTAGGAGGCGACTTCATGCCAAGCGAGGATAACTCGGAGTTTAACATCTACTTTAAGCTCGATCCCTCACTTAGCCTGCAAGCTAGCAAAGAGAAGCTAAAAGATAAAATTTCACTCATAAATGCCGATCCTCAGGTAGCTTACGCCTACTTCATCCTTGGCTACACAGATGCCAAGCAGCCTTATCTTGTAAAGGCTTACGTTAGACTAAAGGAGCTAAAAGATAGAGCTAATCACGAGCGGCAAAACGCTATCATGCAAAGTTTTCGTGACAGACTAAAGAGCGATGATATGAGCGTAATCGTAGCTGATTTGCCAGTGGTTGAAGGTGGCGATGTGCAGCCAGTTAAGCTTACTATCACCTCTGAAAATGGCAAAGATCTAGAGAAATTTGTGCCAAAGATCAGCAAGATGCTAAAAGAGATAAATGACACAACGGACGTAAATTCGCCCGAAGAAGATCTGCTAAAACGCGTGCAAATCTCTATAGATGAAGATAAGGCTAAGAGGCTAAATTTAGACAAAGCCAGCGTTGCAAGTGCCGTTTATAGCGCATTTAGCGAGAATGAGGTCTCTGTTTTTGAAAACGAAAATGGCAAAGAGTATGAGCTTTATATGCGTCTTGATGATAAATTTAGAGGCGATACAAATGATATCTTAAAGACCAAGATAAGAAGCAAAGAGGGCTTTTTTGTCACACTTGGCGATGTGGCGACGATTAGTTTTGAGCAAAAGCCAGCTAGTATTTCGAGATTTAATAGAGCTGATGAGATAAAATTTTTAGCAAATACCAAAAACAACGCTCCGCTAAATAGCGTGGCAAATGAAATTTCAAAGAAGCTTGATGAAATTTTGCCTGCAAATTTCAAGTATAAATTTCTTGGATTTGTGGAGCTCATGGACGATACAAATGCTTCGTTTATCTTTACGGTGAGTGCGAGTGCGGTGCTTATTTACATGGTGCTAGCTGCACTTTATGAGAGCTTTTTGCTGCCATTTCTCATCATGCTTGCCATGCCGCTTGCCTTTTGTGGCGTCGTGATAGGGCTGTTTATAAGTGGCAATCCTTTTAGCCTATTTGTCATGGTTGGCGTCATCTTGCTCTTTGGCATGGTCGGTAAAAACGCCATTTTGGTGGTTGATTTTGCAAACCACTTTGCAAATAGTGGCATAGAGGCAAACGAAGCTGTAAAAATGGCTGCTAAGAAGCGCTTAAGGGCTGTTTTAATGACCACTTTTGCGATGATATTTGCTATGCTTCCGCTGGCACTTAGCAGGGGTGCTGGCTTTGAGGCAAACTCACCTATGGCTATAAGTATCATCTTTGGGCTCATTAGCTCGACCTTGCTAAGTTTGCTTGTCGTGCCAGTGCTTTTTGCGTGGGTCTATAATCTTGATAAATTTATAAGAAAATTTTATGAAAGGGAGAGAATTTGAAGAAAATTTTAGCTGTTTTGCTCTTTGCTTTGCCTCTTTGGGCTGGAAATTTACTAGAGATCATCGCTCTAGCGCAAAGTGCAAGGCTTGAGAGTTTGAAAGAATTTAATAAAAATGAATATATAAATAAAAACAAAAGTAAAAAGCTAAATTTATCCCTTGATGGCAGATATACCTTTGTGCCTGATGAGATAAAGGGCGGATATATGACAAAGGCAGGCTCGATCACGGCAAAGGTTGAGTATCTTATCTTTGATGGCGGAGCGAGCGAGGCTGCTGATAAAATTTTAGACCACAAGGGCGTGGAGAAAATTTACAAAGATGAAGAGCTGATGAATCTCACTGCTTTTCAGGTCGCAAAGGTCTATTTCAATGCTGTTG
This sequence comes from Campylobacter concisus, assembly GCF_002092855.1. Taxonomy (NCBI): domain Bacteria; kingdom Pseudomonadati; phylum Campylobacterota; class Epsilonproteobacteria; order Campylobacterales; family Campylobacteraceae; genus Campylobacter; species Campylobacter concisus. Next base: position 14,266 of record NZ_LVLC01000031.1, read on the forward strand.
CACTAAATTCTCTTATAAATTTAGAGACAAAATTTGTAGATAGCTTTGCTAAGGCTGCGGCTGAAAATGAGTTTTGGTTTGAGTATGGCGAGATCGACAAGAGTGAATTTGATGCGATAAATTTCATGTTAAATAAAAAAAGAGCTGAGCTTGACGAGCTTGGGCTTAAGCTAGCCGAGCTAAACTCAAGGATAAATTTGCTCTCAAACGGCGAGATCGGCTTTAACGCTGGCTCAAAGATAATGATGCCAGATTTTAGCAAAGATGATATAAGCGCAAAACTTGGGGCAATGGAGCAAGAAAAATTTATAAAAGAGCAAGAAAATGAGAAGCAAAAGAGCAAATTTGCTCCAAAAATTTACTTAAAAGATACGCAAAGTGTGAATAATAACAGCTTTAAAAAAGGTGAGAGGACGACTTCGCAGATGATAGGCGCTTACGCTGATGCGAACAAGCCTAGAGTGGAATTTGAGTGGAAGCTGCCTGATAGCTTAAGTCTTAGCAAACAAAGTCAAGTTAAGCGCATTGAAGAGCAAAAGGCAGCACTTAATCTAAGCGATGAAGAAAATAGGATAATCACTCGCCTAAAAGAGCTAGAAAGCACAATCAAAGGCTTAAATGCAAAGTTAAATTTGCAAGATTTGAAGCAAGATAAGCTTGATAGTGATTTTATTGATCTGCTAAATGGCTATCTTAATGGCGAGATAAAATATGAAGAATTTTTGTTTGTGAGTGAGAAAAATTTTAGCGATAGGGCAAATTTCATACTTGATGGCGATTTACTTGAGCTAAATAAACTTGAGTATTTTTTCGAATGTGCAAGAAAAATAAATGAGGTGATAATTGAATAAACTGATCTTTGTAACCATTTTGTGGGCGTTTAGCTTTAGTTTGATAGGTGAGTTTTTAGCTGGCAAGGTTGATAGCTATTTAGCTGTTTTTATTCGGGTTGCGCTTGCGAGCTTAGTCTTTTTACCATTTACAAAATTTCGTGGCATTAATCCAAAGCTAGCATTTGGCATCATGGCGATTGGAGCGGTGCAAATAGGGCTTATGTATCTATTTTATTACAATTCATTTTTGTATCTAAGTGTGCCAGAAGTAGCACTTTTTACCATTTTTACGCCGTTTTATGTGACGCTCATCTACGACGCATTTAGCTTTAAATTTAGACCACTTTATCTATTTAGCGTTGGCGTTGCGGTTTTTGGAGCTTTGGTTATAAAATACGGCGCTATAAACGATGGTGTATTAAAGGGCTTTTTACTAGTGCAAGCGGCAAATATCTGCTTTGGATCAGGGCAGAGTGCATATAAGGCACTTTTAGAAAAATTTAACGTGGATCAAAAAAATGTCTTTGGCTACTTTCACTTTGGGGCATTTTTTGTAGCTGTCGTTGCGCTTCTTACCCTTGGCAATCCAGCCAAATTTTCACTTACTTCAACACAAATTTTAGTGCTTCTCTGGCTTGGCATAGTCGCTAGTGGAGTTGGATATTTTATGTGGAACAAAGGTGCTTGCGAAGTTGATAGCGGCGTGCTTGCTATCATGAATAACGCTCTCATTCCAGCTGCTATCATTGTAAATTTGGTCTTTTGGCAAAAGGACACAGACCTAACTAGGCTAATTTTAGGCGCTGTTATAATGTATATATCTTTGATAGTTCACAACAAGATAATGAAATTTTATGGTATGAAAATCGCTTAGGCGTAAATTTTATAGCTAGCAACGAAAAAGCATAAAAGCCCAAGCAACGGTAAAATGTAGAATATGGATCTAAATTTTATAGCTAGAAGTGAAGCGATATTATAAATGATAAAAATAATGGCTGGCACAAAAATTTTAGTCGAGCTTAGCCTAAAATTTAAAACATTATTTAGCAATCCATCAAAGATGTCGCCATACGAAGCGATATGAAGTGCGGCACTTAATGGATAAAAAATGCTAAAGATGTAGTTGATAGCAAGGACGCTAAGCTGCTGTAAGCTAATGAGCGGAAAGAAATAAAGCACGCAAATTTCCATTGCAAAGCAAACATATAAATTTAAAAGTATAAGATGAACGAAAGGTGAAAATTTATCTTTTAGGTGTTTAAAATATAAAAATATGTAAAAAACGCCCATAAGTGAAAAGTAAAAACCTACACTAAAAAGTAGCTGCGGAAAGAGCGATATGCTAACAAGTGCCACTATAAAAAGTGTTTTGAAGTTTAAAATTTTGACGCCTTTTAACGTGCAATAAAATCCTAAAATGCTCATTAAGAACGCTCGCAAAAAGCTTGGTATAAAGCCTATTATAAAAAAGTAAAATGACAAGACTATAAAAACGATAATAGCTAGATCAAAGTTGTAGTTTCTAAAAGGTAAAAACCTCGCATATAAAAATTTTAAAAGCGGCCTAAATACAAAAAATATAACTGCGCTTATAAAACCTAAATGATAGCCACTTATGGCTATAAGATGCGCTATACCAAGGTGCGAGACGTCATCTCTTAGCTTGCCGTCAATACTTGTGCCTAAAAATAGAGCCGAGTAGAGCTGTGAAATTTTACTATTTTCATGCTGGGCGTAGATTAGTGATTGTAATTTTTGGTTGATATTTTGCGTGGCTTTTTGTGGCAGTTTTTCGCGTGAAAAGCTAGGCATGTAAAAGGAGGAAGCAAGATAGTCTTTAAAACTAACGTCTAAATTTATGACGCTTAGAAATATATTATCTCCAGCTTTAAAGTCATCTGTTTTAGCTCCAAGCGTATAAAATGAAAACTCATCAGTTTTAAGCTTTAAAATTTGCCTTTTCTTGCCGTCATCTCCAAGCTTTTCGTAGCTAGAAATCACGGTTGCTGTTAGCTCTTGTTCGCCTTTGTCCATAAAAATTTGATATTTATGGTAGCTAATAGCCAAATTTATAGAAAAAATACAAAGGCAAAACAGGCAAAATATAGTAAAAATTTCTCTATTTTTTAAAGCTTTAAAACGCATCAGCCTTCAAATGAAACATCAGATACTGGCATTGCAGACATATCTTCAAACCTTGAGTGTTGCTTTTGAAAGAGTACATCAACTGAGCCAGTTTCACCATTTCTGTTTTTGCCAACGATGATCTCGGCCTTTTCTTGAAGCTTATTAAAGACGTGATTGCTCTTGTACTCTTTGCCCTCGGCACTTGCGCGTTTTTCTTTCTCTTTTTCTTCTTGTTCTAGATAAAACTCATCTCTATAGACAAAAAGAATGATGTCAGCATCTTGCTCGATCGCGCCTGACTCTCTTAGATCGCTTAGCATAGGGCGTTTATTTGCGCGAGATTCTAGGCTTCTGTTTAGCTGAGAAAGAGCGATGATTGGCATATCTAGCTCACGTGCTAAAAGCTTTAATCCACGAGAAATTTCAGCTATTTGGACGTGACGATCAGCGTAGTTATTTGTACTCATCATAAGACCGATGTAGTCGATCACGCAAAGTGAAATTTCAGGATGCATAGCCTTTAGTTTTCGCATTTGTGTTCTTACTTGATGGATATTTACATAGCCACTATCATGCACAAAAAGCTTGCTAGCAGCAAACCCTTCACAAGCATCGCTAAATCTAGCCAACGCTTCATCATCCATCTTTGCGGTCATTATGTCTTGAAGCGGAATAGAGGTCTTGCTTGCTAGCATTCTCATCATTATCTGCTCAGCTGGCATCTCAAGCGAGAAAAAAACAACTCCAGCATTATTTTTTAGAACCTGACTCATAAAATTTAAACAAAGTGTCGTTTTTCCCATGCCTGGACGAGCTGCGACGATGATGAGGTCACCATTTTTAAAGCCCTTTATCATCTCATTTAGCTTTTTAAATCCAGTATCAAGTCCAACTATATCTTTTTCGCCAAGCAAGGCCTGAGCATTAATATGATCCATCATTTTCATGATGATCTCTTTGCCTTCTTTTATAACTCCAGTGCTTCCACCTTCTATCAAAGAGTAAAATTCCTGACTAAGATCATCGACCATATCGCGGCTTGGCTTATCTTCATTTACTTTGCTTGGTATATTGTGAGCGATCTTTACAAGACTTCGTTTTATAGATTTTTCTCTTAGTTCGTTTGCGTATTTTTGAATGTCTATTAGGGAATTTGTGCCCAAAATATCTAGTATTAGCTCTTCGTCGTATTTTTCGCCAAGTCTATTTTTTAAAAATGGCATAGTTATGGGATCATCGCTATTTAGGCATGCTACCATTGCATCATATATTTGCGAATGCCCTTTTAGATAAAAATCCTTTGCCTTAACAATATCAAAAATTTCACCTAAAATATCGTTGTTTTGCAAAATGGAGCTTAGTATAGCTCGCTCCATATCAATGTCGTAAAGGTTGGTAAATTCTATCTCGTTAACTCTTTGCTTTGCCACAAATTTTCCTTTAGTCTCTACTTTTTATCTCATCGTCGATCTCTTGTAAAAATCTATCTACAAGCTCGCTCTCAGGCAGTCTTGCGACCACTTCGCCGTGACGCATTATCATGCCATTGCCTTTGCCAAATGCTATGGCGACGTCCGCACCTTTTGCCTCGCCGATAGCATTTACCACGCAGCCCATGACCGAGACGTTTAACGGCTCTTTTATCCCTTTTGTTTTTTCTTCTACGAGCTTTACTGCCGCCATGAGATCAGCTTGCAAACGCCCGCAAGTTGGGCATGAGATGATATTTAGACCCTCTTTTTGGCGGTCACTATCTTTTAAGATTGCTTTTGCGACTTTGATCTCTTCTTCTAGCTCGCCTGTGATGCTAACTCTCATCGTGTCGCCGATGCCTTCAAGCAAAAGCCCACCAAGAGCGATCGCGGACTTGATAGTCGCGTGAAAAGTGGTACCTGCCTCAGTAACGCCAAGGTGAAATGGATAGTTTGTCTTTGGTCGAAGCGCTCTATAAGCTTGCATTGTACGCTCGACATCGCTTGATTTAAGTGAAATTTTGATATCTGTAAAGTCAAAATCCTCAAGAAGCTTGATGTTATACATCGCACTCTCCACCATCGCCTCAACTGTGCGACCGTAGCGGTCCTCAAATTGCTTTTCAAGCGAGCCAGAATTTACACCTATGCGAATAGGTAAATTTCGCTGTTTGCAGGCATCAACGACTGCTTTTATGTTTTTAGCGGAGCCGATGTTGCCCGGATTTATGCGGATAGCATCGACAAATTCGCTAACGATTAAGGCATAAGTGTGGTTAAAATGTATGTCAGCAACGACTGGAATAGGTGAGCTTGCAACTATCTGTTTTAGCGCGCTGGCGTCTTCTTTGTCAAAAACTGCGCAGCGCACGATGTCACAGCCTGCAAAATATAGCCTTTGTATCTGCTCAAGCGTGCCTTTTACGTCTTTTGTCTTTGAAAATGTCATTGATTGCACGGATATTGGTGCGTCACCGCCTATTAAAACATCGCGAATTTTTATCTGTTTTGTTGGGTATCGTTGCAAAATTTTACCTTTAAATTTTTATTGGGGATTATATAAAATCTTGGCTTTTAAATAAATTTGTTAAAAATAGTTGTAAGTATTTTTAATTCATAGTGTTTGTAAGCAATTTATCTGGTGTGTAAAATTTATTTTACACATCCCAGCTCCAAAAAATCTCTTTCTTTATATATTTTGTATTTTGTCTTGTCAAAAATAGTTAGAGTTTTTCCTGCATTTTCACTAATTGATTTTTTGATTAATTCTATGTTTAAGTATTTTGATAGGCTTGAGTTTTGATTATACATCTTTTTTAGTATCCTTTGATAAGCCACATCACCACCATGAAAGCCATCAACAAATTCGCAACTATCCTTATAATAACCTCTCATATCGTGAAAATCATAATTTTCTATATCCGTCTCTTTTACGAGTTTTCTAAATTCAGAAACATAGTTGTATTTATCGCCAAGACTATTCATCTTTTCAACAACTTCGTTTGCCAAAGGCGGTATAAAGAGTATTAATTTTATATTATTGTCTTTTGCAAATTTTATAATCTCATTGAAAATTTCAACTCTTTCTTTAGAGATGTGGTTGGCATATTCAAATCTATTGTTTCCATTGTATATTCTATTAAAAGTATTTGAAAAGCCTATATCGCTATTTTCTTTTTCCCCTAAAATAAATTGTAAGTATTGATATGAGCCATCTTTTCTGAAGCCATTTGAGTATTCTAATGATCTTATTCCTATATTTTGATAATTTGTTATATCATTCTTGTCTCTTGAAATATATTTGAAAATCTTGAAGTCTATTTCTTTTTTAATGATATCAGATAAAATTTTATTTATTTTATCTTTTATATTAGAGTTCTTTTCTTCTAAATCATTGACTAGACTAGGCTGATAATAATTTTCATTAAACCACCAAAAATCTAGACCTAAAATGATTATTTTAGGTTTATGATATTTTGTCATTTCTTTTAAGAATAAATATCCTTCATTTAAAAAATTCATCGCACCACCAGCTGTTATAAATTTTGTGTTAAAGCTTTCTTCTCTGAACTGCATAACCCTTGATGAACCTAAGGCTATAATCTCTGGTTTTTTGTTTTTTATTAATTCTAATTTATACTGAAGCGTATTGAAATCTAAAGGATTATAAATAGCATCTTTTTCTAGTTGAAATTTTACAATTTTTCCTATTGTGGTATCTTCCTTGGCTTTATGCAAGAGATCGTAGATAAAAAGAGAAGGTATTGACACAACAAAAAATGTAAAAAGGAATATAAAAAACATAATTATTGAAAATTTTTTATTTGTTAGCATTTAAAATCCTAAAAATTAAAATATAAAAATTCTGTTTTTACAGCTATCATTGAGTAAAAAGATAGCAATAATATGAATATAAGTTTAATTATTTTTTGATAGCTTGGCTGAAAACCAATCATCTTTTCTATAGAGTTTTTAAAAGCTAAGACTAAAATAAAACCAAGTAATAAAAATAAAATAGTACTCTTATCTCCAATTCTTGCAATAAAACCATCAAATCCAACTCCATATTTAGTTAAAAACCCAAGCTTTGCTAATAAAAAATTTGGCAAAACAATACCACTAAGCCCAAACATTCCTTTTAAAACTTTTAAAGCATTGTCCCAATCTTTTGCTCTAAAAAATACCCAAGTAATATTTATGAAGTTAAATGTTATAAACCAAGCCAAAATTTTATTCATCTTAAAGCCAAGTTCGCTCCAAATTCTGTGAGTAACCAAGGCAACGCCATGCAAAAATCCCCAAAAGACAAATGTCCAGCCGGCCCCATGCCATATACCACCTATTATAAAGGTCGCCATTAAATTTACGTATGTTCGAAGCCTGCCTTTGCGGTTACCACCTAGCGGGATATAGATATAGTCTCTTAAAAACCTGCTTAGTGTTATGTGCCATCTACGCCAAAAGTCTTGAATATTTAAGGCTTTATAAGGTGAGTTAAAGTTTATTGGAAGCTTGATATTAAAAAGAAGCGCTGCGCCTATAGCCATATCGCAATATCCACTAAAGTCAAAGTAGAGCTGAAATGTATAGCTTAGGCTAGTCGCCCAAGCTTCAAAAAAATTTAAAACGATAGCGTTGTCAAATCCGTTTGTTGCCCAAACAGCAAAATTATCAGCGATAACTACCTTTTTAAAAAGACCTATCGAAAAGATAAATAAACCAAGTGCTATATTTTTGTAGTTGACTATTTTATTTCTAGCATTTGCAAACTGCGGCATCATCTCTTTATGGTGCACGATCGGACCAGCGATTAGCTGCGGAAAAAATGTAACAAATAAGCAGTAGTTTAAAAAGTCATACTGCTTCGTACCCCCCCCCGTAGCACTATCGACCAAATAGGCTATTTGCTGAAAAGTAAAAAATGATATCGCAAGAGGCAAAAGTAAATTTAAATGAGGTATATGAGCATTAAAGATAAAATTTACATTGCTTATAAAGAAGTCTGAATATTTAAAATATCCAAGGAGTATTAAATTTGCCGCAATCCCTAGTATAAGAATAAATTTTTTAGAAATTTTACTATCTTCTTTGTTTAGCTTCACTCCAAAGCAGTAGTTAAACAACATGGAGCCTAAGATTAGCGGTAGATAAATGACGTTCCACCAGCTGTAAAAAAAGAGAGATGACAGAACCAAAAAGCCTTTTGCCAATTCTGTAAGGCGCTTTTTATTTAGATAAAAGTATATAAAAAATGTAAATGGCAAGAATAAAAATATAAATTCGTAAGAGTTAAAAAGCATTGACGCATCCGTTAAATTTTTGGTGAGATTATAGTTAACATTGGCTAATCATTAGCTAAAATTTACCGGGTCTATATCAATATCGCTAAGCTCGCTTTTGCAGAGGTTTGCAGCTTTTAAAAGAGGTATATAAGAGTTTGAGCGAAGTAAAATTTCATATCTAAATTTGCTTCCAATATACTCTATTTGGCACTTTCCGTATCCTATGATCTCAAGTTCATCGCTTCTTAAAGGTTCTATTCTTTGTACAAATTCATTCATTGTATTTTTTACTATTTTTTCATCTTTATGTGAGATGATAATGCGAAGGAGCCTAGTAAAAGGCGGATATAGCCCCTCGCGGTAGCCAATCTCATCTTTTAAAAATGCGTCGTAGTCACCGATGTAGCTCTCAAAAAAATCTCTTTGTTTGCTTTGAATGATAACTCTGCCAACCCCGTTTCTACCAGCTCTTCCGGCTACTTGCATGGCAAGAGCGAGCGTTCGCTCTCTGGCTTTATAATCAGGAAAATTTAAAAGCTCGTCAAATCCCATGATGACAGCAAGCTCTACGTTGTGATAATCATGCCCTTTGCTTAGCATCTGCGTGCCTAGCAGGATGTCTATCTTGCCGTCGTTAAATTCCTTCAAAGCCTTTACGAGCTTGTTTTGAGTCGTTATTTCATCCCTGTCAAATTTAGCGATTCTGGCGTTTGCAAACTCAGCTTGCAGCCTTTCAAGTAGCTCGCTAGTACCGATCTTTTTGGCCTCTATCATTTCGCTACCGCACTTATAGCAGGTCTTTGGCACAGCCATTTTATGCTCGCAGTATTGACACTTTAGCACATTTTGTTTTTTGTAGTAGCTCATACCGATGCTACAAAATGGACACTTTAGCGTTTCACCGCAGTTTTTGCAGACTAGATATTTAAAATTTGCCCTTGTTGGCAGACAGATGACAGCTTGCCTTTTATTCGCGAGTGTTTTTGAAATTTCATCTTTTAAAATTTCACTAATTCCAGTCTCGCTCTCGTCAAAAATGTAATTTTTTTGCGAATCAAAATATGTCCCTTGTAAGCGAAAATGCTCCTGCTTGTAAAAGCTAGTGAGGCTTGGTGTGGCGCTTCCAAGTACTACTTGCAGGTCAAATTTACCAGTTAGAAAAAGGGCAAGATCTCTTGCGTTGTAGTGGGGCTTTGAGCCTGTATTTTTATAGCTATCGTCGTGTTCTTCATCGATGATGATAAGTTTTAGCTTCTCAAGTGGTAAAAATAAAGCCGATCTCGCACCTGCAACGAGCCTAACTTTGCCACTTTTTATATCTTTTAAAATTTGCTCTTTTTTCTTTGATGTGATCTTTGAGTGCCAAACAGCCACTGCCTCTCCAAAGAAGCCCTCAAGGCGTTTTTGCATTTGTGGCGTGAGTGAAATTTCAGGCATTAAAAATAGCGCTTGGCTGCCTGCGTTTAAAATTTCTCTGATCTTTGCTATGTAAATTTCGCTTTTTCCGCTTCCAGTGTCGCCAAAGATGAGTGAAATTTTACGTTTGTTTATAAAATCCAAAGCCTCTTGCTGTTTTTCGCTTAGTTTGGGTGCTACATTAAAATTTTGATTTTCATAAATTTGATCTACTGCAATAGTGTCATTTGGTTCAAATAAATTTAGACTGACGCCAAGCTCGCATGTGTAATATTTTGAGATAAATATTGCCAATTCGCTTTGCATTGAAGTTAGATTAATCGGTAGAATTTCTAAAATTTTACTTGTTTTAAACTCTGGTTTGCCAGTTTCTTTTACGATAAAGGCAGTAAGAATTTTGCCTCTTAAAGAAGCTTTTACGCCTTGAAATTTTTCTAGTTTTTGATCGCTTTCATAAGTGAGCGGGGCTAAATTTAGCCCATAAAATGCGAGTATGTAATAATGCATTACTGAAGTGATTTGCAAATTTCATTTTCATCACTGCAACCAAAATCGCCAGTATTTTTGTCGTATTTGAAATTTGCTACTTTGCCATCTAGCCTAAATGTGTATTTGTCATCGCTTATTCTGTGCCAGCCATTTTTGCTACCGCTATCTTTTATCGGTATATTTATAACATTTTTAAAGAGTTTGCTTGGATCGCCATCGTCTAGCTTTTGTGGAAATTCTGGCTTTGCTTGCAAGATATTGTCATTGTATTTTAGTGAAATTCCGCTTCTTATAGCGGCAAGTTGAGTTTTGGCATTTGAGATAGTAGCATCGCTTCTAGAAAAAAATAGCCTAGGTATAGCGACTGTGCTTAAAATACCTAGTATAACTACTATAAATATTAGCTCAAGCAAGGTGTAAGCTCGTCTTTTCATCTCTCTTCTCGCTTTAATATCTCATCAACATTGCCAGTTAAATTTTTTACTGCCTTTATCACAGCATAATTTTCATAACATTTTTCTATAAAGGCATTTAAAAGCTCTTTTGGCTCAATAAATTGGCGCCCGCCCATTAAATTTTGCCAGTCATCTTCAAAGAATTTAGCAAAATCATCATCAAGCGTGATCGTGTAGTCGCGAGATGATATCGTGAGCGTGATTTTTTTCATATTTTAGCCAAGCTTATCTGCCAAGGACAGCTTCGATTTTTCTCATTACATCGTCAGCTTCGGTATTTTTCTTGTCAAGATCCTCTTCTAAACGCATGATTTGATTGCTTTTTGCCTCATTTTGTGCTTTTAAAGTTACGATCTCATTACGCAACTCTTCGTTCGTTTTGCAAAGTTCGTCATATTTTGTGATCAGGTCATTTACTTTATCGCTTAGTGTGGTTAAGATCGCATTATCTTCAAACATAAAAGTTCCTTTAAAATAATAATTAGGCTCGTATTCTAACACGCAGAGGCTAAATTCTTATTAAAATTCTCATTTGACAAAGTACTATCTTTGCTATAAAATTCTCCCAAATTTAAAGGCGATCAATGAGTAAATTTGAAATTTCATCTAAATTTAGCCCAAGCAGTGACCAAGCAAGAGCGATAAAAGAGATAGTAAAAAGTGTAAAATCAGGTAACAAATATCAAACACTTTTAGGTGTCACAGGATCTGGCAAGACCTTTACCATGGCAAACGTCATACGTGAGCTAAATATGCCAACTCTGATAATGACGCATAATAAATCCTTAGCTGCGCAGCTTTATAGCGAATTTAAGGGCTTTTTCCCAAAAAATCATGTCGAGTACTTCATAAGCTACTACGACTACTACCAGCCAGAGGCCTACATCCCAAGAAGCGACCTATATATAGAAAAGGATAGCTCGGTAAATGAGGAGCTTGAGCGCTTGCGTCTCTCTGCAACGGCTAGCTTGCTAAGCTTTGATGATGTGATCTGCGTGGCATCAGTCTCTGCAAACTACGGACTTGGTAATCCAAGCGAGTATAAGGGAATGGTGGCATATCTTAGCGTGGGCGAGAAAATAAGCCAAAGAAAGCTTTTAGAGCAGCTTGTAGATATGGGCTACAAGCGCAATGACAACTACTTTGACAGAGGCGACTTTCGCGTAAATGGCGATGTGGTGGATATTTACCCAGCTTACTACAACGACGAAGCCCTAAGAATCGAGTTTTTTGGCGATGAGATCGATGCGATGTATCATTTTGACGTGCTTGATAACAAGAGGCTAAAGGACATCTCTAAATTTACGCTTTATGCGACCAGTCAGTTCATCGTGGGCGCTGATAGGCTAAAGATCGCGATGAAAGAGATCGAAGAAGAGCTTGATGCGCGTTTAAAAGAGTTTAATGAGCAGGGCAAGCTAGTCGAGGCGCAGAGGCTAAAGCAAAGGGTGGAGTTTGACCTTGAGATGATGGCAAGTACGGGCATGTGTAAAGGTATCGAAAACTACGCACGCCACCTAACCGGACAAAAGCCCGGAGAGACACCGTACTCGATGTTTGACTACTTTGAGATAAGTGGCAAAGACTATCTGGTTATCGTCGATGAGAGTCATGTGAGTTTGCCACAGTTTAGGGGCATGTATGCGGGCGATAGGAGCCGCAAAGAGGTGCTTGTGGAGTATGGATTTCGTTTGCCATCAGCGCTTGATAACAGGCCACTTAAATTTGATGAATTTATAAGTAAAAAGGCGAAATTTCTTTTTGTCTCAGCTACGCCAAACGAGTACGAGCTTGGTATCAGCCAGGGGCACGTCTATGAGCAAATTTTGCGTCCTACCGGGCTGCTTGACCCGATCATCGAGATAAAAGATAGTGACAACCAAGTTGAGGTGCTATTTGACGAGGCAAAGGCGGTCATCGCTAGAGGTGAGCGCGTGCTAGTTACGGTGCTAACTAAAAAGATGGCCGAGGAGCTAAGTCGCTACTACATCGAGCTTGGTGTAAAAGTTAAGTATATGCACTCAGACATCGATGCGATCGAGCGAAATGAGATCATTAGAGGGCTTAGAAGCGGCGAATTTGACATGCTAATAGGCATAAATTTACTCCGTGAGGGGCTTGACCTACCTGAAGTGAGCTTGATAGCGATAATGGACGCCGATAAAGAGGGCTTTTTGCGCTCGACAACGAGCCTTATACAGACGATGGGGCGTGCGGCTAGAAATGTAAATGGCAAGGTGCTAATGTTTGCCAAAAAGATCACGCACTCGATGAAAGAGGCGATCGATACGACGACAGCTAGGCGTAAATTTCAAGATGAGTACAACAAAGCTCACGGCATAACGCCGCACTCTGCAAGTAGAAATATCGAAGAGAGCTTGCACGTCGAAGACGATGGTGAAATTTACAAGCGTGGTAAAAATTTAGAGAAGATGCCAGCAAGTGAGCGAGCTGCGATAGTTAAAGAGCTAAGAAAGCAGATGCTTGAAGCGGCTGAGCAGCTGGAGTTTGAGAAGGCGGCGGCGCTACGTGATGAGATAGCAAAGATGAGAAAAATATAAGCGTTGTCTTTTGTGTATCTTTAAATGAGCTTGCTAAAATTTTGCTCGACAGACTATATGTCTAGTCTGCGCAATTTTTAACTGCATAACATTTAAATCTATCACAAATAAATCTATCACAAAATACTGCCGCCAAAAGCTATGGCTCGGCTCTTTTACATCGTAAAATTTCGCTTGTTTCCCCGTAGCAAAGTCTCGTTGCGAGCAGGGCAAAACAAATAGAAATTAAAATTTACTCGTAAATTTCCTTACGTAATTTTTATATAAAAATGAAGCAAGATATATAAATTTAAGTTCTACTAATTGGCTTTAAAAAGTAGCTTGATGTTGCACAAATAATTGAGATTGCGGCGATAAAGTAAAATGAGTGCGTTAGGCTAAAGATATCAGCGATCTTGCCAATGACCGTTGCGAATATGCCGCCGATTGTTATACTAAGGCCAAGCGTTACGCCTGAGGCTAGGCCGATTTGATTTGGCAGATAAAGCTGTGCAAGGGCGATAGAGGGGCTAAAAGATAGGCTGATGCAGGCACTCACGCACATGGAGGCCGCGAGAAATAGCGCGTAGCTGTCGATAAAGAGCATTAGCACGACTAGCGGTGCGGCGATGCTTAGGCTTATTTTGATGAGCTTAACTAGGCCATATCTATCGGCTAGCGCTCCACCAAATAGCGTAGAGATCGCACCTGCAGCAAAAAAGAGGCTTAAATTTATATTTGCAGCCTCTTTGCTAAGGCCAAAAATTTTGATGAGGTAGATGCTAAAAAATGCTGAAAAGCCAAAAGCGACGATCGAGCGTGAAAATATACAGACGCAAAGCCTTAAAAAGGCGCCTAAATCGTCTTTCAAAGCGCTATTTTTTTGTGAAATTTGCCTTTTATGATTGCCTTCGAGCGCTTTTATAAATTTGCCCTTTTTGAGGTATAAAAGTGTCAGAAAAATTTGAGGAATTATAAAGACCAGCGTCCCTTTTAGGCCAAAATTTCCCACAAAAACAGCGACCAAAATAGGTCCAACGGCAAAGCCTGCGTTTCCGCCAAATGAAAATATGCTTATGCTTTTGGCTCTATTTTTGGCGTTTGAGGCGTAGTTTACGATCCTTGCGGCACTTGGGTGAAAGAGCGCGGCGCCGATACCGCTTATCATCACGCAAACCAAGATGAGGTAGTAGTTTGTGACAAAGCCAGTTAGACTCATGCCTCCGCCCGCAAGTAGTAGCCCAAGCGGGATGACGTATGGTAGCTCTTTTTTATCGCTTAAGCGGCCGATCAGCGGTTGGATGAGAGAGCTTGCTAAATTTGTGGCTGTCACGAGCGAGGCAGCCGTGGCGTAGTCGTAGTGGTAGCTCGCGATGAAAAAGGGCAGCATCGCACCAAGCGCACTTTGGTTTATGTCGCTACAAAAGTGCCCAAGCCCCATTAGATACTTTAAATTTTCCGCCTTTTTCATCTAAAATAGCCCTTTTAAAAGCCCCTTTAAATTTTGCTTTTCGCCGTTTGCGCCCTCATCATCTTTTCCAAGCTTTTTATCTAAAAATCTACCTATCTCTTTTTTGACCTTATTTTCTAAATATTGCGATCTGACGTCGTATTTTAGCTTGTCTGTCGTGCCTGAAATTTGCACGTTTAGATCGGTCTTTTCGAGCCTGCAAACAAGTGGCGCGTTAAGCATTTTTGTCGCAGTATTGTAAGTGCCGTTTGCAACCTTTATATCGCTCTTTGGTGAGCTTAAATTTACGTTAAAGATGACGTTATCGCCCTTTATATCGCCGTAAATTTTACCGTCTTTGTAAATTTCTTTTGTGATGTCCTTGCCAGTAAATATTTTGATGTTGTTTGTGAGATTTGTGCTGGCTAGGTGCCCCTCTTTTAGTAAGATGTCAAATTTACCGAGCTTTTGCTTTGTTTCGTAGTCAAATTTAGCATCGCCGTTGCCGTCATAGAGATGATCCAGCCCCAAAGTCTGCGTTAGCCCTTTGACCTCAAAGTTTTTTAGCACTGCATCAAGCGCGCCACCTTTGTAGTTTGCCTCTAACTTGCCCTTAAATAGATCATCTGAAATGGCTTTTACGCTTAGATCATCCACTTTGCCCTCTGCTGTTACTAGGGTTGCAAATTTACCGTGAAGCTCGCGACCAGCTAAAAATGCAAGCTTGTTTAGTTCTGAAACTACCGCTTGAAGCTTTAAGCTTAGCGTACTTTTACCCACGTCAAAACTGCCATCTACGCCCTTTATATCAGCTAGCGAGCTAAGAAAGTCGCCACTAAATTTTACTATGTCGCCTTTATAGTCTAGGCTCAAATTTGAGCTAAATTTCTCGTTTTCAGGGAATTTTTTATCAAGCATTTTGCTAAGCACTGCGGCGTTAAATTTGCCATCATTTAAAGCGATCGTTGCGGTGACGCTTGGGTTTTTGCTAAAGATATTTTGCCCCTTTGCTTGGACATTTGCCTTAGCATTTGCTAGCCTATCGTTGCCGCTAAGTGCCAAGATCTCTCCTAGCTGCGCCTCTTTTAGGCTAAGATCAAGACTTTCATTTTTTATGGTGACGTTTAGCTTGCCAGCAAAGGCATCACCGCCTAAATTTAGCTCATCTATCTTGCTCTCTTTGACCATCACATCGCCCACAAGCACCATCTTTGAGCCAACCTCAAAGCCGCTAACCGCTTTAAATTTCTCAGGGTCGCTAATGAGCAGGGCAAATTTGCTAAAAATTTGGCTGTTTTTTAGGTCATAAACACCCTTTATATCCTTTAGCTCTCCAAGATCGCTAAGCACGTTTGCGTCAAAATTTACAAGCTCGCCTTTTGCTATGACGCCACCTTTAAGCTCAAATTTCGCCGCATTTTTAAGCTTTGCAAGACTATTATTTATAAGGCCGTTTTTTATCTCAAATTTAGCCTCGCCTGCAAGCTTTTTTAGCTCGTCAAAGGCGCTAAAGTTTGCGTTTAAATTTATCTCTCCGTCTGCGTAGCTAGGCTGCAAGGCAAGCGCTAGAAGCTCTTTTAGCTTGATATTAGCCGCATTTAGGGCTAAGTTTTTGCTATCAAAATTTGCATTTATCTTGCCGCCAAGGCCGTTTATCTCAGCCTTTAGGTTTTTAAGGGCATTTTCTTGCATTGTGATTTCGCCGTTTGCATCCACTGCGCCGCTTAGTTGTTGATTTAAGAGCTTACCAAAAAGGGCAAGATCAGGCACGTTTAGCAAAAAGTCACTCTTTAAATTTTTGCTAGCTAGATCATAAGTCGTCTCATTTGCTTTTAAAGTGGCTTCAGGCGCAATGATAAGGGTTTTTGCACTTACTTTTTCATTTTTAAATTTAGCATTTACGCCGCCTTTAAAGCTTATATCTTTTGCTAAATTTAGCCCAAATTCGTTTTTAAGAATTTCTTTGTTTATCGCTGCATCGCTTGCTAAAATTTGAGCGTTAATGATGGGCTCATTTTTCTCATCAAAGCCTTGCATATTGCTCGTTAGATCAAGCTTGCCACTAGCTAAATTTGGCTTTTTAGCAAGGGCCGAGATCTCAGAAAGCTCAATATTTTTAGCGTCAAGATTTAGAGCTTTTGGCAGGTAGTCTTTTAAATTTGCGTTTAAATTTATATTTGAGCCAAGCGCCATGCCAGTTGCCACTAGCTTAAAGTCGCTAAATTTACCAGCCGCGTTTGTTTTAAGCGCGACATCTTTTTTTAACCCAAGCTCGCTAGCCTTTGCCTTGTCGGCATTTATATCTATGTTTAAATTCATGCTTTGAGCAAGCAAGGAGAGGTCGCCATTTGCTTTTAAATTTATGGCATTCATCACGGTCGCTTCTAAATTTAAGGTGCTAAGCCCTAGGCTAAAGTCTTTAAATTTGACATCAATACCACGAGCGAGTGCTTCTTTTTCTATCTTGCTAGCTATAAATTTATTACCAAAAGAGCTAAATATAAAGCCAAAAATGCAAAGGATTATCAGCACCAAAGCCGCTACTAAATAGGCTATTTTTTTCATAAATTTCCTTTATATTAGTTTTACATATCATAAAACTTTAGTGTAAGTGACTAAAGTTTTAATAAAATTTAACTATAAATTATTGACTTTTTTAGAAAAAAGTGCTAGGATCTCATCACTCAAAAATAAAGAGTGCTAAAAAAGACAATTAAACCAAAAGGATGAACAATGAACTTTCAACCATTAGGCAAGCGTGTTCTAGTCGAACGCGTAGAGGAGACAAAGACCACGGCTTCGGGCATCATTATACCTGATAACGCAAAAGAAAAACCTTTAAGCGGTGAGGTAAAAGCAGTTGGTGCTGAAGTAGAGGGTGTAAAAGTTGGTGATAAAGTTGTATTTGCAAAATACGGTGGCACTGAGATAAATTTAGATGATAAAACATATCTTGTTTTAAACATCGACGATGTTTTAGGCGTTTTAAAATAAGGCTGCAGATGGCTGCGATTATGTATGTTGATTTTCCGCAAGAAGGTCTTTTTGGAGACGAGATGTCAAAAGCTTTTGAGGATTTGGCTAAAAGCATCAACCAAGAACCCGGTATGATATGGAAAATTTGGACCGAGAACAAACAAACAAAAGAAGCCGGCGGAGTTTATCTTTTTGACAATAAGGAGAATGCGGAAAAATATCTGAAAATGCATAGCGAAAGACTAGCTAAAAACGGCTATTCAAATATTCGCGGCAAAATTTTTGATATTAATATGCCTTTGTCAATGATAAATAAGGCTGATTTTTTAAAATAAATTAAAACCGAAAGGAAAAACAATGGCAAAAGAAATTTTTTACTCTGATGATGCAAGAAACCGCCTATACGAGGGCGTAAAAAAACTAAATGACGCTGTAAAAGTAACAATGGGACCAAGAGGTAGAAACGTCCTTATCCAAAAGAGCTTTGGCGCTCCAAACATCACAAAAGACGGCGTTAGTGTGGCTAAAGAGGTTGAGCTAAAAGATACTATCGAAAACATGGGTGCAAGTTTAGTTAGAGAAGTAGCAAGTAAGACAAACGACCAAGCAGGTGACGGCACGACAACAGCTACTGTACTAGCTCACGCGATATTTAAAGAGGGTCTTAGAAACGTAACTGCTGGCGCAAATCCTATCGAAGTAAAACGCGGTATGGATAAAGAAGTAGCAGCTCTTATAGATGCACTAAAAAATATCTCTAAAAAAGTATCAGGTTCAAAAGAGATCGCTCAGATCGCTACTATCTCTGCTAACTCAGATGAGAGTATTGGCAAACTTATCGCTGATGCGATGGAAAAAGTCGGCAAAGATGGCGTCATAACAGTAGAAGAGGCAAAGTCTATCCAAGACGAGCTAAGCGTTGTTGAGGGTATGCAGTTTGACCGCGGATACCTAAGCCCATACTTCATCACAAACCCTGAAAAGATGCAAGTTGAGCTAAGCAATCCATTCATATTGCTATTTGACAAGAAGATCACAAATTTAAAAGACTTGCTTCCAGTACTTGAGCAAGTACAAAAAAGTGGCAAACCACTTTTAATAATCGCTGAAGATATCGAGGGCGAGGCACTTGCAACGCTTGTTGTAAACAAACTTCGCGGTGTGCTAAATATCTCGGCTGTTAAAGCTCCTGGCTTTGGCGATAGAAGAAAAGCAATGCTTGAAGATATCGCTATTTTAACAGGTGGCGAAGTTATCAGCGAAGAGCTAGGCAGAACACTTGAAAGCGCCACCATAAACGACCTTGGACAAGCTTCAAGCGTAGTTATCGACAAAGATAACACAACTATCGTAAATGGTGCAGGCGAGAAGTCAGCAATAGACGCTAGAATAACTCAGATCAAAGCTCAAATCGCAGAAACAACAAGCGACTACGACAAAGAAAAACTTCAAGAGCGCCTTGCAAAACTAAGCGGCGGCGTGGCAGTTATCAAAGTAGGTGCTGCGACTGAAACTGAGATGAAAGAGAAAAAAGACCGCGTTGATGATGCTCTAAGCGCTACTCGTGCAGCTGTTGAAGAGGGCATCGTAGTAGGTGGTGGTTCAGCTCTTATCCTTGCTTCAAAGAGTGTAAATTTAAATTTACAAGGTGATGAGGCAATCGGCGCTGAGATCGTTAGAAGAGCGCTTCGTGCTCCACTTCGCCAAATTGCTGAGAACGCTGGCTTTGACGCAGGCGTAGTAGCAAATGCAGTCGAGACAAGCAAAGATGCAAATTTTGGCTTTAATGCTGCAACTGGCGAATATGTAAATATGTTTGAAGCTGGCATCATCGATCCAGTAAAAGTTGAGAGAGTTGCGCTTCAAAACGCTGTTAGCGTGGCTAGCTTGCTACTAACAACTGAGGCAACTATCAGCGAGATAAAAGAAGAAAAAGCAATGCCTGCAATGCCTGACATGGGCGGAATGGGTGGTATGGGCGGCATCATGTAGCAGCCCTTTTCGAGCTAGAGCCTTTTCTAGCTCGAATTTATACTTAAACTTTAACCTCACTAAATTTATAAAATTATTTACTCCTTTTTAAATTTATTCTTGTATCATTTTGCTTTCTTTTAGGGAGAATTTACAATGAAATATGATGAAATTTTTAGAGAATACGACATCCGCGGCATTTTTGAGAAAGACTTGACGGAGGACAGCGTCAAGGCTATAGGGCTTGCTTTGGGTAAGAAATTTAATGAATTTGGCGTAAAAACTTTAAGCGTTGGCTTTGACGCAAGACTAAGCGCTAGCACGCTTTTTAGGTATCTACTAAGCGGTCTAAACAAGGCCGGTGGCTTTAAAATTTACAACATCGGCTTACTTCCAACTCCTGTTGGCTACTTTAGCGTTTATGCTGATTATTTCGACGCAAACATCATGATCACGGGCTCTCACAACCCAAAAGAGTACAACGGCTTTAAGATTACTATCAAAAAAGATAGTTTTTTTGGAAAAGATCTGCAAATTTTAAAAGACAAGGTGAACGAGATAATCGCCTCTGGTGAGCAGATCGTAGACGATGAGAGCTGCGAGAAATTTAACATCTTAGAAAAATATGTCGAGTTTTTTGTAAAAGAATTTAGCGAGCTTAAAAATTTCAAAAAGCCTTTTGTTATAGACTGTGCAAATGGCGCTGTTGGCGTGAGTTTGGTGCCGATCGTCAAAGCTCTTGGGCTAAATGCTAAAATTTTATATGAAGATCCAGACGGAAATTTCCCAAATCACCACCCAGATCCAAGTGAAAAAGAGAATTTAAAAGAGCTATTTTCTCTTATCGAAAAGAAAGAATTTGACCTTGGATTTGGCTTTGACGGAGATGGCGATAGGATCGCGGTTATAACGCCAAAAAGAGATATAAAAGGCGATGAGCTAGCCTATCTTTATGCGCTAAATATGAAACATCCAAAGGTGCTTGGTGAGGTTAAATGCTCGCAAAATATGTATGATGAGATCGCAAAAATCGGCGAAGTTTTCATGGGAAAAACCGGGCATAGCAATATAAAAAAGATGATGAAAGAGCTAAATGTCGATCTTGCAGCTGAAGTCAGTGGTCATATCTTCTTTAAAGAGCGCTATTTTGGCTTTGATGATGCGCTTTATGCGATGATGAGGGTGCTTGAGCTAGTTCATAAAGGGTTTGACCTTGATGGCGAGCTTGATAAGATGCCACTTGTCTTTAGCACCGATGAGATCAAGGTAAAGACGACTGATGAGGCTAAATTTAAGATAGTTGCCAAGCTAAAAGATTGTGTGAAAAATGAGAGTTGCGACCTGCCAAAGATAAAAAATATCATTGATATTGATGGTATAAGGATTCAGTTTGAAAATGGCTGGGCGCTAGTACGCGCGTCAAATACAACGCCAGTTATTGTTACTAGATTTGAGGCAAAGAGCAAGGAATTTTTAGAAGAGATCGAGCAAAAGGTGACAAATTTGTTAAAGAGCTTAATGTAGCTTACAATAAGCATTTTGGGCTAAATTTACCCCAAAATGCTTTTTAAAATTTTATTTAAACATTCAAAAAACTAAGATTTATCTTTCTTGCCTAGCTTTCGCGGATTTTTCTCTGCATACATACTATCTGTAATTTAAATTTATCAAAAACATGCATCTTAGCTTTTTTGAACCTTCATGTGGATAATGCAATTTAAATCCAAAAGTAGTCTATCTAATATCGGCGTTCAGTTTATTGTTGCAAGGGTTCATCTACTAGCTTGCTGTTCAGGTATGCAAAATATCAGCCTTTATGGATTTTATGCAGTGTAACCTACCGGCAAAAATTTTTACAAACTTATTTGTTAAATTTAAAAAAAGAGAGATGGCGTAAAGATTTACGCCATTTAAATTTTTATAGTTTGCCGCCTTCAACGACAAGTGATTCTGGATTGACGCTGTCGCCGTAGATCGGTTTTAGTGTAGCATCATAGTCTTTGTGGAAGAAATTTTCTTTTCCAAGCTCAATGATCTCATTATTTAGCCAGTCAAGTAAAACTTTGTTGCCTTTTTTAACAGCTGGTGCTATCACATCCACATCACCAAGTGCTTCAACGCCTACAACAAAACCTGGAGTCTCTTTCGCCCAGGCAAAAAGTAGGGCGTTATCATGCGCTAGTGCAGCACCTCTTTTATCAACCAAAGCTGCAAATGTTTCAGTATTTTGGTCATATTTTGCAAGCTTAATGTCAGGATAATTTTTTGTAAAAAACGCGTCTGCGGTTGTGCCCTTATTTACGATTAGGGTTTTGTCTTTTAGCTCATCGATGCTCTTTATCACCGCACCTTCAGGGCTTACGATACCAAGTGAAACCTTCATGTATGGAAGCGCAAAATCAACAACTTGTGCGCGCTCAGGTGTTTTTGTAAAATTTGCAAGCGTGATATCTACTTTATCAGCTACTAAAACTTCAACTCTACCAGCAGCCTCGACTAGCTCAAATTTTACCTTGCTCTCATCGCCTAGTAGGTCTTTTGCGATACGTTTTGCAAAGTAAATATCATAGCCTTGGTTTTTGCCGTCTTTATCGACATAGCCAAATGGTGGTTTGTCGCTGAAAACGCCAATTCTTACATATCCGCGCTCTTTGATCTTTGCGATCGCATCAGCTTCGTTTGAAGCAGCTTTTGCCGTGTCAGCACCTTTGTCATTACCACAACCCGTTAGAAAGACGGTAGCGATTAATGCTAATAAGAAAAATTTAAATTTTCTCACTCTTTCTCCTTGTAAAAAAGTTAAATAAATAAGAGCGTTAAAATTTCGCTCTAAACGCATTTTGAAAAAACGGCAAATTATCTCTTATTTTTTCTAAAACGAGAATAAATTTAGAAATTTCTTCGCGCGATCACTCTTTGGGCTGGTAAAAAATTCTTCTGGCTCGCTGATCTCCACGATCGCTCCAGCGTCCATAAATACGATCTTGTTTGCAACTGCTCTTGCAAAGCTCATCTCGTGTGTGACTATTAGCATCGTCATGCCATCTTTGGCTAAATTTAGTATAACATCAAGCACTTCTCTAACGATCTCTGGATCAAGCGCAGCCGTAACCTCGTCAAATAGCATAATTTCAGGGTTTAAACAAAGGCTTCTTACTATTGCTATGCGCTGCTTTTGGCCGCCACTTAGCTCCTTTGGATAGGCAAATTTCTTATCAAGCAGTCCAACCTTGCTTAGCCACATATCAGCGGTTTTTTCAGCCTCGGCTCTATCTCTTTTTTGCACCTTTAAAGGCCCAAGAAGGACGTTGTCTATGACGTTCATATGATCAAAGAGCTCGTAGCTTTGAAAGACCATGCCGACCTTTTGGCGGATCCTTTGCCAATCATTAAATTTAGCGTCTATCACTTCACCGTCTATAATGATCTCGCCGCTTGCGATACTCTCAAGGCCGTTTATGCACCTAAGAGTTGTGCTTTTGCCACAGCCTGATGGGCCAAGAAGTACGACCACTTCACCGCTTTTTACCTCTAAATTTATATCCTTTAAGGCGTGAAGCTCTCCATAAAATTTATTTATTTTTTTAAGCTCTAATATGTTTTCGCTCATTTTAGCTCCATTTTTCTTCTAGTTTTTTTGATAATTTTGAGACTGGATAGCAGATCGCAAAATATAAAAAGAATATGAGCGTGTATATCCAAAATGGCGCCATAGGATTTGTAAATACATTTCGCTCAATGATCTGCTGGCCGACCTTGACTACCTCCACAACGCCGATTAGTACGACGATAGAGGTCGTTTTTATCATACGGCTTAGTAAATTTACAGCTCCAGGCACTAGCCTTCTTGTGGC
Organism: Campylobacter concisus; assembly: GCF_002092855.1. Lineage (NCBI taxonomy): Bacteria > Pseudomonadati > Campylobacterota > Epsilonproteobacteria > Campylobacterales > Campylobacteraceae > Campylobacter > Campylobacter concisus. The sequence continues at coordinate 37,631 of NZ_LVLC01000031.1, forward strand.
AAGTGGGATGATGACGTGAGAGTAAATTTGAAATTTACTAAGCCCAAGTGAGGCGGCTGATTCAAATTGATGTTTTGGTATTGATGTTATTGCACCACGCACGATGTCCATCATTTCAAAAATTCCCCACAAGCTAAAGACGATGAGTGAGGCTGTAAATGCTGAAATATGAATATCAAACGCCTTACTGACACCAAAATAAAATAAAAATAGCCAAACGATCTGAGGCATTATACGAACGATTTCTAGGCAAATTTTTAAAATAAAATAGATAAATTTGTTTTTCATGCTCATAAGCACGCCAAACACTAAGCCACCGATTATAGAGATAAAGATAGAGATAAATGAAATTTCTGTGCTAACGACTAGACCTTCAAAGAGCCTTAGTAAATTTTGCGTGTCAAATAAAATACTAACTCCTTGCATTTCTCACCCTTCTTTCGACATAGCTAAGCACCAGCGAGACTGGCAAGATGATGATGAGATAGCTAATAACCAGCATAAAAAGCGCTTCGTCTGTTTTGTAATAAAGCCCAATGAGATCCTTTGCGACGTAAACTAGATCGGCAAGGGCTACGATACTAACGATGCTTGTCTCTTTTAGTAAAAAGATAATATTTGCACTAATGCTTGGTACAGCTACGCTAAATGCTTGAGGCAAGATAACATATCTTAAGAGCTGATTTTTGCTAAGTGCGATACTTAGTCCCGCTTCGATCTGCGACTTTCTAACCGCCTCAAAGCCAAGCCTAAAGCTCTCACTCATATAGCTACCACCAAGAAAGCTAAGACCAGCGACCGCACAGGCAAAGCCGCTCATCGACACTCCAAGCTTTGGCAAGCCGTAGTATAAAAAGAAGAGCTGGATAAGAAGCGGCGTATTTCTTGAGAGCTCGACATAGCAGTCAATCACTTTTGATAGAAATTTTAGCTTGTAAAATTTCACGGCCATACAAAAAATACCGATCAAAATAGAAAAAATGATCCCTAAAAAGGCAATCTCACAGGTAAGCAGTCCGGCCTTAACATAAAGCGGATAAAATTTCTCAATAAACTCAAAATCCATAAAACTTTAATCCAATCTGAAAAATGGAGTTATTTTATCTTATAATCATAAATTTAAAACTAATTAGATATGATCTTGCTTTAAATTTAAGCTTGTAAAAAGGATAAAATTTGATCGATCTTTTTCAGATCATTGGCTTTTTAGGGATGATTTGCATCGTGATGGGCTACTTTTTACTTCAAATCGGCCGCCTAAATAGCCGCGATCTAGCCTATCAGATAATAAATTTAGCAGGTGCGGTGCTACTTATCATCTCACTTTTTGTGCACTTTAACCTCGGTTCATTTTTGATAGAGGTCTTTTGGATATTCATTACGATTTATGGAATTTATAAAATTTATAAGGAGAGAGCGTGAGAGCTTACGCAGAGTGGGAAGAGCAGGAGCTTTTGTTTTTATCACTGCCACACAGTAAGAGTGACTGGGAGCCCTATTTAGAGGAGATTTTGGCGAGCTATGAGGAGCTTGTGGCTGCTGTTACGCCCTATGAAAAGGTGGTGCTCATCTGCCCTGATGAGGCAAATTTTGATAGATTTAAGAAATTTAAAAATGTAGAGTTTGTTAAGCTTGATACTGATGATACTTGGATCAGAGACTACGGTATGATCGACGTTTGCACCAAGGACGGCGTCAAGAGCTACGACTTTAAATTTAACGCTTGGGGTGGTAAATTTAAGAGCTCAAAAGATGATGCGATAAATTTGGAGCTAGCTAAAATTTATAAAACCAAGCTTGAGCCAGTTGATATGATATTAGAGGGCGGAAGTATCGAGTTTAACGGAGATGGCATACTTTTAACCACTTCAAAATGTCTGCTAAATGAAAATAGAAACAAAGCGCTTAGTAAAGAGCAGATCGAGGAGAAGCTTAAAAATTTATTTGGCCTAAAGCGTATTATCTGGCTTGAAAATGGCTTTATAAGAGGCGATGATACAGATAGTCACATTGACACTTTAGCGCGCTTTATCACGCCTGATACGATAGCTTACGCAGCTTGTGATGACAAGAGTGATGAGCACTTTGATGAGCTTAAAAGGATGGAGGATGAGCTTAAAAAAACTGGCTTTAAACTGCTTGCTCTGCCACTACCAAAACCTAAATTTTATGATAGCAAAAGGCTTGGCTGCACCTATGCAAACTTTATCTTTATAAATGGTGCGCTAATCGTGCCAACATATAACGACGAAAACGATGAAAAGGTACTAAATTTACTAGCCGAGGCACTGCCAGATAGAAAGATCATCGGTGTAAATTCGCTAGTTTTTGTCCGTCAAAATGGCTCGCTTCACTGCTCAAGCCAAAATAGATATAAAAGGTCTTAGTCTTGTCAAGTCCGTTTGATTATGAGTTTAACCGCATAAATAAGCAGGAGTGCACGCAGGGCGAAAATAAGGCTGTTATCGCAGCTGGAGCTTGTGCCTTTTTGCTCGCACTTGTGAAATTTACAGCTGGGCTTTTTAGCGGCTCGGTCGCTGTGCTTGGCTCGGCGATTGACTCGATGCTTGATTTTATCGTCTCGCTTTTAAATTTATTTGCACTTAGAAAGTCAAGAAAGCAAGCTGATGAGAGATTTAACTTTGGCTACACAAAGCTAGAGGCGTTAGCAGCGCTATTTGAGTGCGTCATTATCGTTGTGGCTGCTGGATATATATTTTATGAGAGTATTAAAAAATTTAGCGAGCCAAATTTAGAGATAGACCTTGGCTTAAGCCTTGGTGTGATGGTTTTTTCGGTAGTTGTGACGCTATGTTTGGTGCTATTTTTAAACCAAATTTCTAAAAAAAGCGGAAACCTTATCATCAAAGCAGACGCGCTGCACTATAAGATCGACCTTTTTAGCAACCTAGCAGTCATCATCTCGCTACTTATCATTAAATTTAGCGGATTTGTGATGATAGATGCGATCTTTGGCATTGTAATAAGTGGCTACATCGCTCAAAGCGCGATAAGCCTTGGCAAAGACGCCTTTGGTATCTTGCTAGATCACGCAGCAAACCATGAGGTCACAGACGAGATCATTAAGATGATAAAGGCAAAGCAGAGAATTTCAGACTTTCACTACCTAAACACAAGACGGAGCGCAAATACCATATTTTTAACGCTGCATTTAGTTTTTGACAAAGATATTTCGCTTTACGATGCGCACGAGGTGGCCGACTCGCTTGAAGCTGAGATAAGAGATAAATTTAAGGAATTTTCGTGGCAGATAACCACGCATTTAGACCCATATAACGACAAAGAAGGGAGATGAGATGAAAGTAGCACTACTTCAACAAGAATTTAAAGGGACAAAAGAGACGACCATCGCAAAGACGCTTGAACTAATCGCCGAGGCAAAAAAAGGCGGTGCCGATCTAGTCGTCTGCCAAGAGCTGCATCAGACGCAGTACTTTTGCCAAAGCGAGGATACAAATTTCTTTGATCACGCAAACGACTGGCAAGAGGACGTCGCTTTTTGGGGCAGGGTAGCAAAAGAAAATGGTGTGGTTTTAGTCACTTCGCTCTTTGAAAAGAGGGCTGACGGACTTTATCACAACACCGCCTTTGTCTTTGAGCGCGACGGCAGCGTGGCTGGCAAATACCGAAAAATGCACATCCCTGATGACCCTGGATTTTACGAGAAATTTTACTTCACGCCTGGCGACATTGGCTTTGAGCCAGTTAAAACTAGCCTTGGCAAGCTTGGCGTTTTGGTGTGTTGGGATCAGTGGTATCCAGAAGCAGCAAGGCTAATGGCGCTAAAAGGGGCGAAAATTCTCATATATCCAACGGCTATTGGCTGGTTTGAGGGCGATAGTGATGATGAAAAGTCAAGACAGCTTGAAGCGTGGGTGGCAGTGCAAAGAGGTCACAGCGTGGCAAATGGTCTGCCAGTTGTTGCAGTAAATCGCGTGGGCTTTGAAAAAGATGGTAGCGGCGTGATGGATGGGATAAAATTTTGGGGAAATAGCTTTGTTTTTGGGCCACAAGGCGAGCAGCTTTTCCGTGCAAATAGCACAGATGAGCTTTGCAAGATCGTTGAGATAGACATGAAAAGAAGCGAAGAAGTGCGCAGAATTTGGCCATTTTTAAGAGATCGCAGGATCGATGCCTACGCAAATATCACAAAAAGATTTATCGACTAAATTTAGAGCTAGAATTTCTAGCTCTTTTAAAATGTAAATTTCTTATCTACAATTCGAACTATCTTGCCGCCAAGCCTTTTTGCCTGCTCTTCATTGTGCGTGGTTATGATGATGGTGTATCTTTGCGACAAGCTTTTTAAGAGCTCCTCTATAATCAAGACATTTTTCATATCAAGCGATGAGCAAGGCTCATCAAGCATGAGCACTTCAGGTTTTGTAGTTAGCATCCTTGCAATGCAAAGTCTTTGCTTTTGACCGCCGGAAAGTTTGCTAGCTGGCATATTTAAGTCACTTATTTCATCTAGTAAATTTACGCTTTTAAGCAGCTCTTCTACTCTTTTTTGCTTATCTTTTATGTTGCCCTCATAAAATTCCATCGCATAGGTCAAATTTCTCTCGACGCTAAAAGGAAATAGCGTGGAGTCTTGAAAGAGTATGGCTAGCTTTCGTCTTAGCCAAATTTCGCCCTTACCTTTGATATTTTGGCCTTTAAATAGGATCTCTCCGCTATATCGGCCGCCCTTTTGCTCCAAAAAGCCATTTAGCGTCGAAAGAAATGTTGATTTGCCACATCCTGAGCTACCCATTAGGCAGATGATCTCGTTTTTGGCGACGTTTAAATTTAGATATTTTAAAATTTCATTATCTTGGTAAAAGATACTAAGATCTTTTATGTTTAAAATATCTGGCAATTTTCTCTCCTATATCAAATAAAACTACGGCTGAAAGCAGGTGCAAAATGATAAGTATAAAGATGAGCACAAGCGCCGTGGCGTAGGCATTTTGCGTTGCGACTGACTGGCTTAGGAGCATGTGCAGGTGAAATGGTAGTGCCATGACTGGCGAGAGCAGGCCTTCTGCCTTTGCCATGAAGACAACCCCTGTTAAAAGTAGCGGTGCGGTAGCTCCTATGGCATAGCTGCCAGCTAGTATCAAGATCGATATGATATTTTTTCTAATAGTTGGCAAAACCAGTTTTCTAGCCATAAAATTTTTATCAACGCCAAGTGCGAAGCTATCTCTTAACATCTTTTCATCGATCTGCGAGATCACCTTTTCAACGCTTACTTCAACAAATGGAAAGACCATCAAAGCAAGCGTAATGCTAGCTGTTAGCAGGCTTTTTGGGATATCAAGGCTAACGATAAAAAGTCCATAAACAAACATTCCAAGCAAGATAGAAGGTATCGAAGCCATCGTTTGGATGATAAATTTAAGCCCAAGCTTTATCGTGCTAGAAGTGCAGTAAATTTGCCTATAAATGGCGCAGCTAACGCCAAGAAGTGCTGAAAATATCATAGATAATATCATCAGCAAAAATGAGCCTATGATAGCGTCTCTTATGCCACCACTCTCACCTAAATTTAAACCTTGCGGATTTTTGGTTAGAAAGTCTAAATTTATCTGAGAGATACCATTTGCAAAGATGAAATAAAATATCCAAAATATCACCGCAACGACTATAAATACGCAAAGATAGGCGTAAAATTTGACTAGATGATCTTTAAAAGCGTTCATTGTTTTTCTCAAATTTAAAGATAAAAATATTTAGCAAAAATATAAAAACAAGCAGGACAAATCCGCTTGCTATTAGGGCGTGATAGTGCAAGCTACCAGCCTCGCTCATGCCCATTTCAAGGGCTATTAGAGATGGTATGGTCTGAGCTTTTGAGAGTAGGTGCGGAAAAAGTGGGGTGTTGCCTATGACCATCATCACAGCCATCGTCTCGCCAGCTGCCCTTGAGAATGCGAGTATAAAGCCTGAAATGCTAGCTTTTATGGATTTTCTAAAAATGACTTTTCTTATAAAATATCCCGTGCTTACGCCAAGCGCGTCTGAGTTTGTTTTGAAATTTTGCTTTAGCAGATCAACACTTTGGAGCAAGTGCGAGGTAAAAAAGGGCAGTATCATGACGCCAAGGATGAGGCTAGCTGCCAAGACTGACTCGCCAGCGGACATTTTTAGCCCTGACTCTAAAATTTTTACAACCGTGTAAAGCGCGAAAAATCCATATATGATAGAGGGTATGCCAGCTAGTATTCGTATCATCCAGTCTAGCACGTGCCTAAGCCAGGCGCTCGCAAAAAAGCAGATAAAGATAGTAACGCCAAGCGAGATAAAAAATGAAAATATGCAAGCTAAAAACGCAACTGCGAAATTTGCGATTAGGATATTAAACAGCCCAAAGCTAAAAGGCTCTGTACTAACGTCCCAGTCGCCATTTAGTAAGAAGTCAAAAAGGCTTACTTCTGCAAAAAAACTCGTGGAATTTATCAGTAAAAACCCCACGAGTAAAAGCAAAAGCATGGCGGATAAAAGTGTGAAAGCATATACCCCGCCTTTAAAAATTTGCCCTGTCATTGGCTATTTTACTGGTATAAATCCCATTTTTTCGATAGTCTTTTGACCTTCGGCTGAATTTAACACATCAACAAAAATTTGCTCACTCTTGCTTAGATCGCCACTTTTTACGATGATGAGCGGACGAGAGATGTAGTATTTGCCATCAACTATATTTTTAACAGTTGGTTCGACGCCATCAACGTTTAGCGGTATTAGCTTGCCTTTGTTTTGGTTTGTGATACCAAAAGAAGCGTAGCCAATAGCGTTTTTATTTTCGATGATCTTTGATACAAGCGCGCCCATGGAAGGTGATTGGATGACGTTTTTGCTAACTTTGATATCTTTCATGATCTTTTTTTGAAATACCTCGTGAGCACCGCCACCAAGATCTCTTGTAACTACGACTATTTCGTCATTTGGTAGGGATTTGTCAAGGTCACTCCACTTTTTGTACTCGCCTGAGAAAATTTTGACGATCTCGTCTTTGCTTAAATTTCCGCCCTTTAGCTTTATCACCTCATTTTCTGGGTTTACAGCCACACAAAGTGCGTCTATACCAAGTGTATAGGCTTTCATATCTTTGATCTTTGCTTTTTCGCTATCTTTTATATCGCGAGCTAGCATACCAAAGTCAGCGACATGATCAAGCACGGCTTTTACGCCAGCACCAGAGCCACCAGCTGAGACAAAGATGGTGATGTTTTTGTTTGGTAAAGAGTTATCAACCTTGTCCCAAGTCTCGTACTTTTCGATAAAGTCGGTTGAAATTTTAGCGATGACTGGAGCTAGAGTAGATGAGCCACTAAAGCTAACTTGCGTTTTCTCGTCTGCACCAGAAGCGAAATTTAAAGATAAAAGCAGCATAGAAGCAGCCAACATAAGTGATTTTTTCATAAAAACCTCCAAAATTTGATTGTTATTAACATTTATAAAAGCTATTGATTAGTTGTAAATTTGCAACAGTTTTTCTAAAACTTAGAACTGCGGTGGATTATACAATAAAAAATGATATTTAAATAGCCGGTTTATCAAATTTATTTTGGCTGATAAAGAAATATAAATTTAATCTTAAGAAAATATTTTTTTAAGTCTTGATTGTGTAGAATGGTTGCAACTTTACTAAAACGGCATGAAAATATCATATTAAATAAGGTAAAAAGCTAAATTTATAGAATAAAATAGCCTTAAATTTCTTGAAAGGATCTTAGATGAAAACTACTTCTTTGGCACTTGCTGGCTTGCTTTTAGCAACAACTCTTTCAGCAAAAGAATTTATCAGTATCGGTACTGGCGGTATGACAGGCACTTATTATCCGATAGGTGGAGCGATTTGCCGTTTAGCAAACAAAAATATTAATGTAAAATGCTCAGTCCAATCAACTGGCGGCTCAGTCTATAACGTAAATAACGTTTTGAAAAAAGAGCTTACATTTGGCTTTGTTCAAAGTGACGTTGTCTATGATAAATATAACGGCACTGGCAAATTTGACGGAGCAAAAGATGAAAATTTACGCTCAGTAGTTGCTATCTATCCAGAACTTCTTGCATTTGTTGTAGCAAAAGATAGTGGTCTAACAAGCGATCTTGCTTCATTTGCAGGCAAAAAATACAATGTCGGAAACCCAGGCAGCGGCAATGAAGTAAGTACGCTTGAAGTCTTTAAAGCAAAAGGCTTTGACGTTTCAAAACTAGGATACCGCGGCGTTTTAACAGTTGGTGAATGCCCACACGCACTAAAAGATAAAAAGATAGACGGATACAGTTTTGTCGTCGGCCACCCAACTGCAAACATCACTGATGCTGCGACATCTTTGCCGATCGATATCCTAAATATCGAAGGTAGCGAGATCGATAATCTTCTTAAAGAGAAGCCATACTTTGCAAAAGGCGTGATCCCGAAAGGCTCATATGATGGCGTTGATCATGATGTAAATACTATCGGTGTAAAAGCTGTTTTAGTAACCAATAAAGACACAAAAGATGAGGCTGTAAAAGCTGTGATAAAAGCTATTTTAGATAATTTTGATGAGTACAAAACTCTTCACCCAGCGCTAAAATCAGTAAACAAAGAAGATCTTGTTCAAGGTCTTTCAGCTCCGCTTCACCCAGCTGCAGAGGCTGCATTTAAAGAGGCTGGTATTTTAAAATAATCCATTTCCAGAGGCTTTTGCCTCTGGATAAAATTTAAATATACAAATTCTTTTGAATTTATATATTTAAATTTTAAAGGAGAGAGATGAACGAAGTCAAAGACAACGAAGAACAATTTGTCGAAGTAAAAACAAGGGAGATAAATAGCAATTTTTACAACTATTTCATTGCGATCGTATGCTTTTCTTGGTCAGTTTTTCAGCTTTATATAGCTTATTTTCCGCTAAATACAAACATTTCGCGCTCGATACACTTAGCCTTTGCGGTTGGTCTTGTATTTTTGCTTTATCCAGTCACTTTTCATAAAAAAGCACATTCTAGTTTGCCATTTTACGATCTGGTCTTTTGTGTGGTAGGCGTTGTTGCTGTGCTTTATCCGGCGGTTTATTTTTATGAACTAGCTGATAGGACAGGGGACTACATCACGCAAGATATCGTCATATCGTTTTTAGCGATCATTGTCTTGCTTGAGGCTGGCAGGCGCGTAATGGGGCCAGCACTTCCAATTATTTGTATATTATTTTTGATATATGATCACTTTGGCCCTTATATGCCAGATATCATCGCTCATCAAGGTGCCAGCTTTGAAAAGATAGCAGGTCATATGTTTTTGACAACTGAGGGTGTCTTTGGTGTGCCTATCGGAGTTAGCGTTAGTTTTATCTATCTTTTTGTTCTTTTTGGCTCATTGCTTGAGAGGGCAGGTGCTGGGCAATATTTCATAAATTTAGCTTTTTCTCTTCTTGGCAAATATAGAGGCGGTCCAGCTAAGGCCTCGGTCATCGCAAGTGGTCTAACTGGCATGGTTTCAGGCAGCTCCACAGCAAATGTTGTAACAGTTGGTACATTTACCATACCACTTATGAAAAAAGCCGGTCTTTCACGCACAAAAGCTGGAGCCATCGAGGTTGCAGCTGGTGTAAATGGTCAGCTCATGCCTCCGATCATGGGTGCGGCTGCTTTTATCATCGCTGAGTTTTTGGGCATGACATATACAAATGTCATGATGGCAGCGGTTATCCCAGCGTTTGCTTGTTATTTGTCACTATTTTTTATCGTTCATTTAGAGAGTGTGAAGCTTGGCTTAAAAGGTATAAATCAAAGCGAGTTTCACTCAAGGTTTAAAATTTTTGTAAGCGGACTTCACTATATAACTCCGATTTTGATTTTACTTTATACACTATTAATCGCAAAAGAGTCAGCCATCGCCGCAGCGTTTAATGCGATTGGATTTTTATTTTTAATAATGATCTTTCAAGAGCCAGTTAAAAAACTAGCAAGTGGCGAAAAAGTTGGAATAAATGATGTGTTAATAGGCTTTGAAGATATATTTTGGGCGATGGTTGCAGCTGCAAAAAGTATGACAACGATCGCCATTGCAACCGCGCTTGCAGGTATCATCGTGGGCTCTATCTCTCTAACTGGCCTTGGCCAAGTACTTTCAGATCTAGTCGAGCTACTTGCTGGTGATAATATAGTTATGATATTGCTTCTTACTGCGATGATGTCACTTATACTAGGAATGGGTCTTCCAACGACGGCAAACTACATCGTAGTTTCAAGTCTTGTGGCACCTGTTATTTTATTTTTAGCGCATAAAAATGGCTTTTTAATCCCTGCTATCGCTGTGCATCTTTTTGTCTTTTACTTTGGAATTTTAGCTGATGATACGCCACCAGTTGGTATCGCAGCTTATGCAGCAGCTGGTATCGCCAAAGCAAATCCTATAACCGTTGGCGTTCAAGGATTCTTTTACGATCTAAGAACGGCAATCTTGCCATTTGCTTTTTTCTTTAACAATAAACTTATGCTAATAGAAAGCGTAAACGAGGGCGATCCGCTTGATTCAAAAGGAATAGTCTGGATGAGTAATCCGCTTGAAATTTTACTTGTCTTTGGTATGGCGATCGTAGGAATGTTTGCATTTTCAAGCTTACTTCAAGGCTACTATGTCACAAAACTTAGAATTTGGGAGCGTATTCTTTTGATCCCTGTTGTGCCACTAGCTCTTGTACCAAATATATGTGCGAAATTTAATCTTATACCAAACGAATACACTGCTTATATCGTAGCTGCTGTACTTTATGGATTTGTTTTTATGACTCAATGGGGCATTAAAGACAAACCACTTGATCAAATAAAAATAATCTAATCTTAGGCAAGAGCACTCTTGCCTAAATTTCTAATATAAATTTTTAGAGCCACCTTTATACTTTGAGTAATTTCTATTTAAAATGAGTGTTTTTTTGGATTTTTTGTTTAAGGATATTGGTGTAATAAATTAAATAAGAAATTTTTAGGCTCGTAAGCCTAAAAATTATAGTTGTTTTGAGCGTCTTAGATCGCCTGCAAATTCGCAAGACATCTTATCGCCTAATTCGCAGCCTTTTACTAAAAATTCATAAGCTTTTTTAAATTCTTTAGCTTCTATCAAGATAGAACCTACCATCTCACAAGAATATCCATCATTCTTATCACAAGCTTTGTTAAAAAGTTCTCTTGCTTTTTGTGGCTCAGTATTTAGATAAAATCCACCAGCTGCCGAGCAACCTTCAACCTCGCTAGCTTCGCAAGCTTTATTATAGTACTCCAAGGCCTTGCTTGGATTAGGCAGAGCTGTTTTTCCTAGTTGGTAAATCGCTCCAACTTTTACGCAAGATTTTACGTCATTTGCCAAACATCCTGCTTCAAATTTAGCCAAAGCTTCTTTAAAATTTGAACCAGCATACGCTTTTAAGCCATCTTCAAAATCGCCTGCGAAAGCACAAGCAGCTAAAAGCGAAACAAGAATCATTTTTTTCATTTAAATTTCCTTTTGTAAAATTTCTCGCAATTTTATCATATTAAATTTACACTTACTTGATGAAAAATAATTACGCTTTTAAAATTTGCTCTTGTTTTTTATAATCAGGCATGATTTTTTCTATAAAATCGTAAAAACTTTTTTGATGATGTGGATAGAGTAGGTGTGTTAGTTCGTGAAGAACGACGTAGTGCACGGCTGAGAGTGGTTTTTCTATGAGTCTTAGGCTTAGATTTATATAGCCTTTTTTGTGGTTGCAACTGCCCCAGCGAGTTTTGCTATTTCGTATGACGATGCGCTTGATTGGCTTATTTATAAAAGGCTGAAAATGGCTTACAAGCTCTAAAAATAGCTCTTTTGCTCTTGTTTTTTTAAAACGCTCAAGGCTTTTTAAATTTGGAGTAAAGACAAACTCGCCATCAAAAAATGGCTCTTTAAAATTTTCATCAAATTTTATCTTATAAATTTGCCCAAGAAATTTTATCTCATCATCTTTTGGTAAATTTGCAAGAGCTTTTTTGTAAGTATTTTCAAGCCAAATTTTATGCATCTCAAGAAAGCTAAGAGCCATCTTTTGCGTGCTGTAAAATGGCACAGATAGCGTGATCTTAGCGTCCTTGCCAACTCTTAGACGCATGGATTTTACATTTGTTTTAAAATTTATTAAAACGCTTAGCCCATAAAAGTCTAAATTTATGCTCTTTTGCTTTAAACTAGGCGTTTTTCTTGCCATTTTTTGCTTCTCCAACGCCACGTATTTGCAAGGCCCCTTAGCCATTCATCAGCACAAAACCCTATCCAAACGCCGATAATTCCCCAGCCAAGATAGATACCTAAAAAATATCCAAGTGGCAGCGAAAGCCCCCACATAAAGATAAGGCCAGTCGCAAGAGGAAATTTTGCATCACCACTTGCACGAAGGGCATTTACGATGACGATGTTAAAGGTTCTGCCAGCTTCAAGAAATATCGAAAGTGTAAAAAGTGGCAACATAATCGCACGTAAATTTTCGTTTAAATTTAGTGCGTCCATGATTTGATGCTTTAGTGCATAAGCTATAAGCACGACTACGAGTGTGATAAAAACTCCAAGTCTTAGCGCCCTAAATGTCCTTGTATAGGCCTCGTTAAACTCGCTTGCTCCAACTAAATGCCCAACTATGACCTCGTTTGCCACGCTAATGCTCGCTCCACAAAGCAAGATAAGAAGCGTGATCTGAAAGTAAATAGTCTGCACGCTAAGGCTAGCCTCGCCCATGCTTGCCACAAAGCCAAAAGCGACCATGTATTGCGCCATCCAGAGTAAATTTTCGCCTGCGCTTGGAAGGCCAATTGAGAGAATTTTCTTTAAAATTTCAAATGGTACGACAAGTAGCTTTTTAAAGTAAATTTTAACTTTTGCCTTTTGACTTAGCATATAAGCTAGCACAAAAATGCCTACCAGTCTGCCAACAAGTGTCGAGAGAGCGACTCCTTGTAAGCCTAAATTTGGCAGATCAAACCAGCCAAAAAGGGAGATAGCGTTGCCTAAAATCGTAATTATGTTCATTAAAACCGAAGTTAGCATAACAGCAGTTGCTAGGTTATAAACACGAAGTACTGCAGCTAGTACCATACCGATGCCGTCAAAAAGTAGGGCAAAGCCAAGGATATGAAGATATAAGAAGCTATCATTTATAAGCTCTTTTGGCACGTTTAGTAAATTTAAGATGTTGTAGCCAAAGACATAGATAACGATAGCTGAGAAGATACCAAAGAGCGTATTTGACGTGATACTTGCGTGTATGACGTTTGAAGCAAGATCGTTCTTTTTAGCTCCCAGCGCTTGGGCGACGACGACTGAACAGCCAATGCTTAGGAAGTTAAAAATAGTCATAAAAAGATCCATCACTTGATTGCCAGCACCCATTGCACCAACTAAATGCACACTCACTTTTGTCACCATGTAGGTGTTGATAATAAGCGTAATGAAGTGTAAAAACATATCCAAAAATATCGGAACTACGAGTTTTCTCATAGATAAGTTCATTAAATTTTCCTTAATTATTTTAAAATTTTGGCGATTATAGCCAAAATTAGGTTTTAGCTCCCTTTTGATATAATCGCGAGAAATTTAAAAAATGAGAGAAAAATGGCATTAATCGACCTGATAGACGTAAGTAAAAAATTTGGCGCAAATGAAATTTTAAACGCTGTAAATTTTAGTGTAAATGAAAATGAAAAAATAGCGATCATCGGTAAAAATGGCAGCGGTAAAAGCACGCTTATGAAGATCATCTCTGGTGAGGTGGCAGTAGATAGTGGTAGGCGCATAGTGCAGAGCTTAATAAGCGTCGAGATGCTAGCACAAACTCCAAATTTTAACGCAACTTTTACCGTAAGGCAGGCGCTAAATAACGAGCTAAAAGAGATATTTGACGCGATAAGCGAATATGAAAAGAGTGGCGTCCTGCTAGCAAACGACCCAGAAAACAAAGAAATTTTAAAAGAGCAAGAGAGGCTTTTAAAGTTTATAGAGGCAAAGGACGGCTGGAATATCGAGCACAAGATCGAGCGAATTTTGCAAGAATTTAAGCTAAAAGAGTATGAAAATAGACCCATTTGCTCGCTAAGTGGCGGCGAGATCAGACGCGTGGCACTGGGTGCGCTCATCCTTAAAAAGCCTGATGTGCTGCTACTTGATGAGCCGACAAACCACCTTGATGTTTACATGGTCAAATTTCTTGAAGATATGCTAAAGAGCTCAAATCAAAGCATAGTTTTTATAAGCCACGATAGGTATTTTATCGATGCGCTCGCTACTAGGTGCGTTGAGGTCGAGGATGCAAGCTTAAAAAATTTTGAGGGCGGATATGCAAACTATCTAACCAAAAAAGAGGAGATTTTGGCAAGCCTTGCAAAGTCGCATGAGACGCTGCTAAAACAGCTAAAGGCTGAAGAGGAGTGGCTAAGGCGTGGCGTAAAAGCTAGGCTAAAGCGAAATGAGGGCAGAAAAGAGCGGGTGCTTGCTATGCGCGAGGAGGCTAAGAAAAACCCAGGCGTGATAAGGCGCGTGAGGCTTGAGCTAGAGCGTGCGAGTAAAAATTTCAACCAAGTGCAGAGCCAAAACCGCAAAAAAATGCTCTTTGAGTTTAAAAATTTAAGCAAAAGTATAGACGGCAAGGTGCTTTTTGAAAAATTTGACGCAAGGGTCTTGCAGGGCGAGAGGATCGCCATTGTGGGGCGTAACGGCAGTGGCAAAAGCACGCTGCTTAAAATTTTGCTAGGGCTTGAAAAGCCAAGTAGCGGCGAGATAAAAAGAGGCGAGGTAAGTATTGGCTACTTTGATCAAGCTAGAAATGTTCTTGATGATGACAAGAGCCTTATAGAGACATTTTGCCCAAACGGCGGCGATCACGTGCTGGTGCGTGGGCGAAATATGCACGTCTATGGCTATCTTAAAAATTTCCTCTTTCCAAAGGAATTTCTAGATAAAAAGATAGGCGTTTTAAGTGGCGGCGAGAAAAACCGCGTCGCGCTTGCGATGCTTTTTACTAAAACTTACGATGTGCTGGTGCTTGACGAGCCGACAAACGACCTTGACATCGCAACTATCAACATTTTAGAAGACTACTTGCAAAGCTTTGAGGGGGCTATCTTGCTAGTTAGCCACGATAGATATTTTGTCGATAAGATGGCAAATAAGCTTTGGGCGTTTGAGGGCACAAAGATAAATGTCTTGCATGAGGAGTATAGCGTCTATTTGGAGCTTGAAGATGAGATGAAAGAGCTTGATAAATTTGAAAAAGAGCTAGCAAAT
Organism: Campylobacter concisus; assembly: GCF_002092855.1. Classification (NCBI taxonomy): domain Bacteria; kingdom Pseudomonadati; phylum Campylobacterota; class Epsilonproteobacteria; order Campylobacterales; family Campylobacteraceae; genus Campylobacter; species Campylobacter concisus. The sequence continues at coordinate 52,917 of NZ_LVLC01000031.1, forward strand.
AGCCAAAACGAAGCCAAGCAAAAGAGCAAAACCGGCGCAAAACTAAGCTACAAACAAACGCAAATTTTAAACACATATCCAGATAAAATTTCAGCCCTTGAAGCAAGAGTGGCCGATCTAAATGAGGGGCTTAGTGATCCAAAAATTTATCAAGAAGTGGGGCTAACTAAGCTTTATGAAGAGCTAGAAAGTGCAAAAGCCCAGCTTGAATGCCTAGAAAATGAGTATTTTGAAGTTTTAGAGATCGCTGAGGAGCTAGAGTAGCTTGAAAAAGATCGGTAGGATAAGCGCGCTAAATACGAGAGTTGTTAGGCAAAATTCTGTTGTAAGCCTTAGCATTATCGTTGATAAGATGAGGTTTAGTGAGACATTTTCGCCTAAAATATATAAATATGAAGTGGGCGACCTAGTCCGGATAAAATATAAAAAGGTTGGATTTTTAAATAAAATGGAAACCATTTGGCTCATCGCAAAAAACAGCGAAGAGTCAGGGCTTTTTGCAAGGATTAAAAATTTATTTTTTATGATTATGTTTTTTTGCTTTTCTCTTTTTTTGTTGATGGTGATTTATTATGGGGTTTTAAAGAATTTTAGTATTATTGGAGCTATTTTAGCGTTATATACTGTTTGGCTATTAAATACAGTAGTCAGAGTAGTATATTATCAGTTTTTGATTTTTAGATATTTTATATTTGGATAGAACTTTGAAATTTAAATGTATGAAAGGTTTGCGGCTTGATGAGGTCGCTAAATTTGTTTGAAACGAGGCTAAAATGCTAAAAAAACATCCGCTAATCTCTGTAGTGATCGCCATTGTTGTGATATTTTTTGCTGTCTATTTTTTTATCTTTGGGTTAGTTTCTATTTTAGATGACGACATTGGCGATAGTAAAGAGTTAAATAATAGCTTTTTTTACGTCAAAGATGACAAGGTCTATGCCATGGTGCCAAGTGGGGGTAAATTTGAGCTAATAGGCGTGAGGGCCAGCAAATTTAGATACATTGATACTGGCAAATACGACAATAGAAACGTTGGCGCTAGCGATGAGGCGGTATATTGCGGCAACCTCGTGATGAGCGGGCTTGATCCAAATGGCGTTAGAGCGCTTGGCAATGGCTATTTTGGTGATGGCAAGATAACATATTTTTGCGATAGCGTAAGCGAGACGAACCTCGAAATTTCCGCACTTAAAGAGTTTTGGGACATCTTCTCGCACAAAATGTTTAACACCCCAAAAGCGCAAACTCATATCTATAAATTTAGGCAGGTTGATAACGCAAATTTAGCAGCGATCTTGGGCTTTGGCTACGCGAGTGACGGAGTAAAGGTCTATCATGAGGGTAAAGAGCTAGATGGCGCAAATGCCAGCAAAATGCGATATATCGAGCAGGTATCTGGCAGAAAGAGCGTGCATTTTACGACTGACGGAGAAAATGTCTATTATGACAGCACAAAACTAGGGATCAAATTTAGCCCGCAAATGCGTGATATCGGTGAGATATGGCGCATTCACTATCTTTATGAGCCAAATTCTGGCATGGTTTATGCAAACGATCACGAATTTGACCCACAATTTGCCCCATACGAGCCACTTTTTAACCTAAAAGATGAGCACTCCTATCATGCGCTCTTTCGTGGCAAAGGTGGGATCTATCACTGGGAGCGAAAGTGGCAGTGGTATAACAGCATAGATGAGGGCGAGTTTGTAAGAGATGGCGACGATCCTTTTAAAGGCGAAATAACGCCGCTATATGGCGACGTGGTGATAAGTGATGGCAAGACATATTTTCTAAAAACCTATGAAATTTGGCACAACACGAAAAATGACCACAGCCTAAGCTCACGCCACACGTGTATCGTAAGGCTTGATACAAAAGAGCAATGGCGAAAGATCGGCTTTGTAAGAAACGATGGCTACGGAGCGGTCTATGCAAACGGCGATAAGACATATTATTTTGATAACGTCGGCTACGGCTGGCATTTTAACAGCAGCGTTTATGATATAAACGACCTTGGTGTGGTTGAAATCCTCACTCGTCCTTATGGTCCAAATGTTAAGAATTTAAAACTAGATGAGATAGTAAAAATGGTAGATCAAGGCGCTATGACGCCGACTGAAGGCGAGGTGGTGATCGATGCGATAAGCGACTTTGATGATTACTCGCAAAAATATGCCTACTGGATATTTTTAGCCATTGCATTTATAGTCTCGGTGGTTGGCGCTATTTTTAAAAACAAAAAGCAAAAAAGTGGGCTTAAAAAAAGGGTGGATGACTATAGATAATGAGAAAAATTACTATTAGATTTGTTTATTTTTTAGTTATCTTGACGCTATTTTATGTTTTGGCGATGCTTTATCTATGGCATGAGGGCGAGTATCAAAGAGGCTTTGCAAACATTGATAATAGCGAGTTTTACCGCTCGCCTGAGGGTAAAATTTACGTTCAAATTTCAGGTAGTGGCAAGTATGAGCTAAAAGGCGTCGATGAGGCTAGTTTTATGGTCTTAAAGCTAAAACACGCATACGACTACTCAAACGTAGCGGCTGATAAAAATAGTGTATATTGCGCTAGAGAAATTTTGCCAGGACTTGATCCAAAAAGTGCCAAAGTGCTTGGCAATGGCTACATAAGTGATGGCAAGATAAGCTATTATTGCGCTACTAGAAGCGAGAAAGAGCCAGGATTTAGCGAATTTAGTGCCATTATGAAAAGTGTCGCTCACGCCTTTATAAAAAGCTACGATGATAGCCCTTATTTTTACAGGACAAAAAGGGTTGAAAGCACAAATTTAGAGCCTATCTTTGACACTGGCTTTGCAAGAGACGGAGCTACGCTTTACTATAAGGGCGAAAAGCTTGACGCAGATCCTAGCGAGCTAAGATACATCACGACAGAAAATGGCGCTGCTAGCGGATATTACACAGATGGCAAAAGCTTGTTTATGGGCTTTTATAGGCTTGATGCAAGCTACTCAGATGAGACGCGCCGGATATGCTACGATGCTAAGCACGATATAGAATATCTTTTTGAGCCAAAAAGTGGGGCGGTGTTTGCAAATGAGCTCAAATTTAGCGCTCAAAATATGCCTTATAGCGCCATTTATAGCGTGGATAACGTGCACTCTTTTTGGCCACTTTTTGCCAGCAAAGATGGAATTTACTTTTGGGATGGTAGTAAAAACGAACAAACTAAAATTTCAGACTACCAGCTAAAAGGAGAGCTAAAAAGGCTCTATGCTGACGTTTTTGTAGATGAAAATTCAGCATATTTCTTGCAGCAAGGTGAAGAGTGGCAGCGCTCAAAGCACGGCAGACACTTAGTGGCGCAAACAGTCTCTTTATATAAATTTGCCCCAAGTAGCTCTTGGCGTGAGATAGGGCTGGTAAAAGATGGCGAGTATGGCGCAGTATATGCAAACGGCGATAAGCTTTATTTTTTTAGTAAGATAAAGCCATTTTATGGTATAAAACATAGCGTTTATGAGGTGGCGGGTCCTAGCGCCATAGAAATTTTAACAAGGCCGTCTAAAGAGCTTAGCGCAAAAGATATCAGCGATATGATAAAGCGTGGCGAGCTAGTGGAGGCAAGCGGCGAAGAGGTCGCAAGATCTAGGATAGAGTATGACTCGCCAAAGATCATTTTGTATATCACATTTTGCATCGCTTTTGTCGTCATAGTGCTAACAACTCTTGCAAAACCAAAGAGAGATAAAAGCGACTTGAGATAAATTTCAAAGTGGCTATTTTTGGTGGCTAAAGCTTAAAATTTCATAAAAACTTTAAAGAGAAAATTTGACCTATTTACTCTTTTTTGTTAGTTTGGAAGGAAGCTGAAATTTACAAAAAGGAGAAAAATGTTTAAATTTCAAAGGTCAAAATTTAACAATTCGGTATTTATCCCATCGCTTGTTGTCATATTTTTAATAACGGCATTTGCAGCGATATTTCCAAAATTCTCAAATGAGTTTTTTAAAGGCATGCAAAACTACATCGCGGCCAAATTTGGCTGGTTTTACATCCTGGCCGTCGCCGTCATACTTCTAAGCATCATCATCCTTGGCTTTAGCAAGCTTGGTGAGATCAAGCTAGGAGCCGATCACGTAAAGCCGGAGCACAAAAATATCTCGTGGTTTTCTATGCTTTTTGCCGCCGGCATGGGCATCGGGCTTGTGTTTTTTGGCGTGGCCGAGCCACTCATGCACTATCTAAACCCGCCGGTCGGCGACGCGCAAACTATCGCAGCGCAAAAGCTTGCGATGAATATCACCTTCTTTCACTGGGGTATGGGCGCATGGTCGGTCTATGCTATCGTGGCGTTAATTCTTGCCTTTTTCTCGTATAGACACGGCTTGCCGCTCACGCTTAGATCGGCGTTTTATCCGATAATCGGCGATAAAATTTACGGCAAGATAGGTAGCGCCATCGACACATTTGCCGTCGTGGCGACGCTATTTGGCGTGGCGACATCGCTAGGATACGGCGTACTTCAGGTAAATGCCGGCCTTACGCACGTTTTTGGCCTGCCGACCATGCATATTACGCTTCTAATAGTGCTTTGTTTTGCAGCGACCATATCAGCGGCTAGCGGCGTAGATAAAGGGATTAAAATTTTATCAAACTCAAACATCGCGCTAGCCATATGTTTTATGTTTTTGATACTATTTTTAGGCGATACGACGCAGCTTTTAAAGTCGTTTGTGCAAAACAGCGGCGACTACGTATCGACGCTCATCTCAAACACATTTAATCTCTACGCCTACGAGAGGCAAAACGAGAGCTGGCTTGGCGGCTGGACGCTGCTATACTGGGCTTGGTGGCTATCTTGGTCGCCGTTTGTGGGGCTATTTATAGCTAAAATTTCAAAGGGTAGGACGATAAGAGAATTTGTGATCGGCGTGCTTCTGGTGCCGACGGGCTTTACATTTGCTTGGATGAGCTTTTTTGGCAACTCGGCGATTGCCTTGGTACAAGGCGGCTTTAGCGAGCTTGCCAGCACGGTAAATTCTGACTCGGCCTCGGCGCTCTTTATGTTTTTAGAAAAATTTAGCTTCTCAGGCGTGCTAAGCACGATCGCGGTTTTTATGATCGTCATATTTTTCGTCACTTCGGCCGACTCAGCGGCGATAGTTATAAACATGCTTTGCTCAAACGGTAAGGACGATACGCCGGTTTGGCAAAAGGTCTTTTGGGGCGTTGCAGTGGGCATCGTAGCGGCATTTTTGATGCTAGCTGGCGGACTTGCCTCACTTCAAGCGCTTACTATCACCACAGCACTGCCATTTGCGATCGTGCTACTTGGCGCTATTTATGGGCTATTTAAGGCGCTACGTGTGGATCTAACCAAAAAAGAGACAAATAATTTTAGTAACATGCCTCTTAGCGATCTTTCAAAGCCATGGCAAGAGCGCCTAAGTGCGATCATCACGCTTCCAGGCAAGAAAGATGGCAAGAAATTTTTAAACGAAGTCGTGCTAAAAGCGTTTAACGAGCTAAAAGAGGAATTTGCTAAAAACGGCCTTGAAGCAAAGGTCACAAATGGCGAAAATTTTGTAAATTTAAACGTTGGTCTTGGCGATGAGATGGACTTTAGATATGGCGTCTATCTCACCAAAAGCCAGAGCCCAGACTACACCAGAGAGCTTGACGGCGATGATCTTTACTATAGAGCTGAAGTCTATCTAAAAGAGGGCGGTCAGGACTACGACGTGCTTGGCTGGAGCGAAGCCACGCTGATAAATGACGTCATCGAGCAATACCGCAAACACATGCAGTTTTTACACGTCGTGAGAGAGTAAATTTGAGTGAAATTTGCCTGGAATTTGAAAATTTCTAGGCAAATTCTAAATTTTACTCACTCGTTATCGTTTGTTACTGAATTTAAAAGCATGATATACTTGTTTGTAAATTTTAAAATTTAATTGAATTTATGCACGTGGTGTAAAGCAAGATATGAGTGTCCTTATTTTTTAGAGAAAACAAATTAGAAAATTTAACTTTATTAGTTTGTATTTTTGCTTGTAGCTATGAAATAAATTTGAAATAAAAAATGTTAATTTTTTGTTGCGTATCGTTCAAATTCCAGAGCCAAAATGCATTTTCTGTAAATTTTTAACTTTGATAGATGTTTTGCTGTATCGGTCATTGTAAAAATTTATAAAATCTCAAGTCTGGTGCTGATATCAGCAACGCCTTTTGAATACATCGCTGATGTTACTATCGCATCGGCATTTGCGTAATCTTTTGCATTTGATAAATTTATACCACCGGCTGCTAGGATAATGGTATTTGGCGAAATCTCATCTCTTAAAGAGAGTACATTTTCGATGAGCTCTGGACTAAATTTATCGCACTGCACGACGTCGCAATTTGCTTTTAAAAGCTTGCTTACTTCGTCTAAATTTTCAGCTTCAATGCATACTTTTCGCTCAGCCATTTTTGCTTTAAACTCTGGCAAATGCGATAAAAATTTATCAAAGCTACCGTAGGCTTTCATGTGGTTTTTAAAAAATAAAATACTATCGCTAAGCCCAAGCCTATGGATGCCACCACCGCCTTCAAGTACGGCTTTTACGCAAAATTTCTTAGCAAACGGAAAACTCTTTCTAGTTGCCAACACTTCACATTTTTCATTGACGTACTTTGTGGCATTTACCATTTTATTTGTATAAGTTGCGATGGCACTGGCATATTCTAGTGCGACTTGAGCTAGTTTCCAAGCTTTATGCACATCTTCGTAGCTGCCATAAATTTTTATGATCACATCGCCAGCCTTGCAAATTTGAGAATTTTGCAGAAAAATTTCACTCTCACACCCAAGTAGCCTTGCAACACTTGCGGCCACATCAACGCAGCTAACACAAATTTCATCGCGTGAATAAATTTCAAGTGAGGCTTTTTTATCGATATTTTGAAGCGACGTAGTAAGATCAAAGTAAGGTATATCTTCGTTTATATAGCTTAGAATTTCTGCGTCGCTAAGTATCATTTTATGCCTTTTTTGCCTCATTTTTTGCTTTTATTATCATTTTTTTAAAGATTCCATTGTCATAAAGCCCAGCATGATAAAGAGCAAAGGAAGTAAATGCAATGCCTGAAACTGTGTGTAATTTTTTCATACCTCTGCTATTCATGCAAAGTGCCGTTAAGCAAACTGTCGCTAAAGTAACGCCCATACCGACCTTTGCTACCTTTCTGTGAGTATTTATGTCAAGTAGTTTACCACTTATTTTTGTATCGTTTTTCAAATTCTTCTCCATTTAGTTTTTATTCCAGCAACTTGTATTTTTGATGCCAAGACTTTCTGGGTCAAATTCTGGATTTTGCCCAGCTTTTCTTTGAGCTTCGTAGTCTTTGACTGCTATTATCACTACTTTTGAAAGTAAGAATATAGCGATGATGTTGATAGTTGCCATTGCAGCCATTGTGATATCAGCGATATTCCAAGCGAGCTTTAAATTCATCTGAGCACCAATAAATATCATAACGACAGCTGTTATCTTAAATAGCAACGTAAGCTTGTGGTTTTTGGTTAAAAATTTCATATTTGCCTGAGCGTAGTAGTAATTGCCAATAAGTGAAGTGATGGCAAAAAGTACAACTGCAAGAGTGGTAAAATGAACTCCAAATTCACCAAAATACTCTTTCATTGCAGCTTGAACGAGAGGAAGGGCGGTTAGCACCTCACCACTTGAGCCAGTTTGTTTCGTAAGATAGGCCTGTGAAAATAGCACGATCATACCAGAAGCGATACATATCGTCATGTCTATAAAGACTGCCATTGCTTGAACTAGGCCTTGTTTTACTGGGTGGCTAGTATGTGCTGCGGCTGCTGCGTTTGGAGCTGAACCCATACCAGCTTCGTTCGAGAAAAGGCCTCTTTTGATACCTATTACGATCACGCTGCCGGCAAATCCACCAAATATCGCTTTAAAATCAAAGGCATTTTCTAAAATCATCTTAACAACATCAGGAATTTCTTTGAAATTTAAAATGATAGCGATAAGCGCTAGCGAGATGTAGGCAAGTGCCATAAACGGCACGATGTATGAGCTTACTTTGCCGATGATGTGACTTTTGCTAAAAAACATTACTGCTGCAAATGCCGTAAGTATAAGGCCGATGCCAACAGGTAGACCACTTTGTGCAAAGCTAACGTTGCTACCAGCTTTGTCGTAGTAAATTTCAAAGGCTGATGTCATAGTGTAGCTTTGAAGGCCGTTAAAGCCGTACGCGTAGGTGATGATGAGAATCACCGCAAAAAGCGAAGCTAGCCATTTTATGCCAAGACCATTTTTGATGTAATAAGCTGGACCGCCTTTAAACCCAAAAACGTCTTTTGTCTTATAAATTTGTGCAAGTGTGCTCTCTATAAAAGCCGAAGCTGATCCTAAAAAAGCCATCAAACACATCCAAAAAAGAGCACCAGGACCGCCTGCGGCGATAGCAGCTGAAATTCCAGCGATATTGCCTATGCCAACGCGCGAAGCAGTCGAGATCATAAGTGCTTGAAATGGCGTTAAATGGTGCTTATTATACTTGTCCTTTTTTTCTACTAAGACTCTGCAAGCCTCAAAAAACATCCTAAACTGCACAAAACGAGTCAAATAACTAAAATAAATTCCCGTAGCCACAAGAATAATGACTAAAAAATATCCATATAAAAAGTCGTTGGCTACGTCCATTTTGCCGTTTAAAAAATTTAAGAAACTATCAAGCACCATCTACCCTTTCAAATTTATTTTGATTTGAATTTTACGCCCTTCATTGAATTTAATAAAAGCCAAATCGTTGTGCCATTATGAAGCATGGCAGTTGCTATTGGATTTAACATGCCAAGTGTTGCTGCACTTAGTATAGCTGTGTTTACGCCAACGGTTGAGCGGAAATTTGAGCTAATTAAATCCATTGTTTTATTTGCTAGCTCTTTTACAAGAGCTACGCTCATGATATCGTCTTTTAAAAGACTTATATCAGCCGTCGCTTTAGCTATATCAGCACCTTTGTGCATGCTTATACCCACATTTGCCTTAGTTAGGCTTGGAGCATCATTTATGCCATCTCCCACAAAGGCTACTTTTTTGCCCTCGCTCTTTAGCTCTTCGATGATAGCTGCTTTATCTGTTGGTAAGCACTCCGCATAGACCCTATCAAGTCCTAGCTCGCGTGCCACCTCTTCAGCCTTGCTTTTGATGTCACCACTTAGCATGACGACCTCTTTTACGCCAAGGCTTCTTAGCTTTTTAACCATATCTTTTGCATTTTCTCTCATATCATCTTTCATAGCGATGACGCCGACTAGCTCTTTGTCGTATCCAACGTAGAGTAAAGTTAAGCCACTATTTAATGCTTTACTTATTAAAGCTTCATGAGCCTTAAAGCTTATCATCTCGTCATCTTCTAAAAAGTGTCTACTGCCGATAACTACCTCTTTGCCGTGCATCGCAGTTTTTACGCCATGAGCTACGATAAATTCAACTTCATCGTGATGAATATGGTGGAAACCACGCTTGTTTGCAGCTTCAACTATTGCTTCAGCTACTGGATGAAAGTAGTGCTCCTCGGCACTTGCAGTTAAATTTAATATATCATTTTGAGAAAAGCCCTCTTTAAATGAGTAAATTTCAACTACACTTAGGCGTCCATGTGTCAGAGTGCCAGTTTTGTCAAATACAAAAGTATCAACTGAGCTTAGAGCCTCGATCGCCTTTGCGCCTTTTACAAGAATGCCATTTCTGCCTGCTTTTGAGATACTTGATTTAAAAGCAACTGGTGTAGCAAGCTTTAATGCGCAAGAGTAGTCCGCTTGAAGTACACTAGCAACGCTATTCATATTTTTATTTATAATGTATGAAAGTCCAGCAAGCGAGAGCGTAACAGGCACAAGTTTATCAGCTAGTTTTAATGCTTTTACGCCAATGGCTGATTTTTCATTGAGTGAAGTTTGTATGTACTCTTTGATCCTAGCTGTTGCTGTATCACTACCTACATTTTCAGCCCAAATTTTTATCCTACCTTCATCAACCACGGTGCCACTTATAACACGGTCACCTCTAGCTTTTGGTATAGGTTCAGCCTCTCCGGTCATTGAGACTTGATTTACATCGGCGTTACCTTCAACGATATAACCATCAACGCCTATCGTCTCACCAGCTCCAACTACTACGATGTCGCCCTTTTTTAAATTTTCGGTTTTTACTTTTTCAAGCGTCTTTTCACCATTTAAATTTCTCTCGACCCAGACTTCTTCGATATTTGGTTTTGCTAGCTCTTTGATGAGATCATCACTTCTGTGGCTAGCACTTTCTTCCATATATTCGCCGATATTTATCATCAAATTTGTGCTATTTGCTGCTAAATGATCGCCCATTGCTAGGCTAGTACCAATGGCAGTTGCCTCAAGTACTTTTGAAGTGACGCCCTCATGCCTTAGCTCTTTTGCACCTTCTATTAGATTTGGAGCTGTGGCGTAAAGAGTCACGGCTGATTTTAGAGTTTTGTTACTCATAAATGGCGTTATGCCAAGTGCAGCAGCAGCCTTATAGATATTTGCCTTGCTTGGCAAATTTGGATCTTTTGCCTTTGTTGGAAATTCATAGCTCTTGATAAAGTTTAAAATTTTATCGTAGTTTTTATCGTATTCAACGATAATGCTTTTTGCGTATTTATTTACACGAACACTTAGTGCATCAGTTCGCTCTGAGATCGCAGCCTCGATAGCGCTGACGTCGCTTCTAGCGTTTAGGCTCTCGCAAATAAACCTCGCTCTATTTTTACTCTTGTGAGCTAGAGTGATCTTATTTTTGTGAGTCAAGTTCTGCTTTGACATCTTCAAAACGCTCTTTTAGTTCTTCTATGCCAGCATTTATAAGCTCGCCACCTTTGATAATCGCTTTAAATACGCACTCTTGCGCTTTTGGATTAGTCAGTACATAAGCTGCGATACCACCTAAAACTAGACCTTTTACAAAGCCAGCAGCATTAAAATTTTCAGGTACAAATGGTAAATTTTGAGCTGCATTGTTTATTGCATTATCGATTGCGCTTGGCTGAGTAGCTGCTGCATTGTTAGCCGCAGTTTCACTTGTTACGTTTTCTTCATTGATGTAAGGGTTATTCATTATTTACTCTCCAATTTTATTAGTTTTTCTGCTATCAAAAGACCGCCGATGCCAGCTGCTGTAAAAGCTGCTGCATTTAGATATTTTTTTTGTGCTATTAAATTTGAAGCATGAATACCAACAGCGCCTACAAAACCACCTGTTACAGCGTATTTTGCTATCTTTTTAGCAACATCTTTTTTAGTTACTCTATTATTTAGATAGTCGCTAAAGCCAAGTGCAGCTGCACCCATGCCAGCGATTAAAGCACCGCTGATGAAGTGATCAAATGGAAGTCTTGTGCTTGAAAGTGTAAAAAGACTATTTTCTTGCATTCTCTATCCTTAAGCTATATCGTTTGGTGTGATAGCTTTTGGAGCAGCTGGCTTTTTAGCGCGTAGTTTTCTTGTTTTCTTTACCACTTTTTCAGTCTCTTTTTCTACTTTTTTAGTACCACGTTTTGCTTTTTTTTCTTCTTTTACTATAAAGTCTTTTGCATCTTTTGCAACACTTTTACCTTTTTTGTAAAGATCTTTTGCGGCCTCTTTGCCTTTATCAAAGCCATCTTGGGCATACTCTTTGATCTTATCTCTTTTATTCCAAGCAGCTATTGCTAAACCGCCTACTGCTAAACCTGCTAAAAATGGTAATGCCATTTTAAATCCTTTCTTTGTTTGATTTTGTAAATTATTCATTTTCTTCATCCTTATTAAAATTTTTGCTAACTACTGAAATGCCTAATGCCCCAAGCGCAAGCCCGCTAAAAAACGAGAAATTTGGATTATTGGTTATCTTTGCTAACTCGCTTTTATCAGCCTTGCCACTTGCGATATTTTGCAAGCTTTTAGTTATCTCATTAAAGTCATTTTGATAGTTTTCTAAAATATTTGTTATGCCATTTTGCTCAAAATTTTGTGAAATTTCATTTAAATTTAGCTCATTTTTTATTTCACAGCCACTATAAATTTCTTTTAAGCGTTGCTTTAAAGAGGCGACATATTCGTTATTTGAAGTAGCCCAAAGTCTAAAAAATAGATCTTTTAGCTCTTCATCATCTAAGCTTTCACAAAATTTTTCATACATTTTATTTAGCTCTAACTCATAGTTTAAAGCTTGTATCAGCGCATCTTCTTTATTTTTTGCCGGCAAAAATATAGCTTCATTTTCGCAAGCAAGCTCATAATCATGTGTGCTCGCAAATTTTTCTATCAAGATGATTGCATTTTTTCTGATATTTGCGATCTCGTTAAAAACATCACCAAATGAAGCTAAATTTTCATATAAGCTAAGTGCGTTCTTTTCGCTGGTATATGATGCATTTAAAAGTTCATTAAGCATATTTCACTTCTTTTGCAACCTCATTTACCCTAGTTGAGATCTCTTCTAAATTTTGCCCTTTTAAGAGATCTTCCCAAAGGTTTTTTGGAAAAATTTCATGATCATATTCGATCGTTACAGAGCCGATTAGCTTGTTAAATTTTACATTTTTTATACCATTTATCTGAGCTATCACATCATCTAAGCTAGCTAAATTTACGCTACTGCTTAGCTCTTTTATCTTTGGACTAACTCTTACTCTTAGTCTGCCGTTTGTGTGAGCTATCATTGAAAAATAGCTTGCAACTTGTGCTAAAGTTTGTGTTTTTATATCCATTTTCATCCTTTTTTTAATTGTGTATTATCTATTTCATAGCTTAAATAAATCTGAAATTTTTTTGTCTTTCATTATCAAAAAGTAAAATGAAATGATAAAATTTAATTTCCATTTTTTTCTTGACAATCACTGCAAATACCATAAAGTATCATCGTATGCGACTGCTCGCTAAAATTTTTTTCTTTACAAATTTGCTCTTGCCTTTGCTCTATCATCTCATCTTCAAAATCAACTATCTTTTCACAAATTTCACATATCAAATGATCGTGCGAGGATTTTAAATTTAACTCAAATTTCTTTACTCCATTTTCTTCAAAGCAGTTTGCAAGATGATGCATTTCTAGAAAATTTAAAAACGAGTAAATAGATGTCATTGAAATTTCATTCTTGTGTATTTTGTAAATTTCTGAAGAAATTTCTTGAGCACTTAGATGAGAGTTGCTAATGAAAAGTACATGCAAAATTTGTTCTTTTAACTCTGAGCTTTTCTGCCCAAAGGCTTCTAAAAACTCTTTAAAATGCTTATAAAATAGTTCAAAATTATCCACAAAAACCTAACTAAAATGATAATGAATATAAGGATTTTACAACTTTACTTATAAAAAAAGCATAAAATTTCTTACGAATTTCAAGTAAAGTATTTTATAAGATTGTTTTGGTATAGTGTCGCATTTTTTAAATCAAAATTAAGGAATAAAATGACTTACGACGAGCTTGAATTAGACGCCGTTTTGTTAGAGGTTTTAGAAAATAGAGGCAGTTTTGATTCTATGGACGATGAGGAGCTTTACGAGCTTATCGAACAAGTTGCACAATATACAGATGGCGATTACGAAGAGGCGTTTGAGTATATGACTCAATTTTCTCCAATCCCTAAAAAACGCTTTGTTTCACTATTTATGGTTTAGCAAAAAGCTAAGCCATAACTTCTATAAAATTAATCAAAAAAGTAAAAATAAAAAGAGCTCTTGACCCACTTAATGAGTCAAGGAATTTGAGCTATAAGAAGTATTTTGAGATTATTTCTTTAAATTTTATTGTGTATTTACTAGCTTTTGGACTATTGTTGTAGATATTTTCAAAATCATACATTCGCTCATAGTAATCATTTGTATCTTGTCTATTTATTTTTAGCCTTGCCACATCTAGGCTAACTCCCACAAAAGCACCACTTGTCTTGCCACGCTCCTCAGCAAATGCTGAAATTTCAGGCAAATCACTTGTGATCGCTACTTCATTACCAACGCCACCAGTTGCTTCTGCCTTTAGGCTGATCGTATCTTTTGCATTAAATAAATTTGCATAAGCTTCTGAATTTTTAAATAAAATGATCATATCAGCTGAGCTGTAACCAAGCTGTAAGCCTATGCTTCCAGATGTATAATTTACAAAAAATGGACTTGACCATTCACCATCATCGTTTTTAGCGATAAATACGCCTTTACCTGTTGAGCCAGTTACAACAGCGCCTGCTTTTGTCACATCAGGGATTATGGCGATCGCTTTTATGCCTTCAAATTTAGTGTTTGGCTTTAAATTTCTCGCACCAAAAGCATTTAAAATATTTATTGCATTTTTTAGCTTTTGATTTTGGATCACATCAGCATTTAAGCATGGCGTGAAAAATAAACTAGCAAGAAATATGATCAATAGTCTTTTCATTAAAATTCCTTCCTTAAATTTTTCGTTATTATAGCCTAAAATAAACTAATGGTAAAAATATTATTAATGATTTTTTATGAGAGTTCATTATAAAATGCGACCTTTTAAGGAAAAAATATGAGTTTAATACTTTTTGTCGAATACGTCGGTATCGCATCAGCTGCACTTAGTGGCTTTTTATTTGCAGTAAAAAAGGAGTGTGACTGGCTTGGAGTCTTTTTGTCTGCATTTTTGACTGCACTTGGTGGCGGTATCATGCGTGATATGCTTGTTGGTAGGGCGGTTTATTCATTTACACACTACATGCCAGTAAGCGTTGTTATTTTTATGTTGATTGTTTCAAGAGTGGCAAATTTACACATAAAAAGAGAAGGTTTGGAGCGAAAATTTGTATTTATCTTCGCCGATGCGATCGATGTTATTTGTTTTTCGATCGTTGGTGCGATGGTTGCCATTGAGTACAACTACAACATCTTTGGTGTGATGATGATCGCCTTTTTTAACGGAGTTGGCGGCGGTATCTTAAGAGATATTTTGCTAAATGAAATTCCATGGTTTTTACGCACCGGACTTTACGGCACGATAAGCCTTGGTGTGGGGCTTGTTTACTTTGTGCTATATCATCTAGGCCTTACCAATATATTTTTTACTATGCTCTTGCTTGCTGCTGGCATAACGGTTAGGATGTTTGCGTTTTACAGAGGTTGGAAGCTGCCTGATCTATGAAATTTAGCGAGTTTTTTGATATCTGGGTCAATGAAAACTACTATAAATTTGGCATAGATATCGGTAAAAAGGGCGATTTTTACACAAATGTAAGCGTTGGCTATCTCTTTGGCGCCTGCCTTGCAAACTACTTTTTAAAGCTGCTTAGAAACGGCGAAATTTCTAGCTCTTGCAAGATTGTGGAGATTGGTGCAAACTCTGGCGATATGCTAGCTGACTTTGCGCAAGGAATTTTTACGCTTGAGCCAGAAATTTTGCCAAATTTAGAGCTTATCATCATCGAGCCTCATGAAATTTTACGTAAAAAACAGCTTGAGACTTTTACAAAACGCTTTGGTGACGAAGTTAGAGTAGGGCACTATGAAAATTTGGGCGAATACTCGTTTGATGAAATTTTTGTCATCTCAAATGAGCTATTTGACGCATTTAGTTGCGAGGTGATAGATGGGCAAAATATGCTTTTTGTGGATGATGATCTAAAATTTCACTGGCAAAAAGCGGATCAAAATTTACTAGCCCTTGCAAAGAAATTTGGCATAAAAAAGGGCGAGATATCAACTAGCTACGCTAAATTTGCACTCCAGCTTGCAAATGCAGCAAAAAAAGTGAGATTTTTAAGCTTTGATTACGGCGAATTTGAGCCAAAAAATGAGTTTAGCCTAAGAGTTTTTAAAGATCATCAAGTATTTTCTTTATTTGAAATTTCAGATCTTGAGCCATATTTTAAAAGCTCGGATCTAACATATAGTCTTTGCTTTAAGCAAGCAAAAGAGGCTTTTTTTGAGGCTGGCTTTAAGATGCTTAAATTTAAAAAACAAAACGAGGCTTTAGTTTGCGATCTTGGTGTGGATGAAATTTTATCTTTGGTGCTTGAAAATGGTAGCAAGCAAGCCTATGAAAATGCAGCCAAACAGGCGAAATTTCTACTCTCGCCCGAGTTTTTAGGCGAGAAGTTTAAATTTATAGAGTTTTTAAAGAGCTAGCCTAGCGATATTGGCAAAACTTGCCTCGCAAGCCTTTAAAAGATCATTTGGTGCTATCTTTATCTGTTTGCCTCTTACTCCAGCACTTACTAACACGTATTCTTGCTCTTTTGCTCGCTCGTCGATGAATGTGGCAAAGTGCTTTTTCATCGCAAGCGGTGAGCAGCCGCCCCTGATGTAACCAGTGATCTTTTCTAAGTCTTTTAAATTTATAAGTTCACAGCGTTTGGCACCACACGCGTGAGCAAGCGCCTTTAGGTCAAGCTCCAAATCGCCCTGCAAGCAAGCAACAACGAAATTTTTAGGCTCACACTCACAAACAATAGTTTTATAAATTTGCTTTATATCTTGCTTGGTGCTAGCTGCTACGTGAATGGCTGAAAGATCGTTTAAATCAACTTCATACTCTAAAATTTCATAATTAATTTTTAGTTTATCTAAAGCTCTGGCAGCATTTGTCTTATGTATCATTTTTTCTCATTTTTGCGAATTTTTTGTATAATTATAGCCAAAACTTAAAGGAGGAAAGATGGCTGAAGAAGTTGAAGAGAAAAAGGCAAAAAAAGGTGGCAATGGTGCATTAATGATAATTATCATTGCGATATTTGTTTTGCTGCTAGTTATTGGAGGGCTAGTCGCGTTTTTGATGCTTAGTTCTGACGAGCCAAAAGAGGCAAACATGATGCAAGCACCAGCTCAGACTCAAACGCAGTCCATGCCAGCTCAAAATAAAGCAAAGCATGGTAGCAACGACTATTCAAATATGGGACCGATATATCCGCTTGATCAGTTTATTGTAAATTTGCTTAGCGAAAATGGCTCAAGATTTCTTAAAACTAAGATCGATATGGAGCAAAGCGATGAGTTGCTAACTCCTGAGCTTGATAAGAAAAAGGCACTTTTAAGAGATATTATCATCAGAACACTTTCATCAAAAACTTACGAAGAAGTAAGCACCGCAAAAGGCAAAGATAGGCTAAAAGACGAGATCGTGGGTAAGTTAAATGAAGTGCTAAATGATGGCTACATCAAAAACATATTTTTTACTGATTTTGTGGTGCAATGATAGGTATTGATATCATTAAGATAGATAGAATTTCTAGACTTAAAGCTCGTTATGGCGAGCTTTTTTTAAAAAAATTTCTTAGTGATGACGAGATCGCGCTAGTAAAAAATGATGCGACTTTGGCTGGATTTTGGGCGGCCAAAGAAGCAGCTAGCAAAGCTCTTGGTGTGGGCATCAGCAAAGAGTGTGGCTTTTTGGACATTGAGCTTAGCAAAGACGCAAAAAACGCACCAAAGATAAAATTTAGCCCAAGAATTTATACAAATTTTAATATCAAAGAAGCAAGCCTTAGCATAACTCACGATGGCGGATTTGCCGTAGCTGCAGTGATGATTGTCTAAAATTTATGCATTTTTACAAAGCTTTTTAATATCTTTTAACTACTTCTGATAAATTTAAAAAACGTATTTTTATAAAATTTTTTAAAGAAAAGACGATATCTTTAATTAAGGTTTAATGGAACTAAAGAGACTAAGGATAGTAAAATGCGAATTTCTAATAACCTCCCAACTACTAACTACCTCTCAAGAGAGAATATGGCAAGAGAGATGGGCTTTAAATTTAACGATATAAACGAGATACTTAGTAACGATATGGGTTATGGTATGACATTTCCTAAATACGCAAGGCTTGATAGAAAAGCTCAAGCTGCGTCTTATGATAGACATATATATCCACTATCTGGCTTTACAAAGGGTGATGAAGCAAAAGTCACTATCATAGGAAAGCTTAGAGGTTATGATCCTAACTTTACAAGCGAGCAGCTATCAGATCTTAAAAATTTCATAAATGAAAGTAAGGGTTTGTTTGTAGAGTACATACAAGGTCAGCAAGCAAAACCAGACAATGATAAGCCAAAAATTTTAAGAGATACCCCATATACTGTAAATGAATTTTTAAATGAATATCGTGGCGATAGCGATTTGCTATTTATGCAAAACTCAAGGACTATTGATATGCTTGATAGCGATATGAGCGTTGATGAGTTTAAAGAGGAGTGGGCTAAATATGTATTAAAAGAGCGATTTGATCTAACTTTGTCTAGTGAAGATGCTAAAAATGCTGTCAATATATTAAAAGAGCTAAACGAAAAAGGTGTTCAGAATATAGATAATCTTGAAAAAGAAGACAACGCCAAAGAGAAGAAATTTACACCTATACAAGTTACTAAAAAATCTCAAACCTATAAGTTTGAAGCCGATGAGAGATTTAAAGAGCTTTATAAATTTATAAAGAGTGAATTTGATAGTGGTAAGAGCATGTTTGAAATTTTAGAAAAAGTTGCAAAGCTTAAAGTGGATAAGAAGGCATAGGTATTTTATAAGCAAAGAATGGAAATTTTATAATTTAATTTTTCAAAGAAAAGCATAGATGCTCTCAGACTTAAGATAAATTTCAAAAAACATGGCCTAGCCAGCAAAGTATTGATGTTAAATCGCTGGCAAGACAAATTTACATCCACTCAAGCACTTGTGTGATATCTTTGGCGTAAAAGCACTTTAGCCCTTGTGTGTCAAGCGGTTTGTTTGGGATGATGGCGTTTTTAAATTTCTGCGTTTTTGCCTCTTTTAGTCGCTGGTCGAGGTTGAAAATTTCTCTTATCTCACCATTTAGGCTTAGCTCACCGATGAATACACTATCCTTGCTGATAGGGCGGTTTTTGAAGCTGCTGATTATCGCTGCGATGACGGCTAGATCTGCCGCAGTTTCGCTTATCTTAACGCCACCTGAAACGTTTATAAAGACGTCGTAGTGCCCAAGTGGAATTTCAAGCTTTCGCTCAAGTAGGGCTAGCAGCATATCTAGGCGGTTTCTCTCAAAGCCAGTCGAGCTTCGTTTTGGATAGGCACTTTCGCAAACGAGTGCTTGTATCTCGATACTAAGCGCTCTTGAGCCTTCCATTATGATAGTTATCGCACTGCCACTCATCGCTCCGCCACGTGTGAAAAATTTACTAGAAACCTCGTTTGCGCTCACCAGTCCGTGCTGGCTCATCTCAAATATACCAACCTCACTCGTTGAGCCAAAGCGGTTTTTAAACCCACGTAAAATTCTCAGCTCTCTGCTTGCATCGCCCTCAAAATAAAGCACCACATCGACCATGTGTTCAAGCACTCTAGGACCTGCGATCGAGCCCTCTTTGGTTATGTGTCCGATGATGAAAACGCAGATATTTTGGCTCTTTGCAAGCCTCATCAGCTCAAATGTGATCTCACGAACCTGCGTGATAGAGCCTGGAGCGGAGGTAATATTTTGGCTATAAAGTGTTTGTATGGAGTCAATGACTAGCACCTTGTAGTCGCTCTTTTGCACTTCTAGCAGGATATCTTCTAGGCAAATTTCAGTTAACAGGTATAAATTTTTATCCACCGCATTTAGCCTGTCAGCTCTCATTTTTATTTGGCTTTGGCTCTCTTCGCCGCTTACATAGAGCGTTTTTTTACCGTCTTTTGCTAAATTTGAGCCAATTTTTAGAAGCAATGTTGATTTACCGATGCCCGGGCTACCGCCTATAAGCACAAGTGAGCCCTCGACTACACCGCCACCAAGAACAAGATCTAGCTCGCTATCTTTAGTGCTAAACCTCGTGAAATTTTGAATTTCAACTTCGTCTATGCTTATGGCTTTGCTGGCTACTCCGGTGCTTTTTGCTATCTCTTTGCTTATCTTTATCTCTTGCTGGCTAAGCTCGACAAAGCTATCCCAAGCCCCACATTGTGGGCATTTGCCCAGCCACTTTGCCTGTTGATTACCGCAGGCTTGACACTCAAAAACTGGCTTTGCTTTTGCCATAAATTATCCTTTTTAAAATTTCAACTACTATCACTCCAAAAGCCGCTCCGATCATGTCAGCCACGATGTCAAGCAGGCTAAAGCTCCTGTTTGGTAAAAACGCCTGAACGATTTCTATTTGCACTCCGAAGGCTAAAAGTAAGGCTAAATTTTTAAAAATTTTAAACTCATAGCCAAGGTAGAGCAGTATATAAAGGACGAAAAAAGCTAAAAAATGATTTGCTTTATCCCACGAATTTTCGATGATAGTAGGAGATTTTGGAGTAAATGCAAGAAAATCAATTGCCAAAAGAGCAGCGAAAAAGCAAATTTTACTAAGAAATTTTACTCTACTCAAAAATGGCGTCCATTAGCTCGTCTAAAAACTCATCTGGGTTAAATTTGATGATATCATCCATGCTCTCGCCAACGCCTATATAAAATATAGGTAGCTCAAGCTCTCTTGCCACGCCAAATAGTGCTCCACCCTTTGCGGTACCATCAAGCTTTGTGATGATGACACCATCAAGCGAGATGATATCGTTAAATGCCTTTGCTTGCGCAACTCCGGCGTTACCTTGCGTGCCATCAAGAATCAAAATTTTGCGGTGAGGCGCTTTTTCGTAAGCTTTTTTGCTAATACGAACGATCTTTTCTAGCTCGTTTGCTAAATTTGTCTGGTTTTGAAGTCTGCCGGCTGTGTCAAGGATGACTCGGTCGATACCTTTTGCAAGGGCTGAGCTGATCGTATCGTAAGCAACAGCCGAAGGATCATGCCCTTGCTGTGTGGCGACTATTGGCACATTTAGTCTAATTGACCACTGGCGGAGTTGCTCGATCGCTCCAGCTCTAAATGTATCACAAGCGCCCAAAATAACGCTTTTACCATTATTTTTATATAAATTTGCTAGCTTTGCGATGGTTGTCGTCTTACCAGCGCCATTTACGCCAAGGATAAGATCGACAAATGGCTTATCAGGCTCGATCACACGCTCATTTTCGTAGATAAAATAGCTACTCATAACGCGCCTAAGATCAGCTCTGCTCACTTCATCTTGTGGCGGCAAGTAGTATAAAATTTCTTCCACGATCTCATAGGCTACGTCGGCCTCAAGTAAAATTTCTTCTAAGTTCTCTTTGTCTATCTTTTTTGACTTCTTCGCTGAGCTTATCGCTCCAAAAGTCTTCTCAAGGCCTTTTTTCAGAAAATCAAGCATTATTTTGTTGCCCTATTTATGTCGTTTTCAAGCATCTCTTCAGGTACAAGACCGATGTAGCCCTGAACGTAGTCGCCATTCGCTTTAAAAAGTGCTGACGCAGGCAAGCCTTTTATGCCGCCCATCGCTTTTTCAAATAAAAAATTTCCCTCGCCAACCGCGACTTCGTATTTTATTTTATATTTTTGAGCAAAATCTTTTACTTCATCTTCACTTTTGTCTTCAAGTAGCACACCAACTATATCTAGTTCGTTTTTAAATTTCTCGCTTAGGTTGTTTAGGTGTGGGATCTCAGCCTTGCACGGAGGGCACCAAGTGGCAAAAAATACGTAAAGAGTTGCTTTTTTACCATCTTTTACATCAAAGCCATTACTTCTTTTTGTAATCTGCATAGTTGTGCCATTTAGCAGCTTTAGATTTATCTCTTTTATCTCGTTTTCTTGGGCATTTTCACTCATTTTTGGAGTGAGTGAGTCTTTGCTTAAATTTTCATCTTTGCTGGCATTTTTATCTAAAATTTTGCCTTGTGTTTGTTCGCTTGTATTTTGCTCTTTTTTTTGGTTGTTCTCATCGCCGCATCCAAAAAATGCAAAAATGCAAAGTGATGTTATAATTGCTCGTTTTAATGTCATGAATTTCCTTTTGAATAAGATTTCAGGATTATACAAGAAAGAGCATAAAATGAGCGTTAATTTAGAAAAAAATGAATTTAGAAAAAATGCAAGAGCAAATTTGATGAAACTTACTAAATTTAAGGCCAAATGCTCGCATTATAAAGCTACGAAAACTCTTTTAAAATTGATAAATTTTACAAATTCTAAGAAAGTACTGTTTTATTTGCCACTTAACTACGAAGTTGATGTGCTTAAAATAAGGCGAAATTTATCACATAAATGTGAAATTTTTGCCCCTTTTATGGTAGGTCTTAGCTTAGAGATGGTAAGATTGCGACTGCCATTTATAACTTATAAATTTAACGTCAGACAGCCATCTGGCAAAAAAATGGATAATGTTAGACTTGATATGGCAGTAGTTCCAGCGATTGGGGTTGATGGAGCTATGGCTAGGATAGGGCATGGAAAAGGATTTTATGATAGATTTTTTGACTCTTTGCCCATTAAGCCAAAACGGATAGTTTTTCTTGAGATAAAAGACTTTTACACCAAAGATGTGCTTTCAAATGCACAAGACGTGGTAGCAGACTTTTATATAACCCCAAATAAAAATTATATAAAAAGAGGAATAAATGATAGAGGTTTTAATAGGCTTAGGAGCCGGTGTGGCGGGCGTTGGAGCAGGGTATCTATACGCCAAAAAGATAAATGATGCAAACTACAACATCTTCTTAGAACAAGCAAAAGCAAAGGCAAAAGCTATTGAGTATGAAGCTGAGCTAACGCTTAAAAATTCTAAAATTTCAGTACAAGAGGCCGAATTTGAGGCTAAAAAAAGATACGATGACAAGACGACAAAGCTTCAAAAAGAGTATGCAAGTAAATTTGATGAACTAGCCAAAAAAGAGAAAATTTTATTAAATGAGCAAGAGCTTTTAAACGAAAGTAAAGAGCTTTTTGAAAAAGATAAGCAAGACGCAAAGATCACTTACGAAGAGGGTTTAAATTTAAAAGCGACTTACCAAAATAAGGTAGAAGAGGCGATAAGGGTACTTGAGCACGCTGCTGGCTTAACAGAAGAAGAGGCAAAAGAAGTCGTACTTAAAAAGGTTGAGGAGAAGTCTCGTGCGGATATCGCTCACATCGTTAGAAAATACGAAGAAGAGGCAAAAAGAGAGGCTAAAAAGAGGGTTAATTATATCTTGGCGCAGGCTACGTCAAGATTTGCTGGAGAATTTGCGGCTGAGCGTCTAATAAATGTCGTAAATATCAAAAACGATGAGCTAAAAGGTAGGATCATTGGCAAAGAGGGGCGTAACATCAAGACCCTTGAAATGGTGCTTGGCGTTGATATTATCATCGACGACACGCCTCACGCGATCATACTAAGCAGCTTCAATCTTTACAGACGTGCGATCGCAACAAGAGTGATCGAGCTTTTAGTGGAGGATGGAAGAATTCAGCCAGCAAGGATAGAAGACCTTCACAAAAAAGTGACTGAAGAATTTGAGCAAAGTATACAAGAAGAGGGCGAAAATATCGTCATGGATCTTGGTCTAAATAAAATTCATCCAGAGATAGTAAAACTAATAGGTAAACTTAAATTTAGAGCAAGCTACGGACAAAATGCCTTGGCTCACAGCCTTGAAGTGGCGCATTTGGCTGGCATCATTGCAGCTGAGTGTGGCGGAGATGAGAAACTAGCAAAAAGAGCTGGCATACTTCACGATATCGGCAAGGCATTAACTCACGAATACGAGGGTAGTCACGTTGATCTTGGAGCTGAAATTTGTAAACGCTATAAAGAGCATCCAGTAGTTATCAATGCCATTTATGCCCATCATGGACACGAAGAAGCAACAAGTATAGAAAGTGCGGCTGTTTGCGCAGCTGACGCACTAAGTGCAGCTCGTCCAGGTGCAAGGCGCGAGGTACTTGAGAGCTTCTTAAAGCGTGTCGAAGAGATCGAAAATATCGCAAAAAGTAAAGATGGCATCAAGCAAGCTTATGCGATCAATGCTGGCCGAGAAATTCGTGTCATAGCAAATGCTAAGCTCATAAACGATGATGAAGCCGTGCTTGTAGCAAAAGAGATAGCTCAAGAGATCGAGAGCAAAGTGCAGTATCCTGGTGAGATAAAAGTAAGCGTTATCAGAGAGACTCGCGCTGTTGATTTTGCGAAATAACGGCAAGATATGAAATTTCTTTTTTCAATTTTATTATTTTTCTCACTTGGCTTTGCCAGTGAGGAGCTCGTGCTGGACTCTGCAAACTCGTTTATAACAACTATGAGAGGTGCTAGAAACGCTCCTATAAAAGAGCTAATCGAGCAGTCAAAAGCAACGATCATCTTTCCAAGTGTTAAAAAGGTCGGTTTTGTCGTTGGTGGCATGGGTGGAGATGGCATCATGGTTATTGGTAACATTAACTCGCCAAGTGAAATTTTGCCAGTTAGCATAAGTGGCGGTAGCATCGGTATACAGCTTGGTTATGAAGATAGTTCGCTTGTGCTTTTTATATTTAAAGATAGCGTTATCCACGATATTAAAGATGCCAAGATCACGCTTGACACGAAGCTGTCAGTAGCTTTTGGCGACATTGGACGCAATTACAGTAAAGTAAGTGATTTTAAATTTTCAAGTGATATCTACGCATATGCCGCAAATGATGGTTTTTTTGCGGGAGCTAGCTTTGGTGGAGCAGTCATCAGTGCAAGGGAAGAAATTTTAAAGCAAAGTGGCTATGCATACGAACAGCTAATAGCCTCCGCATCTAAACTTTTAGGAGATTAATGCAAGATATCATAAACTCAGTTTCAACATACGGCTATATTGTATTGTTTTTTTATAGCCTTGGTGGCGGTATGGTTGCATTAATCGCCGCTGGAATTTTAAGTTTTGCTGGCAAGATGGATATCACTCTTAGTATAATTGTCGCTGCTGTGGCAAATACAATCGGCGATACACTAATTTTTTATGTCGCAAGATTTAATAAAAACTCACTTATGCCTTATATCAAAAATCATAAAAGAAAGCTTGCTTATGCAGGAATTTTGGCCAAAAAACACGGCGATAAGATAATATTTATCAAAAAATTTATCTACGGCGTCAAAACTTTGGTTCCTATCGCACTTGGACTTACGAAGTATTCATTTTATAAATTTAGCATTATAAATTTGATCTCGTCAGTACTTTGGGCGGTCATTATCGGATTTGCCAGCTTTAAAGCGGGTGATTATTTTGTAGGCGCAAGCGACTATCTTGGCGAGCATGGATATATTATGTCTCTTGCTATGGTTTGTTTGTTGCTTGGAATTTTGTTTTTTTTACAACATATTACAAAAAGGAGAAAAGCATGAAAAAGGTGATATCTGCTTTAATCGTGGTTATCGTGGTGGCCATTGGAGCGGTTTATTTTGCTTCAAATGAGGTGGAGAAAAACTATCAAAGGATAGTGAATGATCTAAACAATATTAAGGGCTTTAAAATTTCTAATAACAATTACAAAAAAGGTTTTTTTGGTTCAAAAGGATCATTTGATTTTAGTGTTTCAAAAGATCTTTTGGAAAATATATTTGGTAAAAATGTAAATGAGGATTTGGTTTTTAAAGTAGAAAATGAAATTTCTCATACAGTGCTTGCTTTTATAGATGGCTTTGAAATAGACTCAAAAATTTCTATTCAAAACGATATGATTAAAAACATTATCGCAACATTTATGGGATCAAATGTTATTGCAACAACTAAAACAAAAGTTAGCTTAACTGGCGATAAAGATGTGGATATTAAATTTAGCAATATTGAATTTAATGATAAGCAAAAAACCGCCGTTAATACAAAAGATATAAAAATTGGTATGACGCTTGATTCAAAAGATAATATAAACAGCTTAAAGGTTGAAGCAGATAAGATTGTTTTGAAAGATTTTAGTGAGTACAACAAAGTTGATCTAAATATCGAAGGGTTTTATATTGACTCAAGTTATAAAGAGCCAGTTAAGATTTCAAAAATTTTAGAAAGCCAGCTTGTACCTTATTTGGCAAAAGTTAAATTTAAAAGGGTGTCTTTCGCATCTAATGATATAAGTAATATCTTGATAGATGACTTTAAGTATGATTCAAAATTTGAAATCTCAAATGATCTTGGAAGATCGGACGATGTTATAAAAATAGGTATAGTAGCAGTTGATAAAGTAAAATATACAGATTTTGTCTTTGATAGCAAAATCGCAAATATCAATGTGCCTGCATTAAATAATGTATTAGACAAGCTTAATAATTTAAATAATGAAGAAAATTATAATGTTTTAGCTGGATTAAATTTTGATGAGATAATAGATCAAATATTAGAAAAGAATCCAAGTATAAAAATAGATACATTAAGCTTTAAAAAAGGAGATAAGGCTTTAAAGCTAAATTTGGATGCAGCAGTAAATGGCTTTAAAAAGGGAACAAATCAGTCAGAAATTTTTGATAAATTATCTCTTAGTGGAAAAATAAGTGTCGATGAAAGTCTGGCAAATTTTTTTGATACATTAGTGCCAGAAGTAGCTTTTGTTGAGCCTACTTTGATATCTGCTGGATATTTTAAAGAAGAAGACAAAAAAGTAATAAGTGAATTTAAATATGATCCAAACAAAAAAGATATTATATTTAATGGAAAAGTTGGACTTCAAAATTTCTTTATGGGTTTTTAAAAATTAGCCTGATTTTTATCTGTATTTAAGCATCACTTCTATATACTTCACTTTCTGTTTTGCAAAACGCAGAGCAGAAAGTTCTTTTAACTTACAATTGTTAAACTATTAGTCAATCTTTGAAATCTAAACAAGTGATCGATTGAGCCAGTCTATTATTTTATAATTTATAATAGATTAGACAAACT
>NZ_LVLC01000032.1:0-5000 GCF_002092855.1 Campylobacter concisus
CTAACCCTCCTTCAAATTTTTAACGCAGTAAATGATAAAGAAAAACTTTTCAAGATCCACTCTGACTCACCTAAAGCCTGCCCGCTTGGCGGCAAGATCGAAGGCCTCTTAACCAACCACTTCCTAAAAGCACAAGAAGCTTTAGAGGATAGTTTAAGAAGCATTACTTTACAAGATCTATTAGATGAACTTATTAATCTATAAAAATTTAAAAAGTTGACAAACTAAGTTATAGAATTTAAAAAGTAGGCAAATATATAAAAACCAATCTATTTTTTATTAGGAACGCTATGCGCTCCTAACTATTTTTATATACTTTATGTAAGAATTTTTATAAATTTCTAGATTTATTACTCTTTGCTCTTCTCTTTTTTAGCTTTACTCTTTTTCTCTGCTTTATCTTTTAGCTTTTCTTTCTTATCTTTGACTTCTTTTGCACTATCTTTAGCACTATCTTTTTTCTCTTTTACTTCATCACTCTTTTTACTTGCTTTTTCTTTTATCTCATCTTTTTTAGATTTTATTTTAGATTTTGTGTCATCTATCTTTGTAGTGCCTGATACTGATATATCTGATTTTAAATTTTCAAATGTCTTATCGCCTATACCATTTACATTTTTTATATCTTCTATTGAGTTAAATTTATTCGCTTTTCTATACTCTATTATTGCATCTGCCTTTGAAGAACCTATACCATCTAAACTCATTAACTCTTCTTTTGTGGCGGTGTTTAAATTTATGGCTGCTAGTAATGTAGAAGCTGCTGCTAATAGTGAGAATATAATCTTTTTCATTTTTGTCCTTTTTGGGTAAATTTGGGTTTGGAGTCTATCATATTTGGTGTTTTTAGTCAACACTTGTATAAAGGCATAAACTAAAAGATATTTATAAACATAGAGATAAAAAGTCTAATTATTTAAAAATATAAATAAATTTTAGATTTGATATTTTGTTATAAATTAAAAAAATATTAAAAGAAGATTGTTTAGATAAAGAAGATTAAAAATTAACAAAGCCCGCAACGACCTACTTTTCCAACATCCCAGTAAGGGAGAGTATCATCAGCCAGGACGAGCTTAGCTTCTTGGTTCGAGATGGAGCAAGGCGTTTCCTCGTCTGTATAGTCACGGGCAGTGTTAAATAAAAGATATATTAGATAAATCTCTTATTTAACACTACTTGATAAAGTTAAAAGTCATAAACAAAGTTTTGCAAAAACATATCTTATTAAGTTTTTATCCTTAACAAGGAAGTGATGCTTATAAAAAGATAAGCAGACGAGCTATTAGTACTGGTCAGCTAAAGGACTTTCATCCATTACACACCCAGCCTATCAAACACATAGTCTATATGAGCTCTTAAAAGAAGATTCATCTTGGAGTTGGCTTCCTGCTTAGATGCTTTCAGCAGTTATCACATCCCAACATAGCTACCGAGCGGTGCTCTTGGCAGAACAACTCGTACACCAGTGGTTGGTTCGACCCGGTCCTCTCGTACTAGGGTCAACTCTCCTCAATCTTCTTGCGCCCACGGCAGATAGGGACCGAACTGTCTCACGACGTTCTGAACCCAGCTCGCGTACCGCTTTAAATGGCGAACAGCCATACCCTTGGGACCTGCTCCAGCCCCAGGATGCGATGAGCCGACATCGAGGTGCCAAACCTCCCCGTCGATGTGAGCTCTTGGGGGAGATCAGCCTGTTATCCCCGGGGTACCTTTTATCCTTTGAGCGATGGCCCTTCCACACAGAACCACCGGATCACTAAGACCGACTTTCGTCTCTGCTTGACGTGTATGTCTTGCAGTTAAGCTGGCTTATGCCTTTATACTCTACGAACGATTTCCAACCGTTCTGAGCCAACCTTTGTAAGCCTCCGTTACATTTTGGGAGGCGACCGCCCCAGTCAAACTACCCACCAGACATTGTCCTACTTGAGGATAACTCAAGCTAGTTAGCTATCAGAATAAAAAAGAGTGGTATCTCAACAATGGCTCACCATAAACTGGCGTCTATGGATCAAAGCCTCCCACCTATCCTGCACATTTTTATCCCAATAGCAGTGTCAAGCTGTAGTAAAGGTCCACGGGGTCTTTCCGTCTTGCCGCGGGTAGGAGGAATTTTCACCTCCACTACAATTTCACTGGATCCCTCTTCGAGACAGCTCCCATCTCGTTACGCCATTCATGCAGGTCGATATTTAATCGACAAGGAATTTCGCTACCTTAGGACCGTTATAGTTACGGCCGCCGTTTACTCGGGCTTCGATCAAACGCTTCGCAGAGCTAACGTCATCAATTAACCTTCGAGCACCGGGCAGGCGTCACACCCTATACATCCTCTTACGAGTTAGCAGAGTGCTGTGTTTTTGGTAAACAGTCGGGAGGGACTCTTTGTTGTAACCTTCAATGCTTACGGAGTAAATCCTTCACAAAGTTAGGCACACCTTATACCGAAGATACGGTGCTATTTTGCAGAGTTCCTTGAAGAGAGTTCTTCCACGCGCCTTAGAATACTCATCCCACCCACCTGTGTCGGTTTACGGTACGGGCAACTATAACTAAACTTAGAAACTTTTCTTGGCTCGACAGTATCAGCAATTCGCTATCCATTCCGAAGAACTTCAAACGCCTGTGGGGTCTCGGCTTAAAAAGATCCGGATTTGCCTGGATCTTAACCTACACCTTTCGACTAGCACTACCATCCGCTAGCTTGCTTAACTCTAAGCGTCCTTCCATCGCACATTATAGTTGGCATTGGAATATTAACCAATTTTCCATCGCATACCCCTTTCGGACTTTGCTTAGGACCCGGCTAACCCTACGATGACGAGCATCGCGTAGGAAACCTTGGGTTTACGGCGTTGGGGATTCTCACCCCAATTATCGCTACTCATGCCTGCATGCTCACTTGTATTCGCTCCAGCACTCCTTACCGGTATACCTTCAACGCAAATACAACGCTCTCCTACCACTTAGTAAAACTAAGTCTAAAGCTTCGGTACTCATTTTAGCCCCGTTATATTTTCCGCGCAGAATCACTAGACCAGTGAGCTATTACGCTTTCTTTAAAGGATGGCTGCTTCTAAGCCAACCTCCTGGTTGTTTAAGTAACTCCACATCGTTTTCCACTTAAATGAGATTTAGGGACCTTAGCTGTTAGTCTGGGTTGTTCCCCTCTCGACGACGGATTTTATCACTCGCCGCCTGACTGCCATGATTACACACTAGGTATTCGGAGTTTGATAGGGTTTGGTACATTGGTGTATGCCCTAGCCCATTCAGTGCTCTACCCCCTAGTGTTACTACATGACGCTATACCTAAATATATTTCGGAGAGAACCAGCTATCACGATGTTTGATTGGCCTTTCACCCCTATCCACAAGTCATCCCATAGCTTTTCAACGCTAGCGGGTTCGGTCCTCCACCGGCTCTTACACCGGTTTCAACCTGCTCATGGATAGATCACATCGTTTCGGGTCTGCAACGTCTGACTAAACGCCCTATTAAGACTCGCTTTCGCTACGGCTCCGGGTTTCCTTAACCTCGCCAGACATCACAACTCGCAGGCTCATTATGCAAAAGGCAGTCCATCACCCTGATAAATCATAGGGCTCTGAATGATTGTAAGCAAATGGTTTCAGGTTCTATTTCACTCTGATCACCTCAGTTCTTTTCACCTTTCCCTCACGGTACTTGTGCACTATCGGTCTAGTAGTAGTATTTAGGGTTGGATAGTGGTCTACCCAGCTTCAGACAGAATATCACGTGTTCCGCCCTACTCAGGATACTGCTAAGTAAAACAAAGCTTTCATATACGGGAGTATCACCCTCTATGCTTAATCTTTCCAGATTATTCTATTAGCTAAGTTTAGTCTATGTTGCAGTCCTACAACCCCACTAGTAAACTAGTGGTTTGCCCTCTTACGCGTTCGCTCGCCGCTACTAGCGTAATCTCTTTTGATTTCTTTTCCTGAGGGTACTAAGATGTTTCAATTCCCCTCGTTCGCTCCATATTAGGTAGTTAAGCTCGCGCTTAACTGGGTTGCCCCATTCAGAAATTCCCGGATCAAAGCCCCTTGACGGCTCCCCGAGACTTATCGCAGCCTGGCACGTCTTTCATCGCCTCTACTAGCCAAGGCATCCACCACTTGCTCTTTGTAGCTTACCTTTTCTATATTAGATTATTCTAATTCGCATCACTTCCTTGTTAAAGATAACTTTATGTTACTGTATTTAAATTCTAGCTCTCAAGACGGAAAGCATTGACTACTATTTAGATAAGTTTTAAATCCTAAATAGATTGTGATGTCAAACTTTTGCATTAAATGCAAAGAGAATAGAAATTTAAATCTTTAACAAGTCCTGTAAAATTGTTTTTAAAACTTGCTTGTGACTATTAACAATATTAATTAAAAGAACATTTAGACAAAAGTCTAATTAGAAAGTTTAATTTTTAAGCTCTCTAATTAGACTTAATATAGTTAAACTATTTTATGGTGGAGAATAGCGGGATCGAACCGCTGACCTCCTGCGTGCAAAGCAGGCGCTCTCCCAGCTGAGCTAATTCCCCAATTAAATTCTCTGGTGGGCCTAACAAGACTTGAACTTGTGACCTCACCCTTATCAGGGGTGCACTCTAACCAGCTGAGCTATAGGCCCCTATAGGTCTATCAATCTTTCAAAACTAAACAAGGATGATTGAGAATATCTTTCTTATAGATATCTTGTGAGAGAATATCTATATGTACTCTAGAAAGGAGGTGATCCAACCGCAGGTTCTCCTACGGTTACCTTGTTACGACTTCACCCCAGTCGCTGATTCCACTGTGGACGGTAACTAATTTAGTATTCCGGCTTCGAGTGAAATCAACTCCCATGGTGTGACGGGCGGTGAGTACAAGACCCGGGAACGTATTCACCGTAGCATGGCTGATCTACGATTACTAGCGATTCCGGCTTCATGGAGTCGAGTTGCAGACTCCAATCCGAACTGGGACAT
>NZ_LVLC01000033.1 GCF_002092855.1 Campylobacter concisus
TCCATTGTCGGCGTATAAGGGAGAAAGCACATCTTCTGCACTCTTAGACTCATTTGCCTCTTCTATACCTAACGGATATCACGTATATAGACATACTGACGGTAGAGATTATCTAACTCCTAACGATCCTACCGCTCCTAGTGCATTTGATTATAAAGAAGGCTGGTATGTAAGTAAAGACGGCAACCTTGCTATCGGTCAAGATAACGCTAAAGACCTAGCAGTAACTAGCGCGGCAAAAGCTTCAAACTATCTAGATGA
Source organism: Campylobacter concisus (assembly GCF_002092855.1). Taxonomy (NCBI): domain Bacteria; kingdom Pseudomonadati; phylum Campylobacterota; class Epsilonproteobacteria; order Campylobacterales; family Campylobacteraceae; genus Campylobacter; species Campylobacter concisus. The sequence goes on from NZ_LVLC01000033.1 coordinate 262, forward strand.
TGGCTCAGTAGCTAAGATAGTAGATCCTGGTCAAAATTTAAAAGTATTTGGTTCAGATACTCCAAATAATATAACCGTAGACAATGCAAAAATAACATCTGTACACTCAGGAGTTGGAAACGATAACGTTGATCTCAAAAACGGTGCCGAGACAGAAAATGTTTCTGGTGGTTCGGGAAGCGATGGTATAACCGTAGATAATTCTACTATTAGTGGTAAGACTATTACCAATAGTGACGGATCAACAAGTCGTGAAGCCATTACTGGAGATAGTGGAGAAGATACTATAACTGTAACAAATTCTAATATCACTGGTAATATAGACGGCGGAGCGGATAACGATAAGATAGAGGTTATGGGTACCGGCATCAAAGATGGTCACGGAAAAGTCGTAGGCGACATTAACGGCGGAGATGGAAATGATTATATAACCGTAATGACTGACGTAGATGGCAATATAAACGCGGGCAGATCGTCTAATAGTGGCATTCCTGGACATGTGGGCGATAATCATACGAGATACGAGGATAGAGTTAGTATCGGAGGAACATCTGCTCCAGGTACTAGTGTTACGATAAATGGAAATGTCACTGCTGATGGTAATGTTACTATGGGTACAAGCGACGTTCATATTAAAGGAAGTATTACAGCAAATAGCGCCTCAAACCAAAGCGCAGAAATAAGTTTGAGCCAAAATACGGTAATAGACGGAGACGTTATAGGGGGTCACGGAAGGGATTTTATAGATATAAGTGGATATCATAATGGAACCAAAGATGCTATAGTTCACGGTAAGATTGATGCTAGAGAAGGTGACGATAGAATAGACGTATATAATGGTAGCGTAGGAGGTCAAATCGAAGGTGGAAAAGGTGATGATACGTTCAACCTATATAAAGGATCTCGCATAAACGGTATAAACGATATAGAAGGAAATAGTCAGCTTCAAGTAAACAAGACTACAGTGGATAGCAATCTTAATTTTAATGGTGACACTAAAATAGAAGTAATTGACGGTGGCAATATTTCAACCAATCTAAATTTAAGTCATAATAATAGAATTACGGCAATGGGCGATGACTCTAAAATAACCGGGGATATAAACTTTAGTGGTAGCGGTAAACAATTTGTTAGCGCAATCGACGGAGGTGAAATCGGTACTGTAAATTTAGGAAATGGACAAAACGAGGTCGTGGTTGGAAGTGGGCGTAGCGGAACGTATCAAGACTCTAAGATAGATAACGTAAACGGTGGAGGTGGAACCGATACCATAAAAGCGTTTAGTGGAGGTACTATAAATAACCTAAATATAAAAGACGGTAACGGTGACGATACTATATCTAGATTCAGTACGGAAAGTTACGACGATATGGGCCAACACACTAAAGGAGAAGGTGTTATAAATCATATCCAAAAAGATAGCGGAGATAACGAAATACACGGTAGAGTGATAAATAAAATAACCAATGAAGGGGAAGAAAGGCATATTATTGTAGATAGTTCTGAAAATAGCAATATAGATCTATCTAGTATAATGGAACACGGCTTAAGTCAAAATCATGCAGGCGTTATGAATCACGTATACGACTCGATAGACATATCAAATGTAGCAAATGCTAGGCTTAAGGTTAATATTGCAGATGTGTTAAACGTACCTGAAAAAAATCACGGCATTGACGAAATAGAAACTGTTTTAAAGCTTAAGTATGGCTCAGACGATAGAGTAACTCTTGAAAATAGTGGTAGCAAAAACGGTTGGCATGAGATTACAAATGACGGTGATGCTAGCAATAAAACGTATAAAGCAGAGCTAGATCACGATGGCAACACATATTCGGTTATAATTAAAGTTGACAATGATTCTATTACTCCGGATATTTAGTTGATTATATAAAAGAAATAAATCCTTTATATGTAAAGCAACTAAAAGTATTTAGTTGCTTTACTACCTAGTATCCAAAAATAACAACTGTAAATTTTGCAATACCTATATTTTTAGCGTTTATTTCATTTAATATTAATCTACAAATTTGACCCTATTTTAGCCTAACTGAAGAAAAACAAATTAACTCTAAATCCCTACTGTTTGTTTCACAATATCACACAAATCTTTCAACACTGTACCCCAGTACAATAGACATA
>NZ_LVLC01000034.1 GCF_002092855.1 Campylobacter concisus
GTTACCATTAGTATCCTAGCGCTTACTGCGGTAAATTCTATCCCATCTATCACAGTTACATTTGGCGATGCACTACTTCTATGCTTTATCTCAGCTCTTGGTGCATGTGGCGCATCTGGTGTGGCTGGCGGCTCACTTCTTTTAGTGCCATTAGCGTGCGGTCTTTTTGGTATCGGCAACGACATTGCCATGCAGTTTGTCACAGTTGGCTTTACGATTGGCGTTATCCAAGACTCAGTTGAAACTGCGCTAAATAGCTCATCAGACGTGCTTTTTACAGCCGTAGCTTCAGAGACTTCAAACTAATCTTCATAAAATTTCAGCTAAAT